>NZ_JAAIXZ010000025.1 GCF_010894435.1 Pyxidicoccus trucidator | reverse complement strand
CGCAGGGCTGCCTGCTCGGCCATGGCGCGCCTCCCTACAAGCACCAACAGCCAGCCCCCTCACTTGCCTCCCGCCCGCCTCACACGCCAGGCAACCTCAAACCCCGCATCTCGCGCAGTTCAACTAGGCTCGCGGAATGCGTGCTCCAGTCCTCGTGGCGGCCCTGCTCCTCCTGGGGGCCTTGCAGGTCCAGGCCGCCGGGGATGGCGCTGCCCGCCAGTACACGCAGGGCAGCGAAGGGTTCGTCTACATCAAGGACGTCTCGGAGCTCACGACCCGGGCGAGGAAGCACACTCGTGCCGCCTGGACGCCCATCTTCCAGCTGACCATCGAGCTGGAGAACCGTCTCGACGTGGAGGTGTTCGACCTGCAATTCGAGCTGACCTATCGCGCCAGCGGTTCGAGCCCCTACAAGGACCGCCTCCATGACGGCGTCATCATGGAGGCGCGCGCCCAGCGTCAGTTGATTCGTGGCTTCCCGATGGACGACTCGAAGCCCGTGGGCACGAATCCCATCCTGGTCAGCTACCGGTTGTTCGCGGACCCCGCCCGGAGCCCAGGCGTCACCCGGACGCTGCTGCTCCTCGCCAACTCCCGGGGGCAGCTGGACGTAGCCGTGGCGGCGAACCTCTTCCCGCACCTGGGGCCGGACGCGACGCTCGTCCGAGAGGAGGTGCGCGCCTGGGTGACAGGTGGGGTCGCGAAGCTGGACGCTTCAATCGGCGCCGGTATCGCGCCGATGTTTGCGCTGCGCTTGCTGGGGCGCGTGGGGACCGGAGAGGACGTTTCGCTCCTGCTCTCCGTGCTGAAGTCCGGGCAGGACTACCTGTCGGCTCGGGACTCGCTCAAGGCGCTGCATGCGAGCCTTCCGGGCCATCCCATGACGCAGCTGTTCGCCTCGGGCCCGACGTTGGACCGGGTGGTGGAGGACGCGCTCCGGGACATGCGGCCGGAGCTCTCCGCCCCGGCGTTGGTGGTGCTGGCCTACCAGGACGGGCCCCTTCGGAATGAGGCGCAGGCTGCGCTCCGGACGTGGAGGACGGAGACTCTCGTGGAGGCGCTGCGCGGGCTCAGGGCGGCGGAGGTGCTCCAGGTGCTCTGCGCGAGCCGCGCTCCAGAGGCGGTGCCGCTCATCGTCGGGCTGGGTGCGCAAGGAGTGGAGGGCGTGGACCTGAAGGCGTGCCTGTCCGCGCTGCCCGAGAAGGAGACCGTGGCCGCGCTGGTGGGGGCGCTCGGAGAGGACCTGGGGCCGCTGGAGGACACCGTCCTCTCCCTCGTGGAAGGCCGGGGTCGCACGGCGCGGGAGCTGCTGCGGGCCAGGGCCCTGAAGCTGGGACTGCCGGTGGGCACGGACCCGGCGACACTGGCGCGGGCGATCCATGCTCGCCTGACCTCACAGCGGGTCGGAGCGCTCCGGGCGACGCTGACGCAGGTGGAGGCCGCGCTGCGGGAAGGCCAGTTCGACACGGCGCTCTCGCTCCTGGACACGGCCTCGAAGGAAGCGCGGGGCCGCGAGGAAGTGGCGAAGGTTGTTGTGGCGCGGGCTCGGGCCGCCCAGGCGGCCGCCAGGGCGAAACAGCTGGAGCCCGTGGCCAGGGTGCTCAAGGGCATTCCGGTGCCGCGAGCCGGTCTTGAGCATCACGCCGACCTGGAGCCGGAGTTGATGGAGCTGATCCGAGTCCTCATGAGCCAAAGGGAAGAGCGGGAGGTGAGCGGCCGGCTCGACCGTATCGAGTCGCTGGCGAGGACCTCCAGTCGCCCGGAGCTGGCCCGGGTCTACATGACGTCCCTCGGGGAAGGGCGTCAGGACTGGGAGAGGGCGGCCTATGCAAAGCGGGCCCTCGCGCTGGATTCGGGCAATGTCTCCGCACGACAGCTCGTCGAGGAGTACGAGCGCGAGCAGGCCCATGCGCGATGGCTCCGCTCCATGGCCATCAACGCGGGGTGGCTCGTGTTGCTCGGGGTGTTCGCGTGGTTCTTCGTGTCCCGTCTGCGCGCGGCGGTGTGAGGGCCGAGGGACTGTCGTGCGTCCTGCTGGACGTCATCGAGTCAGGAGAACCGGGCCATGAAGGCGGCCAGGAGGGGCCCTCCGGCGCGGGCTTCGAGGGAGGTCTTCGGACCTCCTTCGGGGAGCTGCGTGCGGAGCTCCTCCAGAGCGGGCTTCATGGCGTCGAAGGCGGTGGTGGCCTCCGCGGCGTTGTCGAAGAAGCGGTGGTGCAGGAACCAACCCGCGACGGAGCAGGTGAGGGCGTGGAAGGAGCGGGAGTCGTCCACCTCGTAGGTGAGGCGCACCTGTCCGGCGAGCTCCTCGTCGCGAGCGATGGTGCCTCCCTGCGAGCCCATCCAGCCGATGGAGCCGCCGTCCTCAAAGGGCTTCCAGTCCGTGTCCCGCTGGCTCACCGCTCCACCTCGCGCTCAAGGGCCCGCGACATCATGCGTCCCACGATAAACCCCTCCGTTCAAGGGACAGACGCAGTGCACTTCCTCCCAGGGGGACTGGGAGCGGGTGAGCGAGCGCATGGGCAGGGATGCTCCGAAGTCCGAGGTGCCGCGCTGATACCCGATGCCCTGGAAGCGACGGGGTTGCACCCCGCGCAAGTGCTCCCCACGTTTGCTGCAAGGTTCCCCTGGCTGACGTCGTGCCGCCGGAGGGGGGCAGGCCCGCCGTGAAATAGTCTTCACGGCATCCGGCCTGGTCGAAGTCGAGACGTGGAGGCCCGCGTCATGCCAGCCGAACCGTCCATCACTTCGAGTGCCAGGGATTCCGAGGAGCCGAGAGTCGCGAGGGGGGACGAGCCCTCGGGCTCCGGCTCCGCCTACGAGAATGGGGAGCCGGGCGTGGGAACGGTGCCCAAGGCTCCCACTCGTTGGCGGCTCGCGCCCCTCTCTCGGGGACTGGCTGCGGGGAACCTGCTCGGTGGTGCGCTGTCGCTTGGCTACCTCATGTTCAAGAGCAAGCGCTCACGGCGCGGTGGAGAGCCGCGCCGGGGGGACGAGGGGGCCGAAGCACAGTCGTTCGCCGCCACTTCCCGAAGCGGGAGGGAGCGCGCACCGCACGCGCCGTCGACCGCCGTGCGACGAGAGGTGCAGGGCCCATCCGCACCTCGGCCCGCTGTTCCGCGACGAGGAGAGACGGGTGCGTCCGCACCTTCGCCCGCTGCCCCGCGACGAGGGGAGACGGGGGCGTTCGCACCTTCGCCTGCCCACGTTTCACGTCAGTACCGGCCAGGAGTCATGGCGCGCCTGGCCGCCGCGATTTCTCATCGGGGTGGGGAACGAGGCGTTGCTCGCTCGTCCACCGTTCCACGAACTTCCGAGGTCATCGCTCGACGTGGCCATGAGCGCGTCGGCGCACGTGAAGCGGCAGTTCCCCTGGTGCCATCGCCAGCAGCGGTGCGTGCCCCTTCCTCACGCCCCGTCGAGAGCAGGGATGGACGGAAGCGTTCGCTCATCCTGGTGGGTGGCGGCCTGCGTGTGGCGTGGCAGGCGGGAGCGATTCGCGCGCTGGCGGACGCGGGCGTCGTCTTCCAGCACGCGGATGGCACGTCGAGCGGCATCCTCAACCTCGCCATGCTGCTGTCCGGTCTGTCGCCCCAGGAGGTGTGTGATCGGTGGCGGACGCTCCCCGTGAAGGACTTCCTCTCCTTCGCCGCGCCCCGGAAGGCGGTGGACCTCCTCGACGTGGAGGCGCTCGGCGACGCGGACTCGCTCGTGCACCGCGTCCTCCCGCACCTGGGCGTGGACCCGTCCGCCATCCGCGCCAGCACCTTGCTGGAAGGCACCTTCAACGTCTGCGACTTCGCCCGCAAGGTGAACGAGGTCATCCCCCACACGCGCGTGGACACGGACCTGGTCGTGGCCGGGCTCTCGCCTCCCATCCTCATGCCACCCGTGAACCGGGACGGCACGCTCTACACCGACTCCCTGTGGATCCAGGACGGCAACCTGATGGAGGCGGTGCGCCGGGGCGCGGACGTCATCTGGGTGCTGTGGTGCCTCGGCAACACGCCCCGCTATGGCCGCGGCCTCCTCCAGCAGTACGCCCACCTGATGGAGCTGAGCGCCAACGGCGCCCTCTTCGAGCAGCTCGAGCGAATCCGGGAGCTCAACGAGCGAATCCTCGCCGGCGAAGAGGTGATGGGCCACCGCCGCCCCATCGCCGTCCACCTCGTGAAGCCCGAGCGCCCACTGCCACTCGACACGGAGCTCTACGACGGGCGCGCCACCTCCGCCTCGCTCATCGACATGGGCTACTCGGACACGTGGCGCTACCTCGCCGTGCGCGGTGAGCAGGGGCTGCCGCTCACCCCGGAAATCACCCTCACCACCGAGCCCGCTCCCGACCTGACCTTCCGCGAGTCGCTGACCGGGCCGTTCACCCTGGGCGCCACGGACCCGATGGCCGGAGCCCTCCAGCCCCAGGCCATGCCGCTCACCGTCCACTTCACCATCAGCGTCGACGACATGGACGCGTTCGTGAGCGACGAGCGCCACTCCGCGAGGCTGGTGGCCCGGCTCAGCTACGCGCCCTTCGGGCAGGACCTTCCCGTGCGGCAGGGCAGCTTCAACCTCTTCCGCTCCCGGGAGGACCCCCGCACGCGGCTGATGACCTATGGCCTGCGCTTCGCCCACGCCGGGAAGGATTACTACCTGGAGGGCACCCGGGCCATCCGCGATGCCCGAGGGAACGGGCTGTGGAAGGACACCACCCGGCTCCAGTGCCAGCTCCATGAGGGAACGGATGCTCGCGGCCGCATCGTCGGCGCCGGAGTCCTGACGATGGGCGTGGAGCAGCTGCTCCAGCTCATCTCCAGCATGCACCCGGCCCGGCGGGGAAGCGCGGGCCTGTCCGCCATGGCTCGCTTCGGGCGGTTCTTCCTCGGGCCGCTCTGGGACGTGTACGAGCCACGGGCCCGGCGGGGTCCGGCTCGTGAGCCGGTGATGGAGACAGGCGCACCCGCCGCTCCACCGCCCGGGTGACGGCGCTCCCTCCCGTATGGAGGAGCCAGGCACCCGGACGCAGGCCGCCACGGCGGCGTCACGGAGTCGTGTTCGCGCCTCCATCTGGAGGAGGTCCATCATGTCGGAGCCCCTGACTGTCGATGTGCGTGCCGTTCCGGGCAGGGCCCCCACGCCCCGGCCGCCCGGTCCCCCCAGACGGAGGATGGTGTCCTGGTACGACCCGAGCGTCCTTGCGAAGACGGGTCTCAAGGCGCTCCTGTCCGCGACCATCGGAAAGCAGGCGGATCGCCGGCTGCTGGACGCGGTGGCCTCGCCGCAGCCGTTCTTCTTCGACTTCTCCGTGGATGAGGCCGGGCGCCCGAGGGACGAGCTGTGGCTCGACTACGTGTCAGACATGGGCGACGGCTGGGACAGCACCTATGCCGTGGCCCTCGCCGTAACGCAGCCGGTGCTGACCTTGAAGGAACCGTCCGGCACCACCCACGAGACGCGGGGAGGCGAGGTGCTCGTCTTCGGCGGCGACGCCGTGTACCCGACCGCGAGCGTGGGCGAGTACCAGGCGCGCACCGTGCGCCCCTATGAGGCCGCGATGCGCCATGGCCGCGCGCTGCCGCACCTGTTCGCAATCCCGGGCAACCACGACTGGTACGACGGGCTGGTGTCCTTCCTGCGCCTGTTCTGCCAGGGCCGGCAGTCCTCCGCCTGGCGGACACACCAACGGCGCAGCTACTTCGCGCTCAAGCTGCCTCGGGGCTGGTGGCTGCTGGGCACCGACATGCAGCTGGAGTCGGACATCGACGGCGCGCAGGTGGAGTTCTTCGAGAACGTCGCGAAGAAGATGGACGACGCCGACCGAGTCATCCTCTGCAACGCGGAGCCCGCGTGGATCCACCAGCAGGTGAAGCCCCACGCCGGCCGGACCTTCCTCGACAACAACCTCGATTTCCTCCAGGAGATGGTGCTCGGCAAGAAGGTGAGCGTCTTCCTCGCGGGTGACCTGCACCACTACCGGCGCCACGAGAACGAGGAGGGGCGGCAGAAGATCGTCGCGGGCGGCGGCGGCGCGTTCCTCCACCCCACGCACCTGCCGCGCGTGGACTCGCGTCCTGACGGCTACACGCTCCAGCAGAGCTACCCGAACCGCGACGTGTCCCGGCGCCTCACCTGGCGCAACCTGGGCTTCGTCGGCCACAACCCCTGGTTCGGCGCGTTCATGGGCATCGTCTACGCGCTGCTGGGCTGGGGGCTGGCCGCGGAGCTCAACGCCACCGGGACGTCACACTCCCTGGCCTCCGTGCTGGCGGGGGCCATCGAGAACACCGGCTCCATGTTGATGGCGGCGGTGTTGGTGCTCGGGTTGATTGGCTTCGCCGATGGGCGCCGAGGCGCCTGGTGGAAGCGGCTGGCCGGTGGGCTCCATGGCGCCGCCCACCTCGTGGCCGCCCTGCTGCTGACGTGGGCCGCCTCCTCGCTGGCGGGGACCCTGGTGGGTGGAGCGGATACCTTGCGGCGGGACGTGGCCAGCGGACTGCTGCTGTTCGCCGGGGGATTCCTCGTGGGGCCGACGTTGATGGGCCTGTACCTGCTGGTTTCCCTCAATGTGTTCGGTTGCCACCCCAACGAGGCGTTCTCGTCACTGGCCATTCCAGACTGGAAGAACTTCCTGCGGTTGAAGATAGACAGGGAGGGGCGGCTGACGCTCTACCCGGTAGGTATCCGCCGCGTGCCCAGGGCCTGGACGCCCGGGGACACGGTGCGCGAGCCGGAGTGGGTGGCGGACCCGAAGGACACCCGGGCCACGCCCCCGGAGTTGATCGAGCCGCCCATCGTCGTCGGGCGGACGAAGGCCCCACCCACGAGGGTAGGGAAGGGGAGGACGGAACACTCGCTGGCGGGAGCGTTTGTGCCGGGGGACGCAACGTCCTAACCTGCCATGTCCATGAAGGCGATCCTCTTCTCCCTCTTCCTGCTGGGCGCGGCACCGGACGGCAACAACGCTCCGGCCCTTCCTCCCGAAGCGCTCGCGGCGCCGCCCGTCGCGGACGACTCGCCCACCGCGTGGGCCTGCACTGTCGATACCCTGCGCGCGGGAAAGGAGTGCGTCTTCGAGGCCGCGCTGTCCACCGGCAGTCCCAATGACGGCCAGGACACCGCCAATCGCAAGCTCCTCACGGACGTTGCCCGGGCCCTGTGCTCGGAGGCCGTGGGCGCCATTCGCGAAAGCCGCCCCGACGCGACGCTCACCGCACTGTGTGAGCGCCGCTACTCCGCCGCCGTGGACCAGTGCGGACTGGATGGCACCGCGTCCGTCATCGACGCCAAGGGCCGCTTCGCGCCGGGCGCTCGCGCCTGCTACCGCGCGCTGTCCAGCGTGCTGCAGGATGTGCAGACGATGGCCACCGTGGTCTCCCCGTGCTGCGAGTGCGCCGCTCGCGCGGGCTGCCCGGGCGGCAGCGGCGACCGCTGCTACTCCGATGTCTCCCAGCAGCTCGCTCCGCCCGCCACGCTCGCGTGCCTCAACGACCGGTGCTCGGACGCGTGCTCGATGGTGCTGCCGTCGTCGTCGTCCGCGCCCACCGTCCGGGAGCGCAACAAGTCCAGCTCCGGCTCCGCCTCGCTCTAGGAGTTCCTTCCATGCTCCGTCATCCCTGGATGCTCCCCACCTGGGCCCTGGTGGGCTCGCTCGCCGCCGGCTGTGGCGCTTCCGCATCGCACGCACACGTGACGTGGTCGGAGGCGCCGCCCCGTCAGGAGGTAGTGGCCGCGAAGCCTCCGCCCGAGCCGCCCGCGCCCAGCGCGGTGGCGGACCCGAAGGCCTTCGCCGCCCGTTTTCCGAATCCCGCCCTGTGCGAGGCCGCCGCGCGCCGGATACACGCCGACTCTCGCGAGGAGGGCTGGGCCGCGCTCAAGGCCTGCATCGAGCACACGCCCTTCACGCAGCTCAACGCGCTGCTGGGCCGTGCCTGGGCGGAGGACCTGCGCGTCCGGCCCGAGGGCGCGTCGCTCATCGCCCGCGTGGTGGCCCAGCGCGGGGGCAGCGTGACGGGCGAGCTGCAGTACCTCCAGGACCGGAAGATCCCCATCTTCTCGCTGTCGTCCGCCATGGACCGGCCGGACACCTACAAGGGTCGCTACGTCCTGCTGCGTGCCCGCGTGGCCGACCAGCGAACGGAGGGTGAGCGCCCCACGGTGTGGCTGGTGGAGCAGGCCCTCGGCTCCGTGGAGACGGACATGCCGGTAGGCTACGGCGAGCGCTCCGATACGGTGTCCTCCTTCTCCGGGGACCTGGACGGACAGACGCAGCTCACCGGGCCGGGACGCATCGGCGGCACGGTGACGTCACGCCAGCGCAGTGAGCGCCAGGTCACGCGGAAGCACTACGACAACATCTCCGACGAGACGGGACGCGAGGCGCTCGGGCGGCTGCCGCGCGCGGACCCGTTCCTGGAGACGCGCCGCGACTACGTCATCCTCGCCCGCTTCGACGGCATGCGCCTGACCTCGGGCGGCGCCGATGCGGAGGACGAGGCGACCCGCATCCCGGTGCTGACCATCGTCAGCTACCACCCGCCGCATCCGCTCGTCGTGTACTGAGGGGGAGCGGCCCCCTCCGCGTCGGAGGGTCTGAAGCGTCCGCCGAGTGCTGGCGCTCGGGAGCCCGGTCGGTAGATAAAAAACGAGGCGCCGGGGAGCACGCCCCGACGCCTCGTCCGGGTCGGCCCCGCGCCGACCCACTGCACTGTTGACGCTTCCGCGCGCTACTCCTGCTGCGCGTCGGTGAGCGTGAAAGCCTGCGTGAGGTCCCTGCCCGAACCCAGCTCCACCGTCACCGGGGCGCCCGGCGAGGTGGTGAAGCTCACGCCCTCGGGACCCGCCACGCTGAGCGAGAAGGTTCCCGGGATGAGGAACTTGAAGGTCGCCTCGAAGGTGCCGTCGCCGTTGCTGTCCACCAGCGCCAGCTCCTCGCGGCTGCCCGCGGCGTTGATCATCACCGCGCGGAAGTCGCCCAGCGTCACCTGGTGGTCGTCCACTACCGGCAGCGTCACGTCCGACGCCTTCGCCAGCGTCACGTTGAGGCTGCCCGACGCCGTCACCTCGGCGGCCTTGATGACCGGGCTCATCACCCAGCGGCCCGAGCCACCGGCCTCCTTGCCGAAGCTCTGCGCGACGTCGAAGTCCACCAGGAGGATCTTCTGCTCGCCCTCGATGGTGAGCTTCTCGGTGAACTTCACCTTCAGGCCCGACGAGCCATAGCTCGGCATGTGCAGACGGCCACCGACCACGGCGCCCTCCGGCAGCTCCGCGTAGTCGTCAGAGGACGCGAAGAGGGTGGTGCTGCCGTCCGCGTTCTTCGCCTCCACGTAGCCGCCGGTGATGACGAAGCGGATCTCGGAGTAGTTACCGTTCGGGACCACCGCGTCGGACACCAGCTCCGACGTCTTGTTGGCCAGCTCCAGCAGGCTCACCGTGACGGGCTCGTCGAGCAGCACGACACGACCACCCTTGCCGTCGTTGTCGGCCTTCTCGAGGTCGTCGCTGTCGTCGTCGTCCCCGCCGCCCTGCAGGTAGATCTCGGAGATGGTGACGACGGCGGTCTTCAGGTCGTCGCCCGGCGCGTCGGTCATCAACAGGGTGACCTTGCCCTCGCCGCCACCACAGCCCACGAGGGGCAGCAGGGCGACAGTCAGGAGGGCGGCGAAGCTCGAGCGAAGGCGCGGAATCAAAGGCATGGGGTCAGGTCAGCTCCGGCAACGGCTCCTGGGACTTTTGGAGCCTCTCGGCTGGAAATGACCCGCCAGGCCAAGGAACGGCCACGGACTTTCACTCCGGTAACCGGGTGGCACGGGCTTCAGTGTGGTTGGAGAATTGAACCAGCCAGCCAGTCGTCGAAGGACAGCAGGGGCGACGTGAAGAGCACGTCCTGGGGCAGCACGGTGGCGGGTTCGAGGCTCGCCTCCACGGCTGCCTGCGAGTCCAGCCACCGGCATGTCTGGGGGAACCCGACGAGGTCCTTGAAGCACTCCGGATTCAGCGCCACCCGCAGCACGTACTCCCTGGCTTCGGCCAGGTGCTCCGCGGTCGGGTGCGCGTCCACCACCGTGACGCCGCGCTCGCGCAGCGTGGCCTTGAGTTGCCCGAGCGCGGAGGGGATGAACGGGCCGGCGCCCGGGGGCAGCAGCGCCAGGTGCGGCCGGGTCAGCGCGCCGAAGCGCGGTGCTTCCGAGGGGGCTCTGCTCGCGGGGCTGACCACGCCCCGGGGTCCCGAGCCAATCACCGCGGGCAGCCCCAGCGGCACCGGGCGTCCATTCGAGTCGGGAAGGGCGAAGAGATAGAGGGGCACCTCGTCCACCACGCCGCTGCGCTCCGCGGACGTGTTCCAGGTGAAGGCACGCGTGCCGAAGTCGAGGTACGTCACGCGCTGGCCCCGCAGCCAGACCTGGCCCGTCCCGGGGACGCCCACCCGCTCTCCCGAGAGCGGCCGCAGCGGCGTCGCGGCGCCCTCCGCCACCACGGGCGCGACGTCCGGTGGCGCGAGCGGTGCCAGCAGCCCTCCGCCCCGGTGCATGGGCAACCCCGAGGAGAAGAGGTCCACGACGCGCGTGTAGCGGTCCGGCGGCGTGTCCCGGGGGACGACGACGTAGGTGAGCTCCCAGAAGGGGCTGTAGAAGACGCTGTCCTCGCCGATGTCCACCAGCGGCAGCGCGCCCTCCAGCCGGTGTGCGTCCGGCCGCGCCGGGTCATACGCGGTGACGAGCACGTACCAGGGCTGCACCCAGACCTCCGGGACGTGCTCCCAGACCTCCAGCACGGAGAAGGCGGCCGGCCGACCCTCGCTGAAGGCCGGGAGGACGTTGAAGCCGTCCTGGCCCTGGGCCTGGTAGCGCTCCAGCCGATGGTAGGGCGGCGACCACTGCGGTAGCGGCTGGCCACGCGGGGTGATGGACTCGCCGACGAGGGTGACGAGCCCGGAGGGGAGTGCGCGGCCGGTGGCGACGCGCTCGCGCAGGTGCCGCAGCGTCCAGGTGTGAGAGGCCGGGCCCGGAGGTGCGTCATCCGCGGCACGAGCTCCGCAGCCGAGGCACAGGAGCGCGGCGAGCAGGGACATTGCCGCGAGCGGAGGATTCGAAGAGGGAGGGAGCATGGCAGCCCCCGAACGCTGTGCACGGGTCCATGGCCCTCAAGGCGCACAGCCCCGGCGGGTGAGCCGCCAGCATCCTTCAGCGGACGAGGTCATCCGCCGCTCGGAGGCCCAGCATCCCCTCGGTCGCACGGGAATGGGGGCTGACGGACGCTTCCGTCAGGAGGACGCCGTGTCCAGGCCGTGCTTGCGCAGCAGCTTGCGCAGGTAGACGCGGTCGATGCCGGCCTCTCGCGAGGCGCGGGACACGTTGCCCCCGCAGCGCTCGAGGAGGGTGCGGAGGTAGTCCCGCTCGAAGCCGTCGATGAGCCGCTCCTTGGCCTCCTTGAAGGGGAGGTCCAGGGACATGGGCACCGTGTTCTCCGGGTCGTCGTCTCCGTGCACGGTTCCGCGCGCGGGCACGTCGGGGATGTCCGGCAGCGCCTCTTCACCCAGGTTCACCACGCGGTCCACCACGTTGCGCAATTCGCGCACGTTGCCCGGCCACGGGTACTGGGCCAGCAGCGCGCGCGTCTGGTCCGACAGGGCGCTGGGAGGACGGTGCATGCGCTCCAGCACGGTGTCGATGAGCAGCGGGATGTCCTCCGGGTGCTCGCGCAGGGGCGGAAGGATGGCGCGCAGCACGGCGAGCCGGTGGAAGAGGTCCCCTCGGAACTGGCCGCTCTTCACCGAGCCTTCCAGGTCCTGGTGCGTGGCCGCCACCACGCGCACGTTGACGGTGCGGTAGTCGTTGGCGCCCACGCGCTTCACCTGCCGGCGCTCCAGCGCGCGCAGCAGGCGGGGCTGCACTTCCAGCGGCAGCTCGCCCACCTCGTCCAGGAAGAGGGTGCCCCCGTGCGCGCGCTCGAAGGCGCCGGCGCGGTCCGTGTTGGCGCCGGTGAAGGCCCCCTTCACGTGGCCGAACAGCTCGCTCTCCAGCAGCGCGGGAGGAATGCCCGCGAGGTCGGCGATGACGAAGGGGCCCTTGCTCCTTGGGCTGTGGGCGTGGATGGCCTCCGCGCACAGCTCCTTGCCCGTGCCCGTCTCGCCCTGGATGAGGACGTCCGAGTCGCCCGCGGCCAGCCGCTCCAGCAGCGTGAAGACCTCGCGCATGCGTCGGCTGTTGCCCACCAGCCCGCCGAAGCTGCCGCGCGTGGACAGGGGCATGGAGCGTGGCTTCTCGCCCTCGGGCACCAGCTTCAGCTCGGTGGTGCCCAGCGTGAGGACCGCGCCGGGGCGGACCTCCAGCTCGGAGAAGCGCATGCCCTCGCAGTAGGAGCCGTTGCGCGAGCCCGGGTCCACCGCCCGTACGCCATCATCCCGCACTTCCAGGATGAGGTGCTGGCGCGATACCGCCCGGTCCGGGAGCACGATGTCCGACGTCGGCTCGGAGCCGATGCGGTAGCGCCCCGGCAACAGCGGATAGGCCTCCCCGGCATCCGGCCCCGTCAGCACCGCCAGACGCATGCGGACACGAGGGGCGCGGAGTGCCGGAAGGGCATCGGTTCGGATCAGCTCGTCCCCGTCCTCGTCTCCCAGGCTCGCCACGGCGCGGAACATAGCATGGGCCCTGCCGGGTGCAGCCCCCGGGATTCCCCTGATATGCGGTAAGGTAGCCGCCTGAATGGCCTTGCAACCCGGAGACAGGTTTGGCCGATACGAGCTGGTGTCATGGCTCGGTCGGGGAGGAATGGCGGAGACGTGGCGTGCCCGCCTGGTGGGCGACGCCGGCGTCACCAAGCCCGTGCTCATCAAGAAGGTGCTGCCGGAGTTCTCCGGCGATGAAGCCTTCATCTCCATGTTCATCAGCGAGGCGCGCATCTCCGCCACGCTGTCGCATGGCAACGTGGCCCAGGTCTTCGACTTCGGCCGCGTGGATGGTGACTACTTCCTCGCCATGGAGCTCGTGGACGGCCAGCCGCTCCACCGCATCCTCAGGCGCGCGGCGCGGACTGGCCTCCGGACCCTGCCCATTCCCCTGGCGACGTTCCTCGCCCTGGAGATGTGCCGGGGGCTGCACTACGCGCACACCCGGGCCGACGAGAAGGGCCAGCCGCTGGGCATCGTCCACCGGGACATCTCTCCGGACAACGTGCTCGTCAGCTACGAGGGCCAGGTCAAGATTGTCGACTTCGGCATCGCCAAGGCGCGCTCGCTGCGCAGCTTCTTTACCGAGCCCGGGGTGGTGAAGGGCAAGTACCTCTTCTTCTCGCCGGAGCAGGCGCGCGGCGAGGACGTGGATGCGCGCACCGACGTCTGGGCCACCGGCGTGGTGCTCTACGAGTTGCTCTGTGGACAGCTCCCCGTGTCCGGAGAGCAGTACACGCAGTTGACGGCGATGACGCGGCTGGCGAACGGCGAGTTCCCGTCGCCCCGGCAGGTGCGCAAGGACCTGCCCGCCGAGCTGGACGAAATCGTCATGCGCGCGCTGTCGGTGAACCTCGACATGCGCTTCGAGTCCAGCCACGCCTTCGGGGACGCGCTGGCCTCGTTCCTCTACCGCTTCGCGCCCCGGTTCTCGTCCATGAACCTGGCGCATCTGGTCCGCGAGCTGTTCCGGAACGAGCTGACCCAGGAGGGCCGCCCGATGGCGGTGCCGCCCGCGTTCCTCGAGGAGCTGGACGCGTGGCGCAGCAACGTGGCCGTGACTCCCTCCCAGGCTTCGGCCATCGCGGAAGTCACGACCACTCCGCCGATGCGCCGGCCCCTGGTGGGGCAGCCCGAGGCACCCGAGCCACCGAAGGCTCCCGGCCGCTCCCCGCGCATCTCGCTTGCCACCGTCTGCATCGGCGCGGGCGCGGTGCTCACGCTGGGGGCGGTGGCCCTGTTCCTGACCTCCTCGCAGCAAGCCGAGTCGCGGGCCCCGTCACCGCTCCGTCCCCTACAAGAGACGGGTGTGACGGCGGCTCCCGTGCCAGGCGTCGAAGCCGATTCACCCGCGAGGGGAAGTTTGCTTCCGGCAGCGAGCGAGGCGCTCCTGGCGCCAGCGGCGGATTCGGGAGTCGCCCCGCCACCGGATGCGGCTGCCTCCGCGTCAATGACAGAAGCCTCCACGACGGATGGCGGAACCGCCGAACCCTCAAGCCAGGCCCTGGCGCTCTCCGCGAGCGGCGCTCCCGATGCCGGCGCCGATGGACAGGCTGCGTCCGTGTCCTCCACGTGGCTGGATGCGAAGCGGCACGTCATCGTCCTGCCTCGAAGGCTTGTTGCCTTCCCGGGGCTGACCCCCACCAAGACCTATCAAGTCTCGGAGCGCTCCGACGCGCCCCTTCCGGAACCGAAGAGCGTCCAGGCGCCTTCTCCATCGAATCAGCCGCCCGTCTTCTTCCTGCTCCTGGGGTCCTCGGTGTCTGGTGAAGTCACCCTGGGAGAAGTCACCCGGGACGCGCTGAGCTTCCGGGGCGCCTCGGCCATGTCTTTCTTCACCCTGGGCCCCCCCACCCAGAAACGGTCTTCCAGGCGGGTCATCCAGCTCGCGGGCACGCAGCCTGGCGTGGCGAAGCAGTTCAGCTTCCAACCGGAGGCGAGGGTCGCCTCCGTGGAGAGGGCCGCCCTCATCGAGGGCCTGAGCCGCTCGGACAGCTATTCCCTGACGCTGACGTCCGCTGGCGAGGGGGCGTTCATTCATGGGCTGTCACGAGGCGCCGTGCGCCGGGTCGTCTGTGTCCAGGGGAGTCAATCCAAGACGGCGGAAGGACCCGCCGCGGGCTGGCCCGTGGCGTTCCTCCTGGAGCAGGGCAGGGAGGTACAGGTCGAGGGCGTTGACTCGCTGCGGTGCGGCTTCGTTGACGATGACCCCTCCGACAACCAGGGCACGGTAGAACTCCAGCTCCGCAAGACAGGCTTGGCGAAGGGAGAGGGGCTTCCCGAGTCGGAGACCGGGGGGCTGGCTCGGGACGCCGCGAGGGCCCTCCAGGAGCGGGACTACCTCAAGGCCACCCAGCTCGCTCAGCAGTGTCTGGACGTCGAGCCGCTCCACGCCAGCTGCCTCCTCCACCTGGCCTCGGCCCAGGCCCGGCTCGGCTACAACGAGCCCGCCTCGATGAACTACCGGCTCTTCGTCCAGCACCACCCGGACGACCCCCGGACCGACGGCATCCGCAAGCTGCTCGCGGACTACGAAGCAAAGGGGTCGCAGCCGCGAAACGGACAGCAGTAGCTCGGTTGCGACAGGCCCTGCCGGCGTCACCTTTGAGCCGGGCCGCATCGTCAGCCGCCGGGTGCTGCTCCGTGGGTGGGGGGGCTTAGCAACCGCCCCGCCAGGGCGGTACCCTACGCGCGCAATGGCAACCGAGCAGGGGAAACATTTCGGCCGATACGAATTGCAGGCCCGTATCGGTCGGGGGGGAATGGCGGAGACGTGGCGTGCCCGGCTGATGGGCGCGGCCGGCGTCACCAAGTCCGTGCTCATCAAGAAGGTGTTGCCGGAGTTCGCCGACGACGAGGCGTTCATCTCCATGTTCATCAGCGAGGCGCGCATCTCCGCCACGCTGTCGCACGGCAACGTGGCCCAGGTCTTCGACTTCGGGCAGGCGGACGGCAACTACTTCCTGGCCATGGAGTACGTGGACGGCCAGCCGCTCCACCGCATTCTCAAGCGGGCGCTGCAATCCAAGTTCTTCTCTCTGCCCGTGCCCGTCGCCACCTTCATTGCCCTGGAGATGTGCCGGGGGCTGCACTACGCGCACACCCGGGCCGACGAGAAGGGCGTGCCGCTGGGCATCGTCCACCGGGACATCTCCCCGGACAACGTGCTCGTCAGCTACGAGGGCCAGGTCAAGATTGTCGACTTCGGCATCGCCAAGGCGCGCTCGCTGCGCAGCTTCGACACCACCCCGGGCGTGGTGAAGGGGAAGTACCTCTTCTTCTCCCCCGAGCAGGCGCGCGGCGAGGACGTGGATGCGCGCACCGACGTCTGGGCCACCGGCGTGGTCCTCTACATGCTGGTCTGCGGGCGGCTGCCGCTGGAGGGGCCCGAGTACGAGGTGCGGCGCAAGCTGGCACTCCGCCAGCCCGTCACCCGGGCCCGCGACGTGCGGCCGGATGTGCCCGCGGCGCTGGACGCCATCCTGCAGAAGGCGCTCGCGCTGAAGAAGGAGGACCGCTTCGAGTCCGCCCACGCCCTGGGCGACGCACTGGCCGGGTTCCTCTACACGTCCGCGCCGCGCTTCTCCGCCATGTCCGTGGCGTACCTGCTGCGCGAGCTGTTCCGCACGGAGATGGCGGCCGAGGGCCGCGACACCAAGGTGCCGCCCTCCTTCGTGGAGGAGCTGTCCGTCTGGCGCGTCGCCCCGCCCATGCCCAAGCCCACCGAGCCGGCGGCGCCGATGCTGACGGCGGGACTCCAGACGCTCGAGACCGACCAGAGCGAGCCGTTGGCGCCGTCGGAGTCGGAGTCGCCCGAGGCGTCGGCGGACGGCGCCAGCGAGTCCGAGGGCGGCATCCTCCATGACGGTATCGGCGTGTCGACCGCCGTGGGCGGCGTGGCCGTGCTGGCCGTCCTGGTCCTGCTGTGGATGACGTTCACCCGGCTCAAGGCCGACTGGATGGAGCAGGAGGAGCCCCGTCCTTCCGGGCCTCCGGCCTCGTTCCGGCCCGTCCCTCCGCCCGCGCGGGCGGACGAGGGCCCTCCGAAGAAGTCGACTCCGGCGGCGTCCGAGGCCCGGGCCTCCGCCACCTGGCCGGTGGAGTCCTTCCAGGTCGATGCCCGGAAGCACGTGTTCAGCGTCTCCTCCGGGCGCGCTGCCCTGGGAACGCTGGACGCCAACGCGGACTGGAGCCTCGTGGAGACCACCGTGTCTGGCACGGCGGACCGCGGCAAGGCGATGCCCGCGCTCTTCTTCCTCCTCACGGGCCCGGGCGTGGACGCCGCTGCCGCGGTGGGCCCCGTGTCTCGCAAGCCGGAGGTACTCCGGAGTGCCTCGGGGCTGATGCTTTTCACCCTGGGCCCTCCCGTCCCGGACGACCTGCCCGGGCGCACCGTGACTGTCACCAGCCTGAGGACGGGCGCGGTTCAGCGCCACGTCCTCCACCCCGAGTGGATGACGGCCCCGGCGGACCGGGCCTTCGTCCTCTCGGGCCTGCTGCCAGAGGAGTCCTACCGGTTGACGCTGGAGCCGGTGGGTGAGGGCGCCTTCACGCGCGGGCGCGAGCGGGGCCCTGCGCTCACCGTGGCCTGCGTGCAGCGGGAGCGAGCGGAGGACCTGGCTCCAGAGCGGGTCTCCCGCTTCCTGATGTCCCACGGCGAGGAGGTGCGCATCACCGGGATGCGCGGCCTGGCCTGCGGCTTCGTCGACGACGACCCGTCCGACAACGAGGGCGCGGTGAACATCCTCATCGAGAAGACCCGCCCGCTGCCCGAGCGAGGCGCCCCGGTGGTCCGCCAGGCCACCCCGAGGCCCGCCAGCGCGCAGCGGCTGGACAAGAAGGCGGCGCCGGGCACCCCAGCCAGCGACGCCGAGGCGTTCCCGGAGCCCTCCGCCGAGGGCCGCGCGACTTCCGGAAGCTCGGCGGACGGAGTCCTGGTGGCGGCCCGTGCCCTCTTCAAGTCCGGGAAGTTCGAGGCCGCGCGCGCACGGGCCCGCCAGTGCGTGGCGCTGGACCCGGACCACGTGGAGTGCCACCTGCTGCTGGGCTCCGTGGAGGCCCGGCTGGGCCGCCGGGAGGAGGGCGCGAAGCACTACCGGCGCTTCCTGGAGCTGGCCCCCGGGAACCACCCCCAGGCCAGCCAGGTCATCCGCACGCTCCAGGAGTACGAGGCCGAGTAGCCCCACGGCCTCGCAGCCGACGGCGCGTCCCCTCGAAATCAACCCTCGACGCACCGAGTCAAGTCGTTCCAGCCCGGGGGCTTGGAAAAGCGAGCGGGGCTCCCGTAGAAAGGTGCTCGCATGACGCCCTTCCGCTTCCCCCGCGCCCTGGCATTTCCGGCGCTGTTGCTCGCCGCCGCCTGCGGTGAGACCGAAGATTCCATTCCCGTCCGGACCTGCGAGGTGACGTTGACCTACGCCCCGCAGCTGTCCGTGCAGGGCGCCGTGTCCGTCGTCGGCGAGTGGGACGGCTTCTCGTCCACCAACCCGCTGAAGCTGCAGGACCGGGGCGACGGCGTGTTCACCGCGCGCCTGGAGGGGCTGGAGCCGCGCGACTACGGCTACCGCTTCGTCCTGGGGGACAAGCAGCTGATGGACCCCCAGAACCCGTACACCCGCTGGGTGCGCGCCGACGAGTACTCGCGGCTCACCGTGCCGGACTGCCGCCAGCCGGTGCTGGAGCTGCGGCGCTTCTCGGTGACGCCGTCGGGCCGGCTGGACCTGGAGGTCGCCTATCTCGACGGGACGGACGAGGCGGGGCCGGCGAAGGAGGGCGTGGAGCTGTCGGTGGACGGCGAGGTGAAGCCCAACGCGTTCGATCGGAGCACGGGCCGCTTCATCCTCGATGCCGAGCCCCTGGAGCGGGGCAAGCACCACGTCAAGGTGACGGCCCGGGACTCCCAGGGCCGCGAGGCGAACTCCCTCTACCTGCCCTTCTGGGTGGAGGAGGAGAAGTTCCGGTGGGAGTCGGGGCTGATGTACTTCGCCTTCACGGACCGGTTCCACAACGCCCGCGCGGACAACGACGGGCCCGTGGCGGACGTGGACCCCATCGCCAACTACCAGGGCGGGGACTTCGCCGGCATCACCGAGAAGCTCGAGGCTGGCTACTTCGACGCGATGGGCATCCGCACGCTGTGGATCTCCCCGGTGGACCAGAACCCCGAGGGGCGCTTCGTCGGCACGGGCGGCAAGTACTACTCGGGCTACCACGGCTACTGGCCGTCCAAGCCCCGCACTACCCAGCACCGCTTCGGCTCGCTGGAGGAGCTGCGCGCGCTCACCACCGCCGCCCACAAGCGCGGCATCCGCGTCATCGCGGACCTGGTGCTCAACCACGTGCACCAGGAGCACCCGTACTGGGTCGAGCACCAGGGTGACGGCTGGTTCAACACCTCCGCCAGCTGCGTGTGCGGCAGCCAGGACTGTGACTGGGAGGAGAAGCGCCTCACCTGCAAGTTCACCAACTACCTGCCGGACTTCAACTGGCGCTCGTCGGACATGGTGGACCAGTTCATCGACGACTCGCTGTGGTGGCTGGAGGCGGCCGACTTCGACGGCTTTCGCATGGACGCCGTGAAGCACATGGACCAGGTGGCGGGGCGCACCCTGCGCGGGAAGCTGAAGGAAATCACCGCCATGACGGGCACCGAGTTCTACCTGGTGGGCGAGACGTTCGTCGGCGCCGATGGCCGCTCGCAGATTGCCCGCTACGTCAGCCCCCGCGAGCTGGATGGCCAGTTCGACTTCCCCATGTACTGGCCGCTGCGCGAGGCCTTCGCGGACGGGCAGGGGCTGGAGCGGGTGGACGCCGCCGTGCGCGCCAACGAGGTCTTCTACGCGCCGGGCACCATCAACTCGCCCTTCATCGGCAACCACGACGTGGCGCGCTTCATGTCGCAGGCGGCGAAGCAGCTCGAGGGCGCGGGGGGAGACCCGTTCAGCAACTCCCGCCCGCCGGCCACGGTGACGGACGCGTCCGCCTTCGAGAAGGCGAAGTACGCCTTCACCTTCCTGCTCACCCAGCCGGGCGTGCCGCTCGTGTACTACGGCGATGAGGTGGGCATGCCGGGCGCGGGCGACCCGGACAACCGGCGGATGATGCGCTTCGACTCCATGCTGGAGCCGATGGAGAAGGAGCTGCTGGAGGTGGTCCAGAAGCTGGGCCGGGCCCGGCGGCTGAACCCGGCGCTGCAGACAGGCGAGCGGCACACGCTGCGCGTGGAGAGCGACCTCTACATCTTCCAGCGGAGCCTGCCGGGTGGCGGGCCGGGCGCCATCGTGGTCATCAATCGGGGCACGGTGCAGCGGCCGTCGCTGGAGATAGACCTGGTGGGCAGCCTGGCCGCCGAGACGGGGCCGTACGAGGACATCTTCAGCGGACGCACGCTTCAGCTCGCGGGGACGGCGACCGTGGTGGAGCTGCCACCGCGCAGCGTCTCCGTGTACGTCCCCGCGGAGGTCCTCCTGCCGTAGAACGAGCGGGTGCTCTTCCGGGCCGTCCGGTGGGGAGGGGAGGCCGCCCCTTCCTCCGCCGGCTCGGGACTACGGCTGCGACGGTTGCGGCTGCTGGCTCTTCCCGTGCTTGTAGAAGAGCACGAGGGTGTAGCAGTGGAATTCGTTGTCGGATGACTGACAGACGACGCGGTCCACAATCTCCAGATCCGCGTTGCTCTTCAGCCAACGGGTGACGTTCTCACCCAGCTCCTCGCGCTCCTTCGCCTTGGTGGCGGAGAAGACCTTCACGCCCGTGAACATCGCCTGCCACTCCTTGTGCGGTACTGACAAAGGACAATAGGGGGTTATGGCACGTGATTTCCAGAGGTGTCAAAAACCCGGCTTCCCCGAGGCTCGGAGGTTGATCCCCCGGAGGCGGGGGTTTGCAGGGCGGGGGGCATGCCTAGATTGTCCAAGTCGCACCTGGTGGTTGGGGCGCTCGGGGCAGGGGGCCGCGAGTGAGGCGGCGGTTGGGGAAGGGGGAAGGCCCGTGGACATGAAGACCAAGAAGGACCTCGCGGTAGACTTCATCAATACGATCCGGACGATGGAGCCCACTGCGCTCAACGCGCTGATCGTCAAGGAAGCGGGCGAGGAGCTGGCCCAGTTCTTCCTGAACTACAGCGCGAATCTTATCTCCAAGGACCCGGCGCGGGTGCTGGAGAACACGTCCTCGCTGATGCTGATGGGGTACCTCATCCGCACGTACGAGGAGAAGAACACGCAGGCCAGGCAGGGCACCTTCCAGTCCTACGCTTTCGCCTGACGGTCAGCAGCGGGCGCGGCAGGCTCGACAGGCCCGGGGGTGGCCTGTTAGGGAGCGGCGCCCATGCTCATCGACCTGCACGCCCATTCCTACCTCTCCAAGGGTTGCGATTTGGATCCTCGCGCCGTGCTGGAGCGGGCCGCGCTGTTCGGCCTGGACGGGGTGGCCTTCACCGAGACGAACACCCAGGACGGCTGTGACGAGCTGTTCGACCTGGGAGCGAAGTCGAAGCTGAAGGTCTTCGTCGGGTTGGAGCTGGTGACGGACCGTGGCCAGTACCTGTGCTTCTTCCCGAAGCCGGAGCTGGCCCCGGAGCCGGTGCAGCTGTGGGGCAGCAACCGCGAGAAGCCGTGGAGCGCCGCGGAGTGCCTGCCCAAGGTGAAGTCGCTGGGCGCCGCCATCATCGCGGCGCGGCCGTATGACAGGGACTCGCAGAACCCGGCCATGGACTTCATCCGCACGCTCAACATCCTGAGCGCGGTGGAGGGCTACAACGCCCGGGTGAAGCAGACGTCCAACGACCTGGCCGTGGAGGCCGCCGAGGCGCTGAAGCTCCCGTGCGTCGGGGGCAGCGACGCGCGGGGCTCGCTGGACGAGGTGGGCCGCGGGGCCACCTTCTTCAAGCGCGACATCAAGACGCAGGCGGAGCTGGTGGCCGAGCTGCTCAAGGGCGAGTACTGGCCCGTCATGGCCGGCGAGCTGCCGCGCCTCACCCGGCCCGGAGAGGCCCAGGCCGCGCGCAAGTCGGGCGGCGGGGGCGGAGGCGGTGGCCGGGGCGGCAAGCGCCGTCGCCGGCAGTAGGCACCTCCGCCCGGAGCCTCACGGCAGCAGCGGCTTCCCGGCCTCCTCGGCGCGGGTGAGCCGGCCGTCGGTGAGGAAAGCCTTGCGGCGGCCCGCCGGGTACGTCCACTCCTCGTTCTTCGCCGTGCCCTCAAGCGTGCGGCGCACCTGCTCCGGCGGGCCCCAGGCCATGCGCACGGCGTCCAGGGGCATGTTGGCCACCAGCCGCTTCTCGCGGACGGCGTCCTTCACCGCGGGGGGCAGGGCGTCCAGTTGGGCCGTCAGCTCACGGGGCGCGAGGTACTTCTCCAGCTCGGTGCGGAAGTCCTCCGGGCGCTCCAGGTTGGGAGGCAGCACCAGCACCAGCGGGGGCCCGGCGGGGGCGCCCTCCTCGGTGAGGTACACCCAGGGCCAGGTGCGCGGGGTGTAGAGGACGCGCTCGGCCACCACCCACGAGGTGGGGAACTCCACCTTCGTGATCCGCAGCTTCGTGCCGGCGGG
The DNA here is from genome assembly GCF_010894435.1 of Pyxidicoccus trucidator. Classification (NCBI taxonomy): domain Bacteria; kingdom Pseudomonadati; phylum Myxococcota; class Myxococcia; order Myxococcales; family Myxococcaceae; genus Pyxidicoccus; species Pyxidicoccus trucidator. The sequence continues at coordinate 141,367 of NZ_JAAIXZ010000025.1, read as the reverse complement.
GATGATCCGCTCCACGGCGCCGGGGCTGATGGGCTTACCTTTCGTGTCGTCCAGCAGGCGCACGTCCTCGGGCGCGTACGGCGTGAGGAGGCGCTTGGAGGCATCACCGAAGAACGGCGTGACGTTGGCGGAGAGGCGCAGGTACTGCACCGCCTCGGGGCCGGTGAGGGTGCGGTCGAGGGAGGCCCGGGCCTCGGGGGGCATCCGGGTGTGGGAGCCACAGCCCGAGGCGAGCGCGGCGAGGAAGAGGACGGCGAGGGAGGGGAGTCGGAGTCGGTTGAGCGGCATGGCACCTCCGCGGGACAGGGCGCGGGAGGAAACCTGCTTAGCTCAGCGGGCGGCCTGCGTCAGCGGCGGAGCGGCGTGCGCCTCCTGCTTGCCACCACGGCACCCTCGCTGGGGAGGGCACACGGGGCCCCGGCCGAGCGGGTCCGCGACGAGCAGGAACCGGCCGAGCCCGCGCGAGTCCGTCAGCTCCGGATGGCCGCACAGCGCGCAGTGGCGGGGAGGACGCTTGGAGGGAGGAAAGGGCACGGGACGCAAGTGTGCGCCGCTCCCGTGCCCCGGGCGAATTTTCCGCCGCCCTACTTCTTGTCGCCAGACGCCGCCGCGGCGGGCGCGGGGGTGCTGGCCGGGGTGCTGGTCGAGGACGAGGTGCTGCTCGCAGACGACGTCGACGAGCTGCTCGAAGACGACGAGCTGCTGCTGCTGGACGAGGAGGAGTCGCTGGAGGAGCCGCCGTCCTTCTTCGTCGAGCTGTACAGGTCCGAGTACCAGCCGCCGCCCTTCAGGACGAAGCTGGAGCGGCTGACGACCTTGGACAGGGAGCCCTCGGCGCCGCACTCGGTGCAGGCGGCCGGAGTCGGGTCCGAGATCTTCTGCAGCACGTCGATGGTCTTTCCACAGCTCTGGCAGGCGTATTCGTAGATGGGCATGGTTCTCAGTGCCTCGTCAGGTTGTTGAATGAGGGGCGCCAGCGAGGAGCTGCTTGCGCAGCCCGTCCGCCAGACCCAAGCGCTCGAAGGCGCGGAAGACGAGCTCGGCGGGAGCGCCGTGCTTGCGGCCCACGGCATCCGCCAGCCCGTGCAGTTCGGTGGCCTCTGGCAGCTCGTCCGCCACCAGCTTCTCCAGCTCCTTGCGGAGTGCGTCCGCGAACCGGCGCTGGATGCCCAGGTCCGCGAGGTACTTCTCGCGGCCGAGCAGGTCCAACCGGTGCGTCAGGTGCGAGGTGGCCAGGGCCTCGCGGCGGAAGCGCTCGCGCAGGGCCTCGACCTCGTCGCCCACGGCGAGCACCGAGACGAGCCGCTGCAGCTCCGAGGGGCTCAGCCCCAGGGTCCAGGCCACGCGGCCGGCGGCCCCGCGCTGGTCGGAGTACGCCGCGATGACCTGCTGGCGCTCCTTGTCCGTGAAGGCCTCCAGCAGCCCGTGGTCGCGGAGCACGTTCTCCACGTCCACCAGCGTCAGCTCGCCGCGCGAGCCGTTGTAGCGCTGCGACAGGTTGCGCAGGAGCGCGAAGCGGTGCTCGGCGCCCTCCAGCGCGCCCTCCACGGCCGGCTTGCTGCTCAGGCGCGTCAGCTCCATGAAGGACGCCCGGGGCGCCTCCACACGGGTGAAGCGGCCCCGGGGGCGGGGGAGATCGCGTCGCAGGAAGCCCAGGTCCTCGTCTCCCTCGGGGGGCAGGGCCTCGGCCGCGTCGGCCTCCGTCTCGGGGGTGGCGCGCTTGCGCGGGGTGATGCGCTCCTGGACGGCGGCCTCCGCCTTCTCGGCCTTGGTCGCCTTCCTGCCGGCCTTGCCGTCGCCTTCTTCGGCGCCCGGGGAGGCCCTGGGCGGCGTGGCGAAGGTGGGGATGTCGGACACGGGGGCGGGCGGAGGCGTCTTCTCCTCACGCACGTACGCCAGCTCCCGAGCGACGTCATAGAAGCCGCAGGCCTGCCGCTGGGCGGCCAGGGAAGGGGCCGTGCCGCGGAGGATGTCCACCACGGCGAAGGGCCCCAGCGGGGACGCCTCGGGCTCTCCGTCCGTGAGGGTCCGCACGCGGAAATCATCGTCCTCGGCCAGGAGGGCGAGCGCTTCGCGCACCTCCGGAGCCGGCGCCGGCGACTTCGCTCGCCTGCAGAAATCCGAGACGGCGACCGCCACGGGGGTGGGGACATCGTCGGGCTGTCGTCTTCTCTGCCAGGGGCTGGTCATGGAAAGTCGCCGAAAATTGCTCGTTTACGAGGGCGGATGCCTCTATCTTCGCCGCCAGACAGGTGTCAATGAGCCAGTCCGACTCCAATCTAAACAGCCAGCGGCGGGTGCAAGCCGGCAAGGTGGGCGAACGGGGGCGTGGACCTCCATGTCGCCGCTTGCCGGACGTTGCGAGCCGGCGCGGGTGAGGATATCTGCCCCCCACGTTCGGAGACCAACAGTCGTCAGTGGCGGTTTCTTCGGCGTGGGATGAAACAGGGGGGATGGCGGGTCGCGGTCGCCTCCCAGAGCGGTTACAACAGGAGCGGAGGGCCGGGCAGGTCCGGCCCCCTACCGAGGGAGCAGGATGCAGGCGCGGACCCGCGGGGCGTTCGAAGGAACCGACATGAGCCACAGCCACAGCCACAGTCATGAGCCGGAGGAGTCGAAGGACGAGGTGCTCGCCCGCTACATGGCCCAGCACGGGCTGAAGAGCACTCGCCAGCGCAGCCTCATCATCGACACCTTCTTCGCCATGGGGGGGCACCTGTCGGTGGAGGAGCTGTGGAACAAGGTGCGCGAACAGGACACCAAGGTGTCCGTGGCCACCGTGTACCGGACCATGAAGCTGCTCAACGAGTGCGGCCTGGCCCACGCGCGCAACTTCGGCGACGGGCAGACGCGCTACGAAGCGGCGGCGGGGCGGGAGCACCACGACCACCTCATCTGCACGCGGTGCGGCACCATCGTCGAGTTCGAGAATGACCGGATCGAGGCGATGCAGGACGCGGTGGCCCGCAAGCACGGCTTCAAGGTGACGTCGCACAAGATGGAGCTGTACGGGCTGTGCAAGGACTGCCAGCGCGCCGCGGGCGCGGCCCCGACGGCGGCATGAAGTCGGTCGCCCGTGCGTGGGTGTGTGCGGCCCTGCTGGTGGTGGGGCTGGCCGGCTGCCGGGGCACGAAGCCGGTGGATGTGGGGCCGGCCTTCCTCCAGGCGCTGGCCCTGCCCTCGGTGGGGCCCACCCGGCACGAGGCGCGCGCGCTGAACGGCAAGGTGGTGCTGGTCTCCTTCTTCGCGACCTGGTGCTTCCCGTGCCTCGCGGAGATGCCCACGCTGGAGGCGCTGCAGCGCGACTATGGCGCGCGGGGCTTCCAGGTGGTGTCGGTGGGCATGGACCTGGAGGGCGCGAAGGTGCTCCAGCCCTTCGCGGACCACTACGCGCTCCGCTACCCGGTGCTGGTGGCGGATGACTTCATGCGCGAGGGGCAGACCGCCTTCGGCCATATCCGCGCGCTGCCCACCACCGTCCTGCTGGACCGCCGTGGCCGTGCCGTGGCCGGGTGGCAGGGCGTGGAAGGGCACACCGACGTGGCGAAGGCCATCGAGAAGCTGCTCACCGAGGACTGACGACGCGGCGCCGCCGTGGGGCGCCCGCGGTGCGTGCACTCGCGGGTGCTACATGCCTGGAGCGGTTTTCTTGCGGGGCAGGGGGTCACTGGTACCTTCGGCGCGTTCATGACGGCGAGGCGAAAGTTCCTGGTGGTGGCGGTGGGTGTGGCGGGGGCCTTGAGCCTGCTGTCGGTGGCGGATGCCAAGGGCTTCCGGCGCTACCTCTCGCTGCGTCAGGACGTGGACTCGCTGCAGGAGCGCAACCGCGGGCTGGCCGAGCAGAACGAGGCCCTGCGGCAGGAAATCAACGCCCTGCGCAAGGACCCGGCGGCGCTGGAGCGGGCCGTGCGCGAGGAGCTGGGCTACGTGAAGCCGGGAGAGATTGTCTTCCACCTGGAGTCCCCATGACGTCGCTGACCTCGTTTCCGTCTCCCGGAAGGTTGCTGCGTCACTCGGTGAGGGCCATTCCGGCCGCCGCCGCGCTGGCCACGTTCATCCACCTGGCACGCGGAGGCTTCCGAGGGCTCCACACGCTGGAGTGGTTCGAGGCGGCCCTGGTGGGCTTCCTGCTGGTGGGCATCGCCGTGGCCGCCTGGCACCGCGCCATGCGGGGCGCGGTGGGCGCGGTCATCGACCTGCGTGACGACCTGGAGCTGGGCGGCGGGCTCATCGCCGCGGCCTTCATCGTCGTGGCCATTGGCGGCGGGGAGCTGTTCCCCCTCGTGTATCTGTTGATGGCGTTCCTGGTGGCCTTCCTGCCGCGCAACGCGGGGCTGACGCTGCTGGGCGTGGCGCTGGTGTTCGACGCGCTGGTGACGCTCGCGGGCCCCGTGCCCAACGTGTCCGGCTTCCTCACGCACGCGGCCTTCCTGGCGCTGTTCTCCGGGCTCTACCACCTGGTGCTGGCGGCGCGGATGGCCGCGGCGCGCCGGGCGGAGAGCGACGCGGTGCAGAAGCGCATCCGCGAGGTGGAGGAGCGCGCGCGCACCTTCCGGCTGGTGTCCTCCGGGACGCAGGACAGCTTCAGCGGGATGAGCAGCGACGAGAAGTGGCTGGTCGCCTCGGTGAAGGAAATCGAGGGCGCGGTGCACGCGGCGCTGGAGATTGCCGAGACGGGCCTGCGCACCCACACCTGCGCTGCGTTCCTGCTCACGTCGGATGACCGGAGCCTGAAGCTGTACGACTGCCGCTCGGGCTCCGAGCGCGTGCAGCGCGAGCGCTTCAACGCGGGTGAGGGCATCATCGGCGGAGTGCTGAAGCGCCGGGCGCCGGTGCGGATGAACTCGCCGCAGGGGCTCAAGGGCGTGACGCACTACGACGGCGGCGGGCCCACGGTGCAGGCCCTGCTCGCCGTCCCCATCCTCGAGGGCAGCGGGCTGGTGCGCGGCGTGCTGGTGGCGGACCGCATGGCCAACGAGCCCTTCAGCGACCAGGACGAGAAGCTGCTGTCCATCATCGCCGGCGAGGTGCTGCGCTCCATCGAGGTGGAGCGGGTGATGAGCTACATCCGCAAGACGCGTGACGAGAAGGACCGGTTCTTCCGCGCGATTGAAGAGCTGAACCGCGCGGGCAGCCCGGACCAGGTCTTCGTGGCCGTGCTGGAGAGCACCCGGCACCTGGCGGGGCTGGACTTCTGCGCGGTGACGCTGGTGTCCGAGGTGGAAGGCAAGCGGATGCACCGCGTGGTGCGGATGTCGGGCGTGACGGCGCAGGGGCAGGCGCTGGAGGGCCAGTCGTTCCCCGACAACAACGGGCTGGTCGCCAACGTGGTGCGCTACGGGGCGCCGCTGCCGGGCCGCGACATCAAGGCGATGGACCGGCAGATCATCTTCGACGACGAGACGCAGATTCGCGGCCTGGGCGCGCTGAAGATCTTCCCGCTGGTGGCGGGGGACCGCATCCTCGGCACGCTCGTGGCGGGCTCGCGCAAGAAGGCCGCGTTCGAGCAGGACGTGCTGCGGATGATCGAGGTCATCGCCATCCAGGCCGCCCAGGCGGTGCTGCGCGCACAGCTCTACGAGCAGATGGAGCGGATGGCCACCACGGACGGCCTCACCGGCCTGTTCAACCACCGCACCTTCCAGGCGAAGGCGGACGAGGTCCTCGCGCAGGCGCGGCGCTACCAGCGCAAGTGCTCGATCATCCTCACCGACGTGGACCACTTCAAGAGCGTCAACGACACCTACGGCCACCCCACGGGCGACCAGGTGCTCAAGGGCGTGGCGCGCATCATCAAGACGATGGCCCGCGACACCGACGTGGTGGCCCGCTACGGCGGCGAGGAGTTCGTCATCGTCATGCCGGAGACGGACTCCAAGGGCGCCTACACCATCTCCGAGCGCATCCGCGAGGCCGTGAAGGCCGAGGTCTTCCAGACCGAGATGGGCCCGCTGCGAATCACCATGTCGCTGGGCATCGCCACCTTCCCCGACAACGGCCTGGAGAAGCAGCAGCTCATCGACCTCGCGGACCAGTGCCTGTACCACTCCAAGCGCAACGGCCGGAACCAGTCCGTCACCGTGGCGCAGATGCAGGGTGGGCGGAAGCTCCAGGCCGCCGAGGCCTCCTGACTCAAGCCCCGTGGAAGCCTTCCATGGGCCTGTTGTCGTAACTTGATGGCATTTTGACGTGGGTGGTCCCAGGGAGTTGGATACCTCCGGAACTCTCCCGTCGGGCAGCGAAGCCCGGCGGTCCCCCCGGAGGAAGTCCATGAAGCGTCTCGCCCTCCCGTCGTTCGTGCTGGCCACCGCGATGTTCATGGGCTGTGGGTCCGGCGTCGAGCCCGCCCCTCAGCCCGAGTCGACCTCCACCACGTCCCAGCCGCTGACGTACATCGAGTTGGTGGAGACGGCGCTGGACGCCCAGCTTGCCGCCACCGCCGCGCAGGCGGGCGTGGCGGTGCATGCGCTGGAGATCAACGAGCCCGTATCCGGTCCGGTGAGCGTGACGGAGGCCGCCGCCGTCGCCCTCGAGGTGGCGGCTGACACGCGGCTGCCCTGGCAGTACGGCGCCACGCTCACCCGCGCGCAGGTCCGCGCGGCGCTGGGCACCACGCTGGTCAACGACATCGAGCGGTACATCAACACCGGCGAGAGCTACTCGGCGGTGGTGTACGGCTGGAGCTACCCGACGGCGCCGGACTACTGCACCACCGGCCACTTCTACGCGCTCGTCTTCAACCAGGCGCGCTTCGTGATGACGGTGGAGGTCAACGGCGGCAGGGACTGCTGAGCCGGAGTGGAGCCCGCCACCCCCGAAGCCGCGGGGTGGCGGGCTCCCTTCAGCTCCCGGCGTCCGTTACAGCGACTGCAGGAACTTGAGCAGCGCGGCGCGGTCGGCGCTGTTCATGCTGACGAAGGCGTTCTTCGCCGCCTGGCCCTCGCCGCCGTGCCAGAGGATGGCCTCGGAGAGGTTGCGGGCGCGGCCGTCGTGCAGGTACGCCTCGCCACCGCTGACTCCCGCCGTCAGGCCGATGCCCCAGAGGGGCGGCGTGCGCCACTCGGCGCCGGAGGCCTGGCCCTCGCCGAGGTTGTCGGCCAGCCCGGAGCCCATGTCGTGCAGCAGCAGGTCCGTGTACGGGCGGATGGTCTGGCTCCGCAGCTCGGTGTTCGGGTGGTACTGGCTGGTGGTGAGCGAGGCCGTGTGGCACTTCGCGCAGCCCGCGCTCTGGAACAGCGTCTCGCCGCGCAGCGCCGTGGCGTCGCGGAGGTCGCGGCGCGCCGGCACGCCCAGCAGGGCGATGTAGCGCGTCATCTTGTCCAGGTCCGCCGCGGACAGCTCCGTGCTGGCGCCCGGGCAGCCCGTCTGCTGCGTGCCGCAGTCCGAGGTGGTGAAGACGGGAGACGTCACGCCCATGTCATTCACCAGGGCGTCCGCCACCTGGTGCTTCACCTTCGCCGCGCCGGCCTTCCAGCCGAAGCGGCCCAGGCGCGTCGCGCCCGTCTCGGGGTCCAGCACCTTCTGCGTGCGCCCGGAGATGCCGTCGCCGTTGGCGTCGTTCGGGTCCGACAGCGCGACGATGGCGCTCTCCGGCACCGCCTCCAGCAAGCCCAGGCCGACGAGCTGCGGGGTGACGCGCGCCGAGTAGTTCGTCGGCGTGACGTTCACGAAGCTGTAGGTCGGCTTGCGCAGCTGGTACCCCGTGCCGTCGCTGAACGTGCCGCTGGAGAGCGTCCACCCGGAGATGCGGACGTCCGCCTCGGGCGTGCCGCTGGTGCGGCGCGGCTGGAGCCGGTAGCCGAGGAACGCGTCCTTGCCACCGCTGGAGTTGCTCACCTTGACCACGTAGTTGCCCAGCGTGGTGTTGACGGCGGGCGGCAGGCCGCGGCCGTTCTGCACGTGGCAGGAGATGCAGGAGGTGGAGACGTAGTTGGGGCCGAGCTTGTTCGCGTGCTCGGTGAGGGCGGGGTTGTTCGGCTCGGAGTGGCTGCCATCCCCGAAGTGCGTGTGGTGCAGGCGGCGGCCTTCCACGAAGGGCTGCGCGTTCACCGGGGCCATGTTCATGGCCATCTGGAGGAAGCGGTTGCGCGGCTCGTTGGACAGGGGCTGGTTCTGCGTCGTCAGGCCGCCGCTGAGGCCGGCCGCCGGCAGGGGGAACGAGTCCTCGATGGCGCCCGAGACTTCGAACGGGGCGATGCCGCCGGTGCCGACCATGTAGAGCATGGCCGTGGAGTAGTAGTTGAAGCGGCCTTCCACCGGTTGCCGAAGGAAGACGCCGATTTCAATCTCCATGCGGTCGCCCACGCGGATGGCGCGACCCTCCTTGGCGTTGAAGTTCACGCTGGAGGTGTAGAGGTAGTCGTTGACGGTGGTCATGTCGGCGTTGTGGAAGTACTCGGCCACCGTGTTCAGGCCGCGGAAGAACGCGCGGAAGTCCGGGCTGTCATACGGGTAGATGGTGCGGAGGTTGACCACGATGCGGCTGCCGCCCTTGGCCACCTCGTCGATGATTTCGACGGAGTGCGTGCGCTTCTCGAAGTAGCGCGTCAGGTAGTGGTCGTAGGCTTGGTACTCGTCCTCGCGCGCGTGGCGGTCGCGTACGCGGTCACCGACGCGGGTGATGATGGCCGTGGCCGTGTTCTCCACCGTGGCCGCCTCTAGCGGCGTGGTGTTGTTGAAGAGCGGGACGATGTCCCCGAGGGGCGGAGGGGGCGGGGGTTGGCCCGCGTCGGTGCCCGTGCCCGAGTCCACCGGAGGAGGCGGCGTGCCGCTGTGCGTGTACCGGGTCCACGACGTGTCGCGGGCACAGTTGCAGGACACATCCCAGTACGTGAACGAGTAGTCGATGAAGTCGCCCGCGACGAGGCCCGTCACCGTGTACTCGTTCCGGCCGTTGACGATGGCCATCCGGAAGTTGAGCTGGCCTCCGTTGTTCTTCGTGTAGTGGATGTCCGCCCACGACGTGGTGTCGACATAGAAGATGGCGGAGGAGCCCGACTGCGTCGCTCCATAGGTTGCCGCGAATGAGTCGCTCGCAAACAACGCGGCGACGACTGCGACCACAGCCAGTCCTGCTGTTCTGTTGCGCATGGTTTTCTCCCAGCGAGCCACTCCGGGCGGCGGGGGTGACATTCTTCACCGTCCGAAGGAAGTCCAGGTTTAGGGCAGCTGGATAAGAATTCCTATAAATTTCGGTAAGCACGTCTGGCCGTGTCGGGTGCGCGACTGTGTGCAAAGGGGCCCGCCGGGGGCGTGCGGGAGGTGGCCGCGGGTCGTTGCCGGGGGCGTGCTGTAGGGCAGGATGCGAGCCGAGAATGGCTCCGGTTCCGCTCGCGGTGACGACCAGCACGAAGGTGGACGCGGCGCAGATCCGCGAGGCGCGGGCCGTGGCCGCCCGCTGGGGACTGCCGTTCCTCCCCCGGCGCTCGAAGGAGGGCATCGCTCCGTGGCTCGGGGTGAAGGCGGAGGCGCTGCTGGTGGTGGGCGGGGACGGGGTGACGCTGTGGGACTCAGAGGGCTCGTTCGCGTTCCACGCGGGCATGGCGCACCTGCGCCGCATGCGCCTGCGGGAGGGTGAGCCGGATGCCTTCGTGCGCGTTGCGGAATTGCGGCCCGGGGACGCCGTGCTGGACTGCACGCTGGGGCTGGCGCAGGACGCGCTGGTGGCGTCGCTCGCGGTGGGGCCCTCGGGACGGGTGGTGGGGCTGGAGAAGAGCCTGGCGCTGGGGGTGGTGGCGGGGGAGGGCCTGCGGCGCTTCGAGCTGGGGGCGGACTCGGGGCCCATCGAGGTGCGGCACGCGGATGCCCGCGAGTACCTGAAGACGCTGCCGTCGGGCTCGTTCGACGTCGTCTTCTTCGACCCGATGTTCGCGAAGCCGAAGAAGGCCCAGCCCGCGTTCGAGGTGCTGCGCCGCTTCGCCGAGCACGCGCCACTGACGCCCGAGACGCTGGCCGAAGGCCGGCGCGTGGCGCGGCGGTGGGTGGTGGTGAAGGGGGCGAAGTACTCGGACGACTTGAAGAAGCTCGGGCTCGCGGAGGAGCCGGGCTCGCGGTTCACGGATGTCGTGTGGGGGCGGCTGGGGCCGTTGTCGAGTCCCTGAGCCGTGCTCCCGGGAGGTGGTGGATGTGGCGCGTGCTGGGGTTGCTGTCCCTGCTGCTGGGTGGACCGGCGCTCGCGGTCGGTCCGAAGGAGGCGAAGGTGGCGGACGAGAAGAAGGCTCCCACATGGTCGTGGCCACGGACGCGCCCGTGGACCATCGCAACCTGCGGCGGCTCGCGGAGCGCGCCACGCTGGGGCTGGGACGTACGGGCTCGTCGGCCTCGAATGGCTCCGGGGACTACGTCATCGCGTTCTCCACGGCGGCGTCGGTGCGACGCCCCTTCAACGCCGAGCTGATGACGGCGGAGACGCTGGGCAATGACGCCCTGTCGCCACTGTTCCAGGCGGTGGTGGAGGCCACGGAGGAGGCCATCTACAATTCGATGTTCATGGCCACCTCCGTGAAGGGGAATGGGCAGTCGGTGGAGGCCATTCCCCTGGAGCGCGTGCGCGAGGTGCTGCGGCGGCACGGAGTGGGACAGACCGGGACACCCTGAGGCACGCATGCACGTCTATCTGAATGGCGAGGTTGTTCCGCTGGAGCAGGCTCGGGTGTCGGTGGAGGACCGGGGCTTTCTCTTCGGGGACGGGGTGTACGAGGTGATGCGGGCGCTCCCGAGCGGACTGTTCGCGGAAGAGGCGCACTGGCACCGGCTCCAGCGGGGCATCCAGGAGCTGAAGCTGACGACGCCGGAGGGCTTCAACAAGGCGCGGGTGGGGGACATCTCCCAGACGCTGCTGGAGGCCAATGGTTTCGTGGGGAAGCAGGCGACGGTGTACCTGCAGCTCACCCGGGGTGCGGCCCCGCGCAACAATGCCTTCCCGCCCGCGGGGACTCCGCCCACGCTCTATATGTCCGCGTCGCCGTTCCAGGTGCCGTGGACGCAGCGCAAGGAAGGCGTGAGTACCGTGCTCCTGCCGGACCTGCGCTGGGCGCGGTGTGACTTGAAGACGGTCAACCTGCTGCCCAACATCCTGGCCAAGCAGCAGGCACGCGAGGCGGGAGTGTTCGAGGCGCTGCTGGTGCGAGATGGGGTCATCACGGAGGGCGCGTCCACGAGCGCCTTCTTCGTCATGGACGGGACGCTACTCACACACCCGAAGGACGAGCGCATCCTGCCGGGTGTGACTCGCGACATCGTGCTGGGGCTGGCGCGCGAGCTGAAGATTCCGGTGCAGGAGCGGGCGGTGCGGGTGGACGAGCGGGACAGGTTCCAGGAGGTGTTCCTCGCTGGCACCACCACGGATGTGCAGCCGGTGATTGCGGTGAACGGGGCGAGGGTGGGGGCGGGGAAGCCGGGCCCGGTGACACTCGCGCTCCAGCAGGCGCTGCTTCAGCGCATGGGGATTGAAGCGCCTGCGTGACGGTGGACCCCGCCTGCTCAGGGTGGTTCAGCGCGTTGGTATTTCGCGGAAGGTGATGCCGGGCAGTTCGAGTTGGTGCACGGCATCCTTGAAGCGCTCGGTGCCGATGACCACCGTGGCGAAGTCGCCCACTCGGAACAGGTTCAGGTCGGTGGGGAGGGAGGCGGATTCGAGAATGGGCTCATCCGGCAGGCTGAACCCGAGTCGGCCGCAGGTGGCGCACTGCGGAGGCATGTCTGGAGGAAGGCAGTCCGGATGCAGTCGGCCGTGGGGCTCAATCTGGAGCTCCAAGATGTCGGGTGGGTCTTTCTTCCGGAACCGCAGCTCCGTCCGGCAGCCCAGCAGCCCCTTCACACCTTCTACCTGGAGGCGCTCCAATGCGTCCCGTTGCACCAGCCACAGGATGTCTCCCTCCGCTGTGAACGGGCCGAATTTCCCCGAGGCCGGACCTTCCAGCGGCCCAAACTGCGCTCCCGGTAGAAGCCCCACTCCGCTGGGCGCCAGGGGGCGCACCAATTCGCGAAGTCGCTCGAACTCGGGAACAGCTACGGGCCAGGGGCTTACCAGCTGCGTCCGCTCGGGAAGTTGCGACAGGTCCACTCCGGGATACTGCTGTCCCGCACTCCCCCACGTGGCCCCGCAGGTGTGGCACTGCACCCCCGGCAGGCGCCACTTGTGCGTGGCGTCGAAGTGCCCGTTGTATTGCGCCGTTGCCGCCGCATCCTCGCGCAAGATGTAGAACCGGGTCATCTGAGCGAGGTCCTCACGTTCCTGGACTGGAATAGTAGGGCTGAACGGGACCTCCAAGGAGCTGGAAGCGATAGATGAGCTCCCCTGCGTGCTTGTAGATCTGCTCTGGGGTGGCGTACTCGTTACGACTCTTGAAGTCCCGCCAGGCCTTGTTCCATTCGCCCCCACGCCCATCATTGCCGTGAAGCCGTCTGTGCATGTCGCGCGGAATCGGCATGGTGTAGTCGTGGATTCTGACTCCTCTTCCATTGAACCAATCCGCCAGGGACTTTGCCTGGGGGAAGATGTGGTGTTTCTCGAACCGGCCGGGCGAGAGCTGGTGTGACGGCGGGATGACCCGCTCGCGGGTTCCATTCCAGTTGGGGAAGACCATGACGGGCTCGGCCCCATTGGGAAGCCCCATCCCGCGGCCCCAGTTCCTCCGAGGCCCACTGCCCGGTGCCGCAGCGGCAGCAGGAGGTCGCGAAGGAGGGAAGCGCGCCAGTTCGATGTCGCCGGGCACGTCCGCGCAGCGGTAGAGGCCGCAAGCGTCCTCACCGCACAGGAGGGTGACGCACTGGTCCTCGTCGGGCTCATCGCACTCCACCACCGCTTCGTCCCAGACCTGCTGAGAGGAAGCGGTGGGAGTGGCGCAGCCCAACCAGGACACGGTCAGGAACCAGACCAGCAAGGATGGAAGGGTTCGCATCGTTCGCGGACCCTAGCATCCACGTGTGTCCCAACGGCACGGAGGGAACCCGCGCCGTGGTTCCGGCTCTGGCCTCACTACAACCCCATGCAGTTCGCGTAGTACGTCACGGTGCCGGGCCAGTCGCTGAACATGCCGATGATGCCGACGTGCCGGGCGAGGACATCGAGCGCCACGAGCATGTCGCCGTCGTTGTCAATCGCCGGAGCAACGGACTGGTAATAGAAGCCGCCGCCCGTCTTCAGCGGCCCGGCGCGCTCGAACGACCAGGTGATGATGTCCAGGCCCGCGGCCCGCGCCGCCTTCGCGTACGCGGAGGGAACGATCTTCCCTTGCGCGTCGAGCGTGAGCAGCACGTAGATGGGCGGCGCAATGACCTTCACTCCCGAGTCCACCAGCGCGTCCATGTTGGGAACCCACGTGGTCGGATTGTTCGGGTCGAAGAGGGTGCCCGGGATTTCGTAGCGGCCATCCAGGTACACGGCCTGCTTGCCGAAGCGCGGCTCGTGCTGAATCCAGTACAGCACGTCGTTCAGGTCGAACGACTGCGGCCAGACATCGCTCGCGGGGACGCGGGCCTGCTTGTATTCGTCGATCATCTGCTGCGCGTACTGCTGCTGCGTGTACTCCCCTTGGAACGGCATGGGGACGCTCGGAGCCTTCAGCTCCGGCGTGAACTTCGTGCCCAGCTTCTTGAACAGCTCGATGCTCTCCTTGTGGGTGAGCACCGTGCCGCAGGTGGAGTAGAGGTCCGTGCGCCAGTTCGCCGTGCCGCCCAGGTACTGCGCCACCGTCGTCGCCGCCGGGTTGGACGCGTCCATCTTCCCGCAGAGTTGCTTGAACTCGGCGAGGGTGATGTCGCTGGTGCAGCACATCGCCGAGGCCGGACGGCCCGTGGCCGGATTCGCCGGCTGGAAGGGCTGCGTGCACTTCGCCGCCAGCGCGGGGATGGCGAGAATGTTCGTCGTGGTGTGGAGGTCACACTGCGAATGCCGGCACACCAGCTGCCGGTCCTTCGTGAACGTCACGTCGCACTCGAGGATGCCCGCGCCCATGCGGGCCGCCGCCTCATACGACTCCTTCGTGTGCTCCGGGAACTGGAGCGGGGCGCCCCGGTGCCCGATGGAGAACTCAGTCTTGTAGAACGGGCCCTCGGAGCACTGCTGGAGCCTCCGCTTCAGGGGGCTCTCGTCCATGTCCTCGACGAGGTAGTACGGGCGTGGGCCCACCTGCACGTTGAGACGGCGCGAGTGCTGGCCTTCGGCCTGCTCGGCACTTCGGTCTCGCGAGTCGTCCCGGGCGGACACGACGGCGGGAGAGGCGAGGCACGCGGTGAGAGTCACGGCGGCGAGTGACATCAACCTCGTCGGGGTCATGAGGCGCACGGCTCCTGGCTGGAGAGAGGGTGTTGAAAGCGCGCGCACCATGCACCTCCTCACCAGGACCCTTGCGTCAAGAGTCCGCCACGATTCGTGGACAGCTTCGTGAGCACTCACTCACACACGAGGGCCAAACCTCGTCGTGAAGGAACGCTAGTCCTTCCCCGCGCCCTTCGGCGGCCCCTCGCCACCCATGGGCGACAGGGCCGCGGACAGCGCTCCGGCCTGCTCGTGCGGCATCTTGTCGCGCGGGGACCGGTAGTACTGCATCGGCGAGTGGTGCAGGAAGTTCGACACCCGGCTCGTGTAGAGACAGGCGTACTGCTCCACCTGGTACCCGAAGCGGCTGTTCTCGTTGCCCTCCTTGAACAGCAGCCCCCAGTACGGGTTGAAGCCCTCTTCGACGTCCTGCTCCAGCGTGTCCGCGATGTCGTTCGCTTCCTTCAGCGCCCGCCGCATCCGGTCCAGCTCCGCCTTCGTCTGCTTCCGCAGGTCGTCCGCCGCCGTCCGCTCCTGGGGCGTCAGCGGCTCGCGCTCCAGCCTGCGCTCCAGCGTGTTCAGCAGCGTCTTGTGGTGGTTCACCTCGTCGTCCAGACGCTCGCGCACCACCTCGATCTGCGACAGCGTGCCAATCTCCTCCTGCCGCGAGTCCGTGTAGGTGATCTCGTCTTCGATCTCCTGCACCACCATGCACGTGCGCCACAGTGACGACTTCTTCGACTTCAGGATGTCGCCGTAGATGTGGTCGCCGACGTAGAGGATGTGCTCCCCCCGGTAGCCCGTCAGCTCCTCGAAGCGCGCCAGGTTGCCGCCCGAGTACACCTTGCCCCGGTCCAGCGTCGTCGCCTCGCAGATGACGCGGCCTTCCTCCGTGCTCGCGTCCAGCTCCAGGAAGGGACGCCCGTCCGTGAAGAAGCCCGGCTTGCCCGCCGCCGTCACCACCACGTCGAAGTAGTTCCGCCAGCTCGGGTACTCCGCCAGCTGCCCGTCCAGCAGGTACCCCATCACCGCGTCCGTGTAGTCCCACGCCGAGTTCGTCAGCAGGAACAGCCGCTTCCCACCCGAGCGCAGCTTGTGCAACGCCGGCCCCAGCTCCGGGTCCAGGAACACGTACCGCCCCAGGTCCTTGCGCACCTCGCGCTTGAGCGAGTTGTCCCGGTGAATCGTATCAATCGCCTCGCGGATGTCGTCGTACAGCTTCCCGTAGTCCACCCGCTGCCCCAGCGACTCCAGCAGCTCGATGATGCCCGCGAAGAGGCACGTCTCCGGCAGCGCGAACAAGGTGTCGTTCCACGCGAACTGCGGGTTGCGCAGCCGCACCCGCTTGTTGCGGTACAGGTCGCGCGACACCTCCGACTTCAGCGGACGCAGCCCGTGGTACGCGCGCCCCACGTGGCCGAACCGGTCCATCTTCAGGATGTTTCCGTTCAGCCGGTCCACCGCCAGCCCGCGCATCACGAAGTGGTGGTCGTAGAGCAGGCCGCCCACCACCGGCGGGTAGCCGTACTCCGTCACCAGCTTCGCCAGCGTCATGTCGAACGACAGCTGCTCCAGCCGGCGCATGTGGTAGATGGCCAGCGTGTAGTCCATGTCGAAGCCGATCAGCTCCACGCTCGACATGCGCAGGTTGCGGTTGACGAAGACCTCGCGCGCTCTCGGCACCAGGTCGTGCCGCTCTCGCGGCAGCGTCAGCAGCCGGGCGAGCTCCTCGTCGGCCAGCAGCTCCTGCGCTCGCCGCGAGGCATTCGCGGCCCGCGCCAGGTTGAGAGGAGAACGAAAGCTCCCGTGAAGCGGGTCCTGCAAGGGACCGCCCGGGATGGGTCGGAAGGGCGAAAGGGTCTGGGCCACGGAACATCAACACATACCACGCGCATCTGCCCACGGCTCGGTCCTTGCCGGGTTGCGAGTGCGCGTGGCACGCTCCCAGTCTGAAATGCGCTCGCCCGCCAGACGCCAGCCCTCGGAGACTGCCGAGGAGGTTCATGCGCGCCTGTCCGCCCGGATCACCGCGCTCGAGGACCGGGTGCGGCTCCTGGAGGCCCGGCTCCGCGTGAGCGCGCCCGCGCCCTCCGCCCGGGTCGCCTCCAGGCGAGCGAGCGAGCCCTCGCGCACCGCCCCCGTCCGCGCGCGCCCCCGCTGCCCCGGTTGTACCCTGCAGCTGCCCCCGGGCCGACGCGGTGAGTCGTGTGTCTGGTGCGGCTTCATCTTCTCCGCCGTGTCCCGGCGCCGCCCGGCGCGAAAGAAGCGATGAGCGCCACCTACAGGCTGACGGGCCGCATCGAGACCGGCGAGCTCGCGGAGCTGTACGAGGGCCTCCAGCTCCCCGCGAGCGAGGTGGTCGTCAAGCTCTTCCACCCCAAGACGTCGGACCCGGCCTACGCGCTCGACCTCGCGGAGACGACGCGCCTCCTCCAGCCCGTCCGCCACCCCGGCATCCTCCACGTGGTGGACATCGGCGTCGTGAACCAGCGGCTCGCCGTCGTCCGGGAGGACCTGGACGGCTTCACGCTGGGCACGGCGCTGCAGCGGCTCCACACCAAGGAAGTGGTGCTGCCGCCCACCGTGGCCCTGCACATCGTCATCCAGCTGCTGGAGGCCGTGCAGCAGGCCCATGACGCGGGCGTCCTCCACGGCGCGCTCACGCCGGGCAACGTGGTGCTGTCTCGCGACGGCACGCCCGCCGTGTGTGACTTCGGCGCGCTGCGCGCCCTCATGGCGGTGCCGCAGCTCCGGCGCTCGTTCGCCAACCGGGGGCGCGGCACGTACCGCTCGCCCGAGGTGTCCCGGGGCGAGGCCTACACCGAGCAGTCCGACGTGTACTCGCTGGGCGCCATCGCCTACGAGCTGCTCACCCAGCGCGAGCCGGTGATTGCCGGCGGCGGCGGCGTCTCCACCCGGCGCAGCGAGGCGCTGCCTCCGCCCAGCCGGTTGGACCGGCGCATCAACTCACGGCTGGACTCGCTCATCCTCCGCGCGCTGGAGCAGAGCCCGCAGCGCCGCTTCCGCTCGTGCGGCGAGTTCGCCGCGTCGCTGCGCAACTTCCTCTCCGCCAGCGGCGGCATGCCCGGCCTCGACGACGTGCGCCGCTTCGTGAACGAGCTGTTCCCCAACGAGGTGAGCCTCGCCGGCCTGGGGCCCGCGCCCTTCAAGGAGGTCTTCACCCTGGAGCCCATCTCCGGCGCGGAGATGGACCTCCATGCCGAGGAGCCCGAGGCCTCCATCATCCAGCGTGCCCCCTACAGCCGCCCGCTGTCTCAGGAGGAGGAGGCCAGCGCCGACACGCAGGATTCCGCCGCGCCCGCTTTCGAGGAGTACCGGCCGGAGGACTACGAGCCGGAGCTGTCCGTGGCTTCCTCGCGTTCCCGGGCGCCCGAGCCTCCCGTGGGCGAAGGGGAGACTACCGGTCCGGGGCAGGCGGGTCCGCTGGAGCGTGGCTGGGATGCTCCGCCGGGCGCCGCGCCCGCAAAGCCGCGCCGGCAGTTGGTCCCCCAGGGCGGCGTCAACGCGCAGCAGGGCACCCGCGTCGGCGCTCGCAACCCGCGCGTGAAGGTGATGGAGGACTTCTCCGGGCCCGCCCCGTCCGAGGAGGACGAGGAGCTGTCCGTCTCCGTCTCCACCTCCGGGCGCCGCGGCGTCCGGCCCCGCCGACCCCAGTCCTCGCCAGAGCGCGGCTCCCGCGCGCTGCCCGAGCCGTTTCCCGCGTCAGCTCGCGCCGGGGCGAAGGAGCGCGACGACATGGCCGTGCCGGCGCCTTCCGGGCCGGGGCTGGACGCGGCCGCGTCCCGGCGGCTGATGACGGAGGAACAGAACCTGTTCCCGACCCCGCATCGGCGCGGGCGGATGGTGGCCATCGCCGGGGCGCTCGCGCTGGTGGGGCTGTTCAGCTTCGCCATCGCCGCGTGGCGGCTCGGGGACAAGCCCGTGGAGGGCGCTCCCGCCACGGCGGAGCCCGGCGGAGAGGACGACCCGACGCTGGGGCAGGGGCCGAGCGAACCGACACCGATTCAGGTGCCTCAGCCGCCCCGGCCGACGCCGGCGCCGCCGCCCGAGCCCGCGCGGCCCGAGCCGGCGCGACCGGCCAGCGCGCAGGACGCCCCGCGGGAGGAAGACGACGCTCCCGCGCCGAGGCCGCCGCCGAAGTCTCAGCGCGCGTACATCACCATCACCACCAATGTGCCCGCGCGGGTGTATATCGACGGGGAGCGGGTGAACCGGCGCACGCCGCTGTCCCGCTTCCCCATCAAGGCCGGCACGCGGCTCATCCGGCTGGTGTCCACCACCACGGGTGAGGCGCAGGAGTCGGAGTTGCGCTTCACGCGGGGCCAGCATCGCAAGCTGGTGGTGGACTCCTTCAGCGCCCCGAGACGGTGACCATGGACCGCACCCGCATCTTCGTCGTCGAGGACCAGCCGCAGCTCCTGAAGAACCTGGTCAAGGTGCTGGGCACCTTCCCCGAGCTGGAAATCGTAGGCACGTCACAGGAAGGCGAGGCCGCCGTGGAGGACATCCTCCAGCTCCGCCCGCAGCTCGTGCTTCTGGACCTGGAGCTGCCGGGCATCAACGGCATCCAGGTGACGCAGCGGGTGAAGCGCCGGGCGCCGGAGGTGGAGATCCTCATCCTCACGTCCTTCGACGACGAGCAGAAGGTGTACGAGGCCATCCAGGCCGGCGCGTCCGGCTATCTGGTCAAGCGCGTGGGCCCGGAGAAGATCCGCTCCGGCATCCAGGAGGTGATGGAGGGCGGCACCGTGCTGGAGCCCATCATCGCCCGCCGCTTCTGGAACTACTTCCAGTCCGTGCAGGCGAAGCCCGCCTCGCCGGAGAAGAAGGCGGACAACCCCTGGGCCCTCACCCCGACGGAGTTCGAGGTGCTGCGCTACGTGGGCAAGGGCCTGTCCAATGCCGAGGTGGGGCAGGTGATGACGCTGGAGCGGCGCACCGTCCGTACACACCTGTCACATATCTACCGGAAGATGGGCGTCAACTCTCACGTGGAAGCCGTCGTGATGGCTCTGCGTGCGGGTGTCGTGGATCTATAGCCGCGCCCTGAGTATAGGTGGAGGCCTATGCGCAAGGCTTCCCAGATGAATGCCCCCGCTCGCGCGGCGGATCCCGCCCTCGAGTCCCTGTTCGACGTTCACGAGGCCACGCTGCCCAATGGCCTCCAGGTGCGGCTGCTCGCCAACCACCAGGCTCCGGTGGTCAGCCTCTACACCTTCTTCCAGGTGGGCAGCCGCAACGAGCGCCCCGGCATCACCGGCATCAGCCACCTCTTCGAGCACATGATGTTCAACGGGGCCAAGAAGTACGGCCCGAAGATGTTCGACAAGACGCTGGAGTCCAGCGGCGGCCGCTCCAACGCGTACACGTCCAATGACATGACGGTGTACTACGACGACTTCGCCGCCGACTCGCTGGAGACGGTGCTCGACCTGGAGTCGGACCGGATGCGCTCGCTGCGCATCTCCCAGGACACGCTGACCAGCGAGCGCGAGGTGGTGAAGGAAGAGCGCCGCGTCCGCGTGGACAACGACATCACCGGCATCATGGACGAGGAGCTGGGCACGCTCGTCTACAAGGCCCACGCGTACCGCTGGCCCGTCATCGGGTGGATGGCGGACATCGAGAACATCACCCGCGAGGACTGCCAGGAGTACTTCCGCACGTACTACGCGCCCAACAACGCGGTGCTCTACATCGCCGGGGACATCGACCCGAAGAAGACGCTGGCCCTGGTTCGCAAGTACTACGGCGACATCCCCCGCGGCCCCGCGCCCGCCAAGGTGCTCAACGCCGAGCCCGAGCAGAAGGGCGAGCGCCGCGCCCTGGTGCGCCACCCCGCGCAGTCGCCCGCGCTGATGCTCGGCTTCCGCGGCCCGTCCGCCCGAGAGGACGACACCTTCACCCTGGACGTGGCGCAGTACGTGCTCACGAAGGGGGAGGGGAGCCGGCTGGTGCGCTCGCTCGTGTACGAGCAGAAGCTGTGCGTCTCCATCATGCTCGACTGGAGCTGGCGCATCGACCCGGGCACCATCCTCTTCTACCTGGAGCTGAAGCCGGACTCCGACCCGGCGAAGGTGGAGGCCGCGCTGTACGCCGAGCTGGAGAAGCTGGCCCGCGAAGGCGTCACCGAGCGCGAGCTGCAGAAGGCGCAGAACAACCTGCGCTCGGACCACATGCGCGAGCTGGCCACCAACAACGGCCGCGCGCATGCGCTGGGCCACTACGAGGCGCTGCTCGGAGACTGGCGTCGCCTGCTCACGCTCCCCAGCGCCTACACCTCCATCACCAACGACATGGTGAAGGCGGCCGCCGCGAAGTACTTCGCTCCCGAGCGCCGCTCGGTGGTGACGCTGCTCCCCGCGCCCTCCGAGGCCTGAGCCCGGACCGGAAAAGGAAAGCCCCCATCTTTATGGCCTCTCGCAAGAGCCCCTCCCTGAAGACCTCCGTGAAGTCCTCCTCCGCTCGCGCCGTGAAGGCCCCCGTTCGGGCCCTCAAGCGCGCCACCCGCAAGGCACCGGCCTCCGGGCGCACCGCCGCCGCGCGTACGGCCGCTCCGTCCCGCAAGGCGGCGTCCACCGGTGCGCTCACGCTGCCCGCGCTGCACGAGAGCACCACCACCAGCGGGCTGAAGGTGGTTGCCGCCGAGCGCGGCCCGCTGCCGCTGGTGTCCATGCGGCTGGTGCTGCGCGCCGGCAGCGCCACCGACCCCGAGGGCAAGCATGGCCTGGCGGACTTCACCGCCCGGCTGCTGCGCCGGGGAACCCGCCGCCTGACGGCCCAGGCCATCGACGAGACGGTGGAGTTCGTCGGCGCCAGCCTGGGCGTGGGCGTGGGCGAGGACACGATGTCCATCGCCCTCACCACCCCGGCCGAGCACTTCGCGCAGATGATGGGCGTGCTGGGCCAGCTGGTGCGCGAGCCCACCTTCCCGCAGTCCGAGGTGGACGACGCGCGCGAGCGGGCCCTGGCCCAGTTCTCCAATGATCTGGACGACCCGTCCGTCATCGCCGACCGGGCCATGGTGCGCGCGCTGTGGGGTGACCACCCGTACGGGCACGACGTGGGCGGCTCGTCCCGCACGGTGCGCACCTTCACCCGCGACGACGTGGTGCGCTTCCACAAGGAGCGCATGGGGCCGAAGGTGGCCATGCTGGTGGTGGTGGGCGCGGTGCGGCCGGAGCGCGTGGCCGCCGCCGCCGAGGAGGCCTTCGTCGGCTGGGAGGGCGGCCCGGACACGGCCCCCGTCATTCCGCCGCTGAAGAAGATTCCCCAGGCCGGGCGCGTGCTGCTCGTGGACAAGCCGGACCAGACGCAGTCCCAGGTGCGCCTGGGCGGCCCCGGCTTCCGCATGGGCCACGAGGACTACTTCCCCGCCACCGCGATGAACATCGCCCTGGGCGGCGGCTTCACGTCGCGGCTGATGAACGAGATTCGCGTCAACCGTGGCCTCACCTACGGCGTCAGCTCCTGGTTCGACGCGATGAACGCTGGCGGCGTCTTCGCGCTCAGCACCTTCACCAAGACGGAGTCCACGCGGGAAATCATCGACGTGGCGCTGGGGGAGATTGGCAACGTCCGTGAGAAGGGGCTCAAGCCGCGCGAATTGGCGGACGCGCAGGCGTACCTCGCCGGCCTCTACCCGCTGCGCACGGAGACGAACGAGTCCATCGCCGGCAGCATCGCCGACACGCGCCTGCATGGGCTGGGCGATGACTGGGTGGAGAAGTTCCGCGACAGGCTGCGCGCGGTGACTCCGAAGCAGGTGGCCGCGGTGGCGAAGAAGTACTGCCTGGCGGAGCCGCCAGCCGTCGTCGTGCTGGGCCGCGCGGACACGGTGAAGAAGAAGCTCAAGGGCCTGGGCCCCATCACCGTGGTGCCCGCGTCGGAGTACGAGTGACGGACACCCGCATCCTCTTCGAAGGCGGGGGGGTGCTCGTGGTGGACAAGCCGCCCGGGGTGCCGGTCATCCCCGGGCGTGACGGTGGCCCCTCGCTGCGTGACGCGCTGGAGTCGCGGCGGGGCCAGAAGGTGTTCGTGGTGCACCGGCTGGACAGGGACACCTCCGGGGTCCTCGTCTTCGCGCTGGACGCGGCGGTGCACCGCGCCCTCTCCGTGGCCTTCGAGGCCGGCCAGGTGCGTAAGCGCTACCTGGCCCTGGTGGAGGGCCGGGTGGAGGCACCGCACCTGGTGGACGCGCCCCTGGTGGCCGGGCGCAAGGGACGCATGCGCGTGGCCCGGCCGGGAGACCTCGGCGCCAAGGCCTCGCGCACGCGCGTGCGGCCGGTGGAGACCTTCGAGCGCGCGTCGCTGGTGGAGGCGGAGCCCCTCACCGGGCGCACCCACCAGATTCGCGTGCACCTTCTCTCGCTGGGCCACCCGCTGCTGGTGGACCACCAGTACGGCCGCGACGAGCCGATGACGGAGAAGGAGCTGGGCGGGGCAGGGGAGGCGGTGGTGCTTGCCCGGACTCCGCTGCATGCCGCTCGCGTGGAGTGGCCCGCGCTGCCCGGTGTGGAGCCACGCGCCGTGGAGGCCCCGCTTCCCGAGGACATGCTGCGCGCCCGGGAGCTGCTGCGCCGCCCGGCGACTACTTCACCTTGAAGCCGTTGGACGTGCCCTGCGCGCCGTAGGCGTCCGTCACCGTGAGCTTCACGTTGGCGCCCAGCACGCCCACGGTGACGTACTGCCCGACGACGCCGTTGTCGAACGGCCCCAGCTTGAGGGGGCTCACGGTGCCATTCTTGTTGACGGTGAGCTCCGTGCTGTCCTGGAAGTGCGCCGCGCGCGGTCCCAGGGCGCGAACGACGACCAGGAAGGGCGTGCCCTGCTGCTGGTCTTCCAGGGCCTCAATCTCGAAGCCGGTGATGTCGCCCGGGCGAATCGGGTCATTGGGGCCGGGCCCGTCAGGCTGGACCACTCCCGCATCCGACGACGTGCCCGCGTCCGGCGTGCCCGCATCGGTCTGGATGAGCGGACCGGCGTCCAGGTCGTTCTCGGGAAGGTCGACCACCCCCGCGTCGTCGTCCGGCGGCGGGCCCCGGTCCTTCGGGATGACGGAGAACACGGCCTGTCGGACGGTCTCACGCCCGTCCGACAGGGCGACGCGGACGTCGTAGGTGCCCATGTCGAGCATTTCCGGCACCGAGATGATGAGGGTGCCGTCGCCGTCCAGGGCCTGCACCGGCGCTTGCTCGGAGCCAATCCACACCCGCGCGGCGTCGGTGCTCACCTGCTCCTGGCCGTAGTCCACGCGGACGGGAATCACCGCGTCGAGGGACACCCGGACGGGGCTCCGCTGCTCGACGGGGACGTGTCGCGGGACGGTGACCTGGTTGGGCGCGACGGAGAGGATGTCCGGGGCCGGTAACGCCGTACTGGAGCCGCAGGCGCAGAGCAGGGCGGCGACGAGCAGCACGGTGGCGCGGCCCTGGCTCACGGCTCGAACCTCGCGCCCAGGAGCCCGCTCAGCCCGCCAAGCTGTGCGTCCAGCCAGGGCGTGCGCGCGGGAGCCCAGGCTCCGCGCACTTCCGCCAGCACGCTCCAGCGTCCGAGACGGTACGCACCCTGGAAGGACAGGAAACCCATCCCAGCCAGCTTGCTCTCTTTCACGTCTTCCTGGAAGTCGCTGCTGAGCCGATGCTGGAAAGGCAGCAGTCCGCCCCCTGCTCGCCCGTACAGGGAGACGGCGGCGCCCTGGAACACACCGACGCGCACCGACGCGAGCACCGGCACCGCCAGCACCCGCGAGTGCACCGAGCCCAGCGCGTCCACGCCACCGTCGAAGGTGACGCGACGCAGGCCCGCCTCGAGCTCCACCGCGAGCCGTTCCCTCCACCACGGAGGCACCAGGGACACGCCCACCGCGCCCATGGGGCCCGTGTTGGCCCCGCTCGCGAAGGCACCGCCCACGAGCACGAAGACGGACGGGTGCCACGCCCCCGCCACCGTCGGCGCGGGAGGCGGCGTCGGCGTCACGGGCGGCTGGACGAGCACAGGCGGTGGCACCGTCACCCGTGTCAGCTCCGCCACGGCGCGCGCGGTGTCGTCCTGCCCCTTGCGGCGCACCGTCACGGTGATGGCGGTGGCGTCCGCCTTCGGCGTGACGCGGTAGCGCAGCAGGGACTCCTCGCTCACGGCCGACAGACGCGCGCCCTCGACGGAGAGCTCGACGTCTCCGTGAACGAGGCCCTCCTCGCCGGCCACGAGGAGCCAGCCCCCGCCCGTGGCGGGGAGGGGAGACGGGAGGAGGGCCGCGACGAGGGGCTGCTCGGTGGGCGGGTCCAGCGGAATGGCGGCGCGGGTGCGCAGCGTGTCGCGGGTGGCCAGCACGCTCGCGGAGAGGACCCCCGGTGGTACTTCCACCGGCACGCGGGCCCGGCCGCGGTCATCGGCCTTCACCGGACCGAAGTGCTTGCCGTCCACCTCGACCACCACGCTGGCCCCGGCGTCGGTGGACACGTCCAGCTGCGTCTTTCCCAGCAGGGGGATGCGGACGACGCCCACCTCGGAAGGCCCGCTGCCGGCGGCCTCCGCTTTGGAGGGCGCCACGCCGGGGAGCGGTGCGCCGTCCTCCACCCAGAAGGCGAGCACGGCCACCAGCGGGTAGCGCACGGGCGGGGGCGTCCACTCGAAGACGCGTACCTCGCCACCCTCCACGCGCTCCCGGGTGAAGGTTCCGGAAGAAGCGGCGCCGCGCACCGGGCCGGAGCCTTTGGGGACGCGCACCTTCAGCGCCACCCGCGAGTCCTGGCCGAGCACCACCCGCTCCGGTGTCCACGACACCGTCACTCCAGGAGGGGCCGCACGGGCCAGCGGAGCGGCGAGGAGCAGCAGGAGGAGGGGCAGAGGACGCATGCGCACGAACCGTGGCATCGACTTCATCCCCTCCACCCGACCGGGTCAACCCTCGGCGGGCGCCGGGGGCTCCTCTTCGGCCGCGGGCTCGGCCGCGACCTCGGTGGCGCCCCCGAGAGGCTGGGGCTTGTCCGCCGGGCCGGTGGACCTGGCGTTGGGCGGGCTGAAGGCGGGCCTGTCCGCCGGAGCGCCGCCGCGGCCGTGCACCAGCGTCTTGGTGTCGGTGCGGAAGGTGATGTCCACCTTGTCGCCCCGCACCGCCGTCACGAAGCCCGTGCCGAACGTCGGATGCTGGATGACCTGGTCCACCTGGTAGGTGTCCTTGGGGCTGTACTTCGGCGCGTTGGCCACGTCCTTGCCGGCCAGCTGCTCCTCGAAGGAGATGATGACCTTCTCCGCCTTGGTGGCCGCCGCCGAGGCAGCGCGGGCCGCGCGCGCGGCGCTGCTGGACGTGGAGGGACGGTCCGTGACGCCCGGAGCGGCCCGGTATGCGTGGTCCCCGTTACAGGTATTGCAGCGCACCCGAGCGATCTTCGGACCGACCATCGCCAGGATGGTGTGCGCGAGAGTCATCTTGCAGCGGGTGCACTGTGCGTCCACCTCGCCGCCGACCTTATGAGTTGCCATGTTCGTCTGTATCTCGGCCCGGACCGGTAGCGCCAGGCTTGGAAGGAAAGGGGCGCGGAACATAACGGCTTCACTCCAACGGTAGGAAGTGACTTCGACGCACGCTTCCTCCCTTGCCCCCGGGGGCATTACTTCGCTTGTGCCCACCCGCCGCTCACGTAAGAGTAGGTTCCAGACCGCAATGTCCACGCAGACCCCCAGCAGCCCGGCCCGCGAACCCGGATTCCTCACCCAGTCCGTGGCCAGCTTCGGCAAGGGCCTCATCGACGTCGTCAGTACCCTGGGAGGCGTGGTGGCCCTGGGCCTGGACGTGTTCCGGTGGAGCGTCCGGCGGCCCTTCCGGTTGACCAACCTGTTCGCCCAGCTGGACTTCGTGGGTGTGGGCTCCATCTTCATCGTCAGCCTGACGGGCACCTTCACCGGCATGGTGTTCGCCCTGCAGACGTCCACCGCCTTCGCGCTCTTCGACGCGGAGAGCCTGGTGGGCCCCACGGTGGGACTGACGCTCACCCGCGAGCTGGCCGCCGTGTTCTCCGCGCTGATGGTGACGATGCGCGCCGGCTCCGCCATGTGCACGGAACTGGGCACCATGCGCGTCACCGAGCAGGTGGACGCGCTGGAGACCATGGCCGTCAACCCGGTGCAATACCTGCTGGTGCCCCGGGTGCTGGCCGGCCTCTTCATGGTGCCGGCGCTCACCATGCTCTTCAACACCACGGGCATGTCGGGCGCCTACCTCGTCGCGGTGGGCGCCCTGGGCATCTCCCCCGGCACCTTCCTGTCCCGCACCCAGCAGTGGCTGGCGCCCGCGGACGTCTACGAGGGCCTGGTGAAGGGGGCCGTCTTCGGCCTCGCCGTGGCCCTCATCTGCTGCTTCAAGGGCTACAACGCCTCCGGCGGCGCGAAGGGCGTGGGCCAGGCCACCACCGAGGCCATGGTCGCCAGCGCGCTCTCCATCTTCATCCTCGATTTCATTCTCGGCATCATGTTCCACTGATGGCCCCGACTGAGTCCACCCGCGCGGGCCCGGGGCCCGCCGCGTCCACGACGCCGATGATTGAAATCGTGGACCTGCACAAGACCTTCGGCGAGACGAAGGTCCTCACGGGCATCAACCTCAAGGTGCCCGCCGGCAGCACGTGCGTCATCCTCGGAGGCTCGGGCTCCGGCAAGACGGTGCTGATGAAGCACATGATCGGCCTGCTCAAGCCGGACAGCGGCAAGGTCATCATCGACGGGCAGGACATCGTCCCCATGAGCGTGCGGGGGCTGCAGGAGGTCCGGAACAAGTTCGGCATGGTGTTCCAGGCGGCGGCCCTCTTCGACTCGATGTCGGTGTTCGAGAACGTGGCCTTTCCGCTGCGCGAGCACACGAAGGACCCGGAGGACGTCATCCGCCGGAAGGTGCGCGAGCGGCTGGACCTGATGGGCCTCAAGCCCGCGGTGGAGGACAAGTTCCCGGCGGACCTGTCCGGCGGCATGCGCAAGCGCGTGGGGCTGGCCCGCGCCACCATTCTCGGTCCGAAGATCGTCCTCTACGACGAGCCCACCACCGGACTGGACCCCATCACCACCGACTACGTGGACGAGATGATCCTCGCCGCGCAGAAGGGGCTGGGCGTCACCAGCGTGGTCATCAGCCATGACATCGCCTCCGCCTTCAACGTGGCGGATCAGATTGCCTTCCTCTCCAAGGGCGTCATCGTGGAGAACGGCCCCCCGGATCAGGTCCGGGAATCCCAGCATCCCGCGGTGAAGGTCTTCCTCCAGACCTGGTTCGGAAAGAACTGAGTCAGAGGCAGGCGGGAGGGCGGGGTGCCCAGCGGAAAAGGTGGCACTCCGGATGCAAAACGTTAGAGTCGCGCCCGGCCGGTAGCCCTCGGAGTCACATCAGGTGAAGAAGCTCGTCACGCCCTTCCGTGTTGGCCTTCTGGTCATCGCCGCGGGGGCTTTTCTCATCACCTTCGTCCTGTTCACCCGCAAGGGTGGCCTGGGTGAGGACGAGTCGCTGCTCGTCTGGGCCTACTTCCGCGACGCCTCGGGCCTCGCCGTGCGCGGCCGGGTGCAGATCGCCGGCATCCCCGTGGGGGAGATCGACGCGATCACCCTCGAGGGCACCCGCGCGAAGGTGTTCCTGCGGATCCGCAACGACGTGGATCTGCGGCAGGACGCCGTCGTCACCAAGCGCTCCGAGTCGCTGCTGGGGGACTACCTCCTGGACCTCAACCCCGGCACCGAGGGCGCGCCGGCCATGGAGGACAACGGGCAGATCCGCCGTGTCATCGACACCGCCGGAATGGAGGCCGTGTTCGAGTCGCTGTCGCAGATCACCGCCGACATCCAGCAGGTGACGGGCGCGCTGCGCGAGGTGCTGGGCGGGGAGAAGGGCCAGGGCTCGCTGCAGCGAATCGTGGAGAACCTGGTGCGGCTGTCGGACTCGGTGGACGCCACGGTGCGCCGCAACGCGGACCGGCTGGACGTCATCGTCGGCAACGTGGAGGACATCTCCTCGGACGTGCGCGGCATCACCCAGAGCAACTCGGCCGACGTGTCGCGCATCGTCGACAACATCGAGATGATCACCCGCGACGTGCGCGAGGTGCTCGCGAGCGTGAAGAACATCGTCGGAACCGGCGAGGGTGACGTGAAGGAGACCGTTGCCAGCCTGAAGGAGACGCTCAGCAAGCTGGACGGCACGCTGGGCAACCTGGAGGAGATCACCCGCAAGGTGAAGGACGGGGAGGGCGCCGCGGGCGTGCTGCTGGCCGACGAGACGGTGGGCCGCGAGGTGCGTGAGACGGTGCAGGACGTGGCCCGCTTCGCCGCCAGGCTCACCGACCTCCAGACGGAGGTGGGCATCCAGAGCACCTACCTGGCCGCCCAGGGCCGCTCGAAGAACCTGCTGTCCGTGCGGCTCATCCCCAAGCCGGACAAGTACTACCTGCTGGAGCTGGTGGACGACCCGCGCGGCACCGTGTCCACCCAGACGGTACAGACCAACCCGCCCGCCGAGGGCGACCCCGTCACCCAGACGCAGAAGGTGACGAGGGAGAGCCTGAAGATCAGCGCCCAGTTCGCCAAGCGCTGGTACTTCACCACCCTGCGCGTGGGCCTCATCGAGTCCACCGGTGGTGTGGGCGGAGACCTGCACCTCTTCGAGGACGCGCTGACGCTGAAGCTGGACGCGTTCAACTTCGCGGCGGACGAGCTGCGCTACCCCCGCATGCGCGCCACCCTGCGGGCCCAGGCCTTCGACCACCTCTTCGTGGTGGCGGGCATGGACGACATCCTCAACGCCCAACAGAGAGACCTGGCGACGCAGCGGCTGATCGCAGGCCGGGACTTCTTCGTCGGTGGCGGCCTCTTCTTCACCGACGACGACCTGAAGTCCATCCTCACCGCCACGGGTATACCGACCCCCTGAGCTGTCGCCGCCCTTCCGTTGGACTCTTGACGGAAGGCGGGAAACCACGTACCCGGCAACGGCACGGGGTTCCCGGGGAGCGCCGTGCCTGATTGACGGCATTTTCCCCCCAGGATGCTCCATGTCCCTCCTCGTCGTTGGCTCCGTCGCTCTGGACTCCGTGGAAACCCCCTTCGGGCGGAAGGAGGACATCCTCGGCGGCTCGGCCACCTACTTCTCCACGTCGGCCTCGTTCTTCACCCCGGCACGCGTGGTGGCGGTGGTGGGCGAGGACTTCCCCGAGGCGCACCTCAACTTCCTGCGCGGGCGGGGCATCGACCTGGAGGGACTGACGCGTGAGTCCGGGCGCACGTTCCGCTGGAGCGGCCGCTACGGCTACGAGCTGAACGAGGCGCAGACGCTGGACACCCAGCTCAACGTCTTCCAGTCGTTCTCCCCCAAGCTGCCCGCGGCCTACCAGGACACGCCGTACGTCTTCCTCGGCAACATCCACCCGGAGCTCCAGTCGCAGGTGCTGGACCAGGT
Organism: Pyxidicoccus trucidator; assembly: GCF_010894435.1. NCBI lineage: Bacteria > Pseudomonadati > Myxococcota > Myxococcia > Myxococcales > Myxococcaceae > Pyxidicoccus > Pyxidicoccus trucidator. Next base: position 111,653 of record NZ_JAAIXZ010000025.1, on the reverse strand, counting down.
GCGCGCCCCGAAGCTGGTGGCCGCGGACACGATGAACTTCTGGATCAAGGGCAGCCGGCCGGCGCTGCTCAACACGCTCAAGCGCGTCAACCTGCTCTTCGTCAACGACGCCGAGGCGCGGCAGCTGGCGGGGGAGCACAACGTGGTGAAGGCGGCCCGGGCCATCCTCGGCATGGGCCCCCAGCGCGTGGTCATCAAGCGTGGCGAGTACGGCGCGCTCCTCTTCGACCAGGACCACGTCTTCGCCTGCCCGGCCTTCCCGCTGGCCGAGGTGTTCGACCCCACCGGCGCGGGAGACACCTTCGCGGGCGGCTTCATGGGCGCCCTGGCCACGTCCCCGGGCAGCCCCGACGCGGCGGTGCTCCGCCGCGCCATGGTGATGGGCAGCGTCATGGCCTCCTTCACCGTGGAGAAGTTCAGCCTGGAGCGGCTGCGCGAGGTGACGCGGCCGGAAATCCACGCCCGCTTCGCCGAGTTCCGGAAGCTCACCCACTTCGACGACCTGGGCCCGCTGGAGCGCTGATCGGGTGGCCTCGGGGTGGGAGTTTCTCCCACCTCCAAACTTGACGGTGGATTCATGCCGTCCCTAGGCTGCTGATCCGGGTTTCGGAATACGAAGGAAGCGGGTTGAGCGAGAACCGAAAGCACACGCGGATTCCCACCCAGCTGCGGTGCTGGTGCGAGGGTGACAACGTCACCCTCTACGCGCGCATCACCAACCTGAGCGAGGGAGGCCTCTTTCTGCGGACCAGCACGCCACTTGCCCAGGGCGCCAACGCCGTCGTCCGGCTGACGCGCGGCGGGGCTCCGGAGATCCACGCCAAGGCCACGGTGGTATGGCTGCGGGAGGAAGAGGAGCGGGCCTTTCCGCCCGGCATGGGGTTGCGCTTCGAGTCGCTGGACGGCGAAACCCTGGGCCGGCTCCGGCAGATGATCTCCCAGCAGCAGCAGAACCAGGTGAAGGTCGGCTGGGCCGGCTGAGCCGGTACCCCCGAACCGAGGCCCCCATGCGTATCGCCGTCATCTCCGACATCCACTCCAACATCGAGGCGCTCTCCGAGGTGCTCCGCGTCGCCGAGCACCAGAAGGTGGACCGCTTCGTCTCGCTGGGGGACATCGTCGGGTATGGGGCGTCGCCCAACCCGTGCTGTGACCTGGTCCGCTCGGTGGCGGAGGTGACGCTGCTGGGCAACCACGACGCGGCGGTGGCGGGGCGGATGGACTACTCGTACTACTACGATGCCGCCCGGCACGCGCTCGACTGGTCCGCCAACGTCCTCACGGACGAGAACATGGTGTGGCTGCGCAGCCTGCCGTACACGTACCGGATTGGCGACGTGGGCTTCTGCCACGGCTCGCCCATCGACCCGAAGGCGTACGAGTACATCTTCGCCCTGGAGCAGGCGCGGGAGCTGACGCCCTACGTGGCGGAGCTGCCCGAGGTGACGTTCATCGGGCACAGCCACCTGTGCCGCGCGTTCGCCATCGGCAATGGCGAGGTGAACGACGTGGTGGCCCAGAAGTTCGGCATCCGGAAGGGCTACAAGTACATCATCTCCGTGGGCAGCGTGGGCCAGCCGCGCGACTACGACAACCGGGCCTGCTTCGTCATCTGCGACACCGACGCGCGCACGGTGGAGTACGTCCGGGTGGAGTACGACATCGAGACGTCCGCCCAGAAGATCTTCGACGCGGACCTGGCGCTCAACTTCGGCAAGCGCCTGTTCCTCGGGGTGTGACGCGGCGCCGTACAAAAGTCGGCACAGGCGCGGGGAAATGAAATAAACCCGTACCGTGCGTACCCCCGTCCTTCGAGTGTCCCTCCGGCCCCTCGTGGGCCTTGCCTTCGCCATCCTGCTCGGGCTCGCGCCCGCGGCCTGCCGCCGGGACTCAGGCCCGTCAGCCGAGTACGAGGAGGCCGCCCGCCGCTTCCGCACGCTGTACGCGCAGAAGCTGGATGCCGCCTACCTGGACCCGCAGATTGGCGAGATTGAAGCGCAGCTCCAGCGCGTGCCGGCGGACAGCCTGGACGCCAACGGCGCCCGCGAGCTGCTCCAGCGCATCCAGGAGGGCCGTGCCCGCATGCAGGACGCGGCGAGCGCCCGGGACAAGGCCGTCGCCACCGCCCGCGAAATCCCCCCGGGCACGTCCATGCCGACGCTCACCCCGCCCGAGCCCGCCCGCAAGCCCGAGGCCCCGGATGCCGGGCCTCCGGACGCCGGGTTGACCGGCCCCCAGACGGGCACCTCGGCCTCCGAGCTGGTGGCCGGCTTCCGTGGCTGCTTCCAGCGCACCGCGCCCATCCAGGTGGAGGGGCGGGGAATGCGGGAGGCGTGGGAGCTGGCCGACCGCACGTCCTGCCGCCTGGAGTACCCCGGGCATGTGGGCGTGGTGCTTCTCATCGAACAGGGACAGGTGCTGACGCTGTTACCCAAGAGCGCCGTTCGAACGGAGACAGTCACCGCTGATGGTGGCCCCGCGCCGTCGCCCGCGGCCGATGCTGGCCGTTAAGACTCCAAGCCTTCCGCCGCGCCGGGCCCTCCCGCGCGGCGGGCCACTCCGACTTCTTTCGCAGGCCGAAGCCGAATGAACGAACAGACCTTCATGAAGTTGATGCAGTTGTTGCCCAAGTCCGCCCTGTCCACGTTGGTGGGCGTGGCCACGCGCCTGCCTGCTCCGGCGCCGGTGCACCACGCGGCGATGCGCGCCTTCGCCAAGGCGTACAACGTGGACATGGAGGAGGCCGAGCACACGTTCGAGCGCTACCCCACGTTCGCCGAGTTCTTCACCCGCGGCCTGAAGCCGGGCCTGCGCCCCATCGACCCGGGGGAGAAGGTGGTGGTGTCCCCGGTGGATGGCCGCGTGTCCCAGGTGGGCTACTCGGACCAGGGCCGCTGCCTTCAGGCGAAGGGCATCGAGTACACGGTGGACGAGCTGCTGGGCGACAAGGAGGCCGCGAAGCCGTTCCATGGCGGCGCCTGGACGACCATCTACCTGTCCCCGCGCGACTACCACCGCATCCACGCGCCGCTGGGCGGCACCATCACCGGCTACGCGTACATCCCCGGTGAGTTCTGGCCCGTGAATCCTGCGTCGGTGAAGAACAAGCAGTCCCTGTTCTGCGTCAACGAGCGGCTCGTCACGTACCTGGACACGGTGGCGGGCAAGTGCGCCGTCGTCAAAGTCGGCGCCACCTGCGTGTCGCGCATCAAGGCGACGTACGACGAGGTGCTCACGCACGCGGGCAAGCCCGGCAAGGTCCACAAGTACGACTCGGGCTTCAAGGTGGAGAAGGGCGGCGAGCTGGGCCGGTTCGAGATGGGCTCCACCGTCATCCTGCTGTTCGAGCCCAAGCGCGTCATCTGGGACGACAGCCTGAAGGAAGAGGCGGTGGTGCGCCTGGGCAAGCGCATTGGAGTGATTACGTGAGCCAGAAGATCTCCGGCGTGAAGGGCATGAATGATCTCCTTCCTGGGGAGATCGAGATCTGGCAGCACGTGGAGGGCACGGCGCGCGAGGTGTTCGGCCGGTACGGCTTCGGCGAGGTCCGCACGCCCATGGTGGAGGACACCGCGCTCTTCGTGCGCAGCGTGGGCGAGGAGACGGACATCGTCGGCAAGGAGATGTACACGTTCCTCGACAAGGGCGAGCGCAGCCTGTCGCTGCGTCCGGAGGGCACCGCGCCCGCGGCGCGCGCGTACATCGAGCACTCCATCAGCAACCAGGAGCCCGTCACCCGCTGGTTCTACATGGGGCCCATGTTCCGCTACGAGCGGATGAAGACGGGCCGCTACCGCCAGTTCTATCAAATCGGCGCGGAGGCCTACGGCGCGAAGGAGGCCGCCCAGGACGCCGAGATGATGGACATGGTGGTCCAGTTCCTGGGCGCGCTGGAGTTGAAGGACGTGTCCCTCAACCTCAACTCCCTGGGGGACGAGGCGTGCCGGCCCGCGTACCACGCGAAGCTGGTGGAGTACCTCAAGGCCCACCGCGAGGAGCTGTGCGGGGACTGCCAGCGGCGCATGGAGACCAACCCGCTGCGCGTGCTCGACTGCAAGAACCCGACGTGCCAGGGCATCGCCGCCGCGGGGCCCAACGTGCTCGAGTTCCTGTGCGAGCCGTGCCGCACGCACTTCGATGATTTGCAGCGCAAGCTGACGGCACTGGGCATCAAGTACGTGGTCAACCCGCGCATGGTGCGGGGCCTGGACTACTACACGCGCACCGTCTTCGAGTTCATCGCCGCGCACCCCGCGCTGGGCACCGCCAGCACCGTGGGCGGCGGCGGCCGGTACGACAAGATGATGAAGGGCCTGGGCGGGCCGGACGTGCCCGCCGTGGGCTTCGCCATGGGGTTGGACCGGCTGGTGCTGCTGCTGAAGGAGAGCGGCCGCAAGTACTCCACGCCGCCGGACCTGTTCGTGGCCGTGGCGGACGAGGGCTCGCAGGACGCCGCCCTGACGCTGGCCAGCCGCCTGCGCCGCGAGGGGCTGCGCGTGGACTACGACACGCGCGGCGGCAGCCTGAAGAGCCAGATGAAGCGCGCCGACAAGAGCGGCGCCCGCTTCACCCTCGTCCTGGGCGAGGCCGAGCGCACCAGCGGCCAGGCGAAGCTGAAGCCCATGGCCGGTGGAGACCTCATCCCCGTGGCCCTGGACTCCGTGGCCAGCGTGGTCCGTGCCCAGCCGGCCGCCGCCCCGGCGGGCAGCCCCGCGTCGGCCTGACGTTCCAGGCACTTCCGAGGCCTCCCGCACCGGATGACGGGGCGGGAGGCATCCGGGAGGCCCGGGACTCCCGTAAGAATCGCGAAGAGCGAGCAGGCGTGTAACCCCTGGGAAAGTCAGGGAGAGTGGGCCTGGGTGTACTCGCCGTGACAGTGCCGGTGGGGTAGACTTCGTTTCCTTCCATGCAGCCAGCGCCCTCCCATTCCACCGTGCCAGCGGACCTGCGCTGGATTCCCGTGCGCGGGGACAGCATGTGGCCGTCGCTGCGCTCGGGCGACCTGGCGGGTGTGGAGCCACTGGCGCGCGAGCCGAGGCCCGGCGACGTGGTGCTGGCGCGCTTCGACCACGCGCTGGTGCTGCACCGGGTGAAGCGCTGCGACGCGGGTGTATTGGCGCTGCGCGGGGACAACTCGCCCGCGGAGGACCCGCCGCTGCCGCCTTCGCGCGTGCTGGGGCTGGTGCGCCGGGTGCGCCGGAGCGGGGTGGTGCTGGAGGAGGGGTGGGACCGGGGCCCGTCGCGGCTGGGCCGCTGGCGGGTGGCGGTGAAGTGGCGGCTGGCGGCGCTGCTGGGACGGGGAGGGCGCTCATGAGCGCGGCCCCTGGCGCCAACTTCGGAGTGGACCATGTCCCCACGCCTCGCGAGGGTGTGTCCGGCCAGCGGTTCGGCTCGGACTACATCGTGCTGGACGCGGAGGGACGCACGCTGCGCGGGCTGAACCCGACGGCGATCCGCATCTGGGAGCTCTGTGACGGGAAGCGCACCGCGCGCTCCGTGGCCGAGCAGGTAGCACGCGAATACAAGATGGAGCCGTCGCAGGTCCTCACGGACACGCTGCGGTTCCTGACAGACCTGGCCCGGCTGGGCCTCATTGACGAGCTTCAGGAGGTACGGTGATGCGAGCGCGTACGGCGTTCCTCGCGGCGGCGTTGCTGCTGTCCGCGTGCACGGAGGGGGTGTCCCCCTTCGGCCCGGTGAGTCGGGGACCCACGGATGAGCAGCCCACGGAGCCCCTTCCCGCCACGGACGTCCTCGGGGACGAGCCCCAGGACGCGCGCCAGCCGCCGCCCGCGCCGGAGGCGGCCGTGATTCCGCCCGTGACGGGCAGCGCCGCCGTCGTCGGCCTGGAGGACCGGGGCCTGTCGTCGGTGTCCCAGGTGGACGTGGACCTGACGGTGGGCGGCGTGCGCGGCAAGGGCACGGTGGAGGTGGAGTTCTTGTCGCCGGCCGGCCACCCCTACGAGCGGCGCTCGTCGGTGGTGGAGGCGCCGCCCGACGTGCAGCGCACGGTGCGCTTCTCGCTGCCGGTGGCCGGTACCACCGTGGCCACCACCGGCATGAGCGGGACGTGGCAGGTGCGCTTCTTCCTCGACGGCGAGCCGCTGACCACGGCCGCCTTCACCCTGGAGCCGTGACGTGAGGCCCGCCGCAATGAATCCCTTCGACATCCGCCTCGCGGTGCTGCTTGCCCTCCTCGTTCCGGTGGTCGCGGGGGCGCAGGCCCGCTCATGGAGCGTCACTGCCGTCCCCGCGCCCGGCGACACCGTGGCGCGGGCGGTGATGGACGAGGCCTCCGAGGTGACCTTCAACGTGGTCAACACCTCGAACAACAACTCGCGCCGGCTGTCACAGATCTCGTTCGTCCTGCCCACCGGCTACATCCCGTTGAACACCCCGGCGCCCGCAGGCTGGGAGGTGAGCTTCCTGGACGTGGGCTCACGGCGCATCACCTTCTCGTCCACGGTCGGCTCCTGCGCGAACGACACCCACGGCCTGCCCGCGGGTGGAAATGTCCGCTTTGCCCTCCGGTTCATCCCTCCCGCGGGCAACGTCGATGTCGCCGCCGACCGGTTCGTGACGGGCAACAACAACACCAACGGCCGGGACCACTGTGACAACACCCTCTTCACGGCGAACCTGACGGCGGCGGCGTGGGCGCGCTCGGGTCTGGCTTCCCGGGTCGCCCTGAGCCCGCCCACGCTGGGCGTCGGCGGCGAGACGGCCGCGCGCATCGTCGTCGAGAACCGCACCACGGCGGCGCAGAACGGCATCACCGCCGTGGGGCCGTCCACCAGTGCGGGGTCCGTCACGTTCCAGGTCGTTGGCACCGAGCCGACACCGTTCCAGACGAACGTGCCCCTGCGGGGCGCGGGCGTGCTCGTCGCGCGCGCGCAGGCGACCACCGCGGGCATCGGGGTGGCGCAGATCCGCGCCGTCAATGGTGCGAACACCGTCACCTCGCAGGTAGCGGACACGCGGATGGCGAACGTGGGCCCGCTCGCGGCCTCGGTGGACGTGGACAACGCGGAGGCCTTCACCGGGGAGACGGTGCGGGTGCGGATGACGGTGACCAACACGTCCACCACCGACTCTCTCGTGAATGTGCAGCCCCGGGGGCTGATCACCCAGGGCTCGGCCAGCCTGACGGCCTTGTCGGGGCCCACCCCGGCCAGTGTGGGCCGGCTTGCGCCCGGGACCTCCGCCCACTTCGTGTGGAGCTATCAGGTCAGCGGTGCCGCGGGCGTGGACTACCGCTTCCGGGCCCAGGCGGACGCGACCCTCAATGGCAGCGCCCTGGCCGGAGACCTCGTGGACTCGGCGACTGGCCGCATCGCGGCCTACCGCGTTCGCGTCAGCCCCCGGGCCCTGGCCGCCAATGCCGCCAACCAGGTCATAACCTATACGGTGCAGAACCGGGGGACGGCGGCCATCCAGCAGGTCAGGCTGCTGCGGCCCGCGGCCAACTACTTCACGTTCGCCAGCGCCGCGACGCTGTCCGGGTGGCAGGTGGGCCGTGACGGCGCGGGAATCGTCACCTGGACCGCCACCACGGCGACCGGCATCCCGGTGGGGCAGGAGCGAACGTTCTCCGTGACGTATTCGAACTTCGGCCCCGCCGCGCTGCTCACCGGGCCGACCTCGTTCCGCCAGCGGCTGCATCTGGAGGACTTCAACGGGCCGCCCACGCGCATCGAAGCCCCGGTGACGCTGCTGACCGGCTCGGCGCCGGAGGTGGAGCGCCTCACCGCCGTGGCTCGCGATGCCAGCGTGACGCTCACCTGGGACAACCCCGCGCTGCACGATGGGGTCATGGTGCTGCGCGCGGAAGGCGCCGCGCCGAACGCCGCGCCCGTGCAGGGCCGGAGCTACGCGGTGGGCGACACGGTGGGCAACGCCCGCGTCGTCTACACGGACGCCTTCAGCCCGGCCTCTACCTTCACGGACACCACCGTCACCAACGGCGCCACGTATTTCTACCGCGTGTTCAACGCGGACGATGTGCGCTGGTACTCGGCGGGCAACCGGCCCACGTCGGCGGCGCTCGTCGCCACCCCGCGGGCGCGGCTGGGTGGCGCGCCGCTGTGGTGCTACACGGTGGGTCTGGACGCGCGCCAGCAGCCCATCACCGAGCTGGGCGTGGGCATCTTCAGCTCCTTCAACAACTCCGTGGTGGCCAACCTCACGCAGGTCAGCAACCCGGCTCAGGACGGCGCCGAGCGCTGGAGGCCGCTGCCCCTGTCGGGCCTCGTCGGCAGCCGCTTCCCCGTGGTGCCGCTGCGCGGCCTGTCCGGTCAGTACATCCTGGTGGGAGACCAGGCCGGCGTCGCCCATGCCATCAACGCCACCACCGGCCAGGTGCTGTGGCGCTGGGACAATGGCGGCAATCCGATTGGCACCATCCAGTCCTTCCCCGTCACCCAGCTGCATGACTTCGCCAACCCGGCGTACCAGGCCGCGCACCCCGGGCGGGACCTGGTGTTCTTCGCCACGCGGCTGGCAGACGCGGCGCAGAACCGCGTGGTGGCGCTGAATGCCGCCACGGGCGCGCTGGTGTGGACGTACCAGCCCGGCGACCTGGGCATGGTCAGCGGCGGCATGGTGGTGGACTACACCACCAACCGGCTCTTCATCGGCACGAAGAGCCACGCGGGCTCCACGGACACGCTGCGCGTCCTGGACACGCTGGCCTCCGGCCCCACGGTGGCGGACATCGCGCGCCTGCCGGTGGGGGACATCGACGTGAGCCTGGTGCGCAACGCGGCGACCAACAACATCTTCGCGACCGACAGCGACGGCAGCGTGCACGCGGTCAGCGTGAGCACGCTGCAGCCGGTGTGGAGCCTGCCCATCGCCACGCGTCCCGCGCCGAGCACGCCTGCCTTCACCAGCTTCGTGCGGCCGCAGGGCGGCGGCTTCGTGGCCAGCATCGCCTCGGGTCAGGTGGCGTACTACGACGTGGTGGCCGGCAACCCCGTGCCGGCGCTCAAGTGGAGCACCGCCATCGCATCCCCGTCGGGCACGTTCGGGTTCAACCGGAGCGGCGTGGCCCGCGTCTACGTGGGCAGCTCGGACGGGCAGGTGCATCAGCTCGAGCTGACGGATGGCACGGACTCGCGGCAGGTCTCGATTGGGGGCGCGCAGCGCATCGGGACTCCGACGGTCGACAACACTGTGAGCCGCCTGCACGTGGGCTCGGAAGATGGCCGCATCTGCGCTTTCCCGGTACCCTTCCCGTGAGAAAAGAGCCTTCCTCCATGCCGGACCGGAACCCTGATACCCACGCCTCGCAGGCCACGGCCTCCGAGGCGCATTCGAAGAAGTACGAGGCGCCCGCCATCCTCTGGGAGCAGCCCTTCGTCGCGCTGGCGCAGATCTCCCAGTGCAACATCCCGGGTGAGTCGGAGTGCATCCCCTGAGCCCCCCGGGCACCGGCGCGTCCGGTCCCCGAGGCTCCGGCAGTCCCGACGACACCCCGCCCGACACCGGTGTGCGCGTGTGCATCGCCGGCTGGACGGTGGTGGTGGAGGTGGCCGACGCGGACCTTCGCGGCTCGCTGCGGCGGCTGTTCTCCCGCTTCCTGGCACCTACTTCCGCCGACGCTGGCGAGGTGGCGCGGCTCGAAGTCGTGGCGCCCACGGTGGTGAGGCCCGAACCCGCCACCCGGACGCTTCCCCTGGTTCAGCGCACTCCGGAGGGTGGGTTGCACCTGGAGGGCGAGGACTACTCCGCGACGCTCTCCGTGGATGGCCTGCGAGCCTCGGTGGTGGGGCAGGGGCGTTTTCCCGTGGAGACGGTGCTGAAGGTGATGTTGGCGGGGGCGCTCGCCCGGCGTGGCGGCTTGCTCGTGCACGGCGTGGCCGTGGCGCACCAGGAGAGGGCCGCGCTCTTCGTGGGGCACTCGGGGGCGGGGAAGAGCACCCTGGGCGCGCTGTGGGCGGAGGCGGGAGGAGTGGTGCTCTCGGACGAACTGGTGGCCGTGTGGCCGGAGCCGACGGTGGGCGGTGCACAGGGAGCGGTGGCCGATGGTTCGGGCTCGGGACATGCCGCGGGCCCGGGCACCTCGTCAGCCCTGGGGCCTCAGCCGGGTGCCCGTTCCCCGATTGGGCCTGGTGCTGCTCAGGCTCCTGTGTGGCGGGCCGCGGGGACGCCATGGAACGTGGGCGTGCCACGTGAAGCCGTGTTGAAGGCAGTGGGGACGTTGGCGTGGGACTCGGGCTCGCGGTGGGAGTCGCAGCCGGCGGGCGCGGTGGGGCGGATGCTGATGCTCAACGCGCTGCTGCCCGAGGCGACGACCGCCGGGCGGGGCGGGCTGCTCGCGGCGGCGGGGCGGCTGCTGTCAGAGGTGCCTCCGGTGCGGCTGGTGTTCGCTCGCGATGCGTCCGCCGCGGCGGTGGTCCGTGGCGCACTGGAGGCAGCGGGACATGGGTGAGGGGACGGAAGGCAGGCCATTGCTGACGGTGATTGCCGGGCCGACGGCGTCGGGGAAGACGGCGCTCGCCATCGAGCTGGCCCGGCGGGCCGGCGGGGAGATTGTCAGCGCCGACTCGCAGCAGGTGTACCGGCACTTCGACATCGGCACCGCGAAGCCCTCGGCCGAGGAGCTGGCCTTGGTGCCTCATCACCTGGTGTCCATCGTGGACCCGCTGGAGTCGTTCTCCGCCGCCGGGTATCAGCGGCGCGCGGACGCGGTCATCGCCGAGATTGCCGGACGCGGACGGCCGGTGTTCGTCGTGGGCGGCACGGGCCTGTACATGCGCGTGCTGCTGCACGGCGTGGTGGACGCGCCCGGAGCGCTGCCCGAATTGAGAGCGGAGCTGGAGGCGCTCGCGGCGGCCGAGGGCCGTGAGGCCGTGCACCGCAGGCTGGCGGCCGTGGACCCGGAGACGGCCGCGAAGCTGCCCCCGCAGGACCTGGTCCGTGTCGTCCGCGCCCTGGAGATCCACGCCCAGACTGGTGTGCCCGCGTCGGAGTTCCGGCGGGCGCATGCGTTCTCTCCGGACCGGTATCCCTTCCGCTTGTACGTGCTGGACCCGCCACGCGAGGAGCTCTACCGGCGCATCAACGCGCGCACCGAGGCCATGTTCTCCGGAGCGCTGGTGGAGGAGACGCGCGCGCTGATGGCCCGGGGCTACACGGACGCGGCCCCCATGCGCAGCGTGGGCTACGTGCAGGCGCGCGCGGTGGTGGAGGGGCGGATGACGGTGGAGGAGGCCATCCACGACACCGCGCAGGAGACCCGCCGCTACGCCAAGCGCCAGCTCACGTGGTTCCGCAAGGAGCCCGGTGCCGTGTTCCTGCCGCCGCCGTACGAGCTGCCGGGTTAGAGACGGGCACCCGCGTTGATTGGGCCTCCATGGGCGCGGTGAGCGCCGGACACTGGCACTCCAGGGGGGAGCAGGGGAGGGACGGAGCGCGCAGGGGCCACGTTGTCCGCGCCACCCGCTGCGCCCATGTTCGCTGCTGGACCGCCCCTGCGCGTCGGACACCACCTCGCGACAGCCAGACCTTCACACAGCCTGCCGGACGCAAGGGGCTCACACCGCGGGAGCGGATGTCATGCCCATCAGCATCGAGAGCAATCAGGAGACACGCCCAGGCAACAGTCCAAGGGTTACCTCGACGGTCTGGGGTGGCCTCTTCATCATCGGACTGCTGATGACGGTGCTCGGCATCGTCGCGCTGGGGACCGCGTTCCTCACCAGCCTGGTCACCGCCATCTTCTTCGGCGCGCTGCTGGCCATCGCCGGCATCGCGGAGATCGTCTCCGCGGTCCGCGTCCGCAAGTCAGGCGGGCCGTTCTGGCTCTACCTGCTGAGCGGCATCCTCTCCACCGTGGTGGGCATGTTCGTCCTCGTGTACCCGCGCGCCGGCCTGGCCGCGCTGACGCTCATGCTCGCTGGCTACTTCTTCGCCAGCGGCCTGTTCCACGCAATCACCTCGGTGATGGACCGCTACGCGCGCTGGGGCTGGGACTTCGTCTACGGCGCCATCTCCATCTTCCTGGGCGTCGTGGTCATGTCCGAGTGGCCCGTGTCCGCCGTGTGGCTGGTGGGCACCCTCGTGGGCCTCGGCATCCTCTTCCGAGGCGTTGCCCTCATGGCCGGCTCGCTGACCCTGCGGCGGGCCCTGCGCGACGTCACCGCGTAGCGAGGCGCGAGCCAGCGCGCCAGGGGAGCCGCCGGACACCCCGGCGGCTCCAGCACTTCCCTCGCGACTCAGGACGCGTAGCGGTCCGAGCCCAGCTCCTGCTGCTGGTTCTCCGCCGACTGCGCGGTGGACTCCAGTGAGGTCGCAGCCGGCGCCCGGCCCGTGAGCAGGCGGAGCAGCCGGTCCGGGTCCACGGGCTTGGGCAGGAAGGCCTCCGCCCCCGCGTCCAGGGCGCGCTGGCGCACGTGCGGCCGGTTGAGGCCGCTCATCACCACCACCCGGGTGTTGCGCGTGAGCGGGTGCTGCTTCAGCCCCTCGGCCAGCCGCAGGCCGTCCACCCAGTGCAGCACCACGTCCAGCAGGATTGCCGTGGGCGGACGCCGCGCCACCGCGCAGAACAGCGCCAGCTCGTCCGCGAAGGCCACCACCTTCGCGCCCGTGCTCTCCAGCAGCGCCGTCAGCGCCTCGCGCGCGTCGGGGTCATCGTCCACCACGTAGTAGAGGTCGGGCTCCAGCTCGGGCACCGCCATGGGCACCGGCTCCATCGTCGTGCGCATCCACGAGCCCACCACCTCGCGCAGCCCAGCCCAGCGCGCCGCGCCCAGCAGGGCCGTGGGAGTCGGCGCGCTCATGCCGAGCACGCCGCCGCCATACACCCCGCCGGAGCCCCGCCGCCCCTTCGCCGCCACGAAGGCCGCCGGTGCCCGTCGTCCCGCGCGGCGCAGCCAGGTGATGGAGCGTGCACCCGCCGCCGCGTCCTCCATCAGCTCGCCCAGGCCCTCGCGCACGTACCGACGCTCCAGCGTGGACGCATCCAGCCCTCCGTCCAGCAGCGCCACCGCCGCGCGGCTGCACGAGGCCAGCGTCTCCGACAGGCCCACCTGCAGCGGGTGGCCGAAGGCCGCGGGCCCCACCACCACCTGGCCCGGCGCCACCAGCGTGCGCCCCGGCCCGTACGGCAGCCGCGTCGTCTCCAGCGCCGCCAGCTCGAAGCCTTCCTCCACCAGTCCGTCCCGCGCCGCCATCATCAGCGCCTGGCACAGGTCCGCCGGCGTCACCGCGGGGCCGAAGGCCAGCGCGTACACCGAGCCCGCCCCCGGCAGCAGGAACAGCCCATCCACCGTGGGCAGCGGGGAAATCCACAGCCGCGCGAGCGGCGCCAGCTCCAGCCGGGGAGAGGCATGCCGCAGCCGCGCCTGCACCGCCGCCACCGTGGGCGCCGGGCGGAAGCCCTTGAAGAAGGCGTCCCCCATCAGCGGGCCCGCGCCCGTCGCCAGGGCCACCGCGTGGAAGCGGTCTCCGCTGCCCTGCGCCCGGACCACCAGCGGCCCGGCCCCCCGCACCGACGCGGGTGCGTCCGGCGCCGGAGCTTGGCGCTCCACGCGCTCCACGTGACGGGACACGAAGCGGGCACCCTGGGCGCTCGCGGCCGTGGCCAGCACGTCGCGCACCTGCGCCAGCCCGCCCTCGCCGTTGGGCCAGCCGTCCACCACCCACAGCCCACCCGGAGCCGCGGAGAGCAGCTCCCGGCGGCCCTCGGAGATGATCTCCACCCCGCGCAACTCGTGCGAGCGCCACTCGGTGGGAATGCGGCAGCCCAGCGCGGCCAGGCGCGAGCGGCACTCCGGCGTCAGCACCGCCGGTGGCGCCGTGCGCTCCGACATGCCGCTCGCGTACACCCGCACGTCCAGCGTCAGGCCCCGCGCCCGCCCGTTGAAGAGGAGGGAAGCTGCCAGTCCCGCGCCGGCAATGCCGCCGCCGACAATCGCCACCCTCGAACCGCTCGCCAGCCTGTTCCCCTGCATCATCCGCGCCCTCGCTGCCCCGCCGTTGCCTGCCACGCCGTGCTGCTTCTTCAGTGCCGCTGCACCGGCGGGGAGATCACCGGCCGGCCGTACACCACCACCCTGTCGCGCCCCTCACGCTTGGCCTCATAGAGGGCCGCGTCCGCCGCCTTCATCAGCGCGTCCGTGTCCTCCTTCGGTGCTTCCAACGTATGGTCGGCGATGCCCACGCTCACGCTCAGTCCGAAGGGGGCAGGGCGGCCGTCGCTCTTCTGCACGCCCACGGAACGCAGGCCAGCGCGGATGCGCTCGGCGAACACGGCCGCCTCCAGCGCCGTCTGGTGCGGCAGCAGCGCCACGAACTCGTCTCCGCCAAAGCGGGCCGCGAAGTCGGACTCGCGCAGGTTGCCCTTCAGCTGCGACGCCAGCGCGAAGATGGCCCGGTTGCCCACGTCATGGCCCATGCCGTCGTTGATGGCCTTGAGGTGGTCCAGGTCGATGACCACCACGCTCAGCGGGTACTGGTAGCGGTGGGCCCGGCGGAACTCCTCCTCCAACCGCACCGTCAGCGCGCGGAAGTTGGCCAGCCCGGTGAGCGCGTCCGTCTGCGCAAGAATCTGGAGGCGCCGCTGCTGCTCGCTCTGGCGCAGCGCCCGGTCGATGCGCGCCAGCAATTCGCGCGCGCTCGCGGGCTTGTGGATGAAGTCCACCGCGCCCATCTCCAGGCAGCGCTCGAGCGTCGCCTCGTCCGCGTCGCCTGTCAGGAAGATGACAGGCACGGCCTCCGTGCGCGCATCGCGCTGGAGCGCCTCCAGCACCATGAGCCCGTCGCCGCTGGGAAGGAAGCGGTCCAGCAGGACGAGGTCCGGCCGGTGCTCGCGCGCCAGCTCCACGCCCGCATCCGCGTCCGCCGCCGCGAGCACGTCGAAGCGGGAGGAGAGCAGGTCCATGAGACTCTCACGGACCCCCGCGTCATCCTCGATGATGAGGAGGAGGGACCGCCCCGAGGTACGGCCACGCCGTTCCATGCACCACTCCGCTTCGCTCGCCTGCTGCGAAATGGCAGGCCGAAAGTCTCGGGTGCCACGCCCCTCCGAGTGCTCCCAACGCCCCAGCGCCCCACGCGCATCCGCCGCCACCCGGTCCTGCAAGCACCCGCCGACCCCCGCAACCTTCACCCGAGACCTCCGGCTGCCAAGCCCGTTCGCCGCCGCGCCACGGGCCTGCTCCCCGTCCAGCGCGCGCACGGCCCTGGAGCAAGCAGCATGCCCCGCGCGGACGCAGGTGGGTCAGAGTGATTTCAGGTGGTTGCGAGCCCTCTCCGTCACCCCGTTTTAACGGGTCGGAAGACGTTCCAGCATCGTCTTGAAGGGCCCGGTAGGAATTGCCGTGCGCGGGCGGACGGTCGCCCGCCCCGCGCCGGGCAACTAGCGTCGCGTAGTGAACTGCATCCGACGGCCGCCGCCCATGGGGGGCATCATCGGAGGAGCCTCGAGCCCGAACTGCCACCACATGGGCTCGTACGGCTTCATCTTCAGGCGCTTGTCGTTCTGGAGCTGCCCGAGGCTGCCCTTGAGCTTCTCGTCCTTGGGGTTCTCCTCCACGGCACGAGCGAGCACCCGGAGGGCGCCGTCCTTGTCCTTGTTCTGCAGGAGGCACCAGGCGTACACGGCCCAGACGATGGACTCCTTCTTGCCGCTCTTCACGGCCGCCTCGAAGGCGACCTTCATCGCGGGGAAGTCCTTGCGCTGGTAGTACAGGGCGCCCTGCATCGCCTTGGCCATGTAGTTGCGCGAACTGGCCTTGTCGAAGTGCGCCTTGGCGCCGTCCAGGTCCTTCACCATGTACTTCAGCATGCCGATCTGCGCGTGGATCTCAGGGCCCACGAGGAACTGCCACTTGTCGTAGACGAGACCCTTCTCGAGCGTCTTCACCGCCCGGTCCACGCGCCCCTGGGCCTCCTTCTGGCTGGTGGGCTGCGACTGGAGGTCCTGCTGCACCACCGTCATCAGCGCCTGGACGCGGCCCGCCACGCGGCGGGCGAGCAGCACGAAGGTGCCGATGAGGGCGATGATCCCGGGGACGAGTCCGGCCCAGATGGAGAAGCCGGCCAGCTTCACCAGGAGCGCGACCACGACACCCACGGCGAGGGAAATGAGAAGGTTGTACATGCGGGGCCCCTCTTACTGGTGTGCGTGCGACACCGCAATCTTCGGATGCATGGCGGCGCGGGTCGCGGTATACGTCTGGCCGTTCCTGCAACAAGCGGCCCTCTGTCGAAATTGGTAGACGAGGCGGACTCAAAATCCGCTGCGGCTGACCCCGCGTCCCGGTTCGAGTCCGGGGAGGGCCACATTCCGAAGGGGGCGGACCGGTGGGGGTGACCATGCCGGCCCGGCCCGGGTCCGAGAAGGACAGGTAGCAGTCAGGCCAGCGGAGGCTCCCCGCAATGAAGGTGCTGCTGGTCGAGGACGACGCGAGCCTCCGGGAAGGCATGGGCGAGATCATCGCCGAGCAGGCCGAGGTGCAGGCGGTCGGCACCGAGCGCGAGGCTCTGGCGGCCCTGGACTCCGGGCGGTTCGACCTCGTCATCACCGACCTGCGCATCGGCAGCCATGAGCATGGGGGCCGCATCGTGCTGGAGGCCGCCCGGCGGAGGCAGCAGGCGGTGGCCATCGTCAGCGCCGCGGCCCCCGAGGAGGTCTCCCGGACGTTGCGGCCCCACGTGCCGGACGCCGTCCTGGTGAAGCCCTTCCAGTTGGACGACATCCTCACCCTGGTGGAGCGCTTCCTCACCCTCCGGCAGGACGTGGAGCGCCTGGGCACGGCCCGGGAGCTGCCGCCGGAGAGCGCCTGGACGGAGGAGTCTCCCGGGGTGCGGAGGGCCGCGGTGGGCCCCGACGCCGAGGCGGGTCCGGCGTGGGTGCGCGTGGCTCCCGGCGGTGGCTTCACGTGGCGCGCTCGTGCGAAGGGTGGCGAAGGGTTGCTGCTGGTGGAAGGGGACGTGGAGGTGGAGGGCGAGCGACACACCGCGCCCCGGTTCCTCTTCGTGGGAGCCGGACAGGCGCCCGAGGCCCGCTCGCATACGGGGTGTCTGGCCCTCACCCTGGCGCTGAAAGGGTAGGGGTTCTCTTCCGTGGTGGATTCCGTGTGGCCTTCGACACCGTTGGACGCGGCCCGGCTCGGCCGTCCGTCCCGACGTGCTGCGACGGCGGCGCTCCAGGCGCACATCAAGATTCTTCGAGGTGAGCCGCTCAAGGCCGCGCTGGGGGACGCCCTGCGCGAGGCGGATGGCCTGGGCGGGCAGGAGCGGCGCTTCGCGGCCCTGACGGTGCGTGAGCTGTCCCGGCACCAGCGGCTGCTCGACCTGGCCGCGCGCCTGCTGGGCCACACCATGGGCAAGGTGGGCCTCACGGAGGACCAGGCCCTGGTGCGCTATGCGCTCTGGCGGCGCATCTTCTGCGGCGAGGACTGGAAGCGCATCGGCCCCGAGGTGCGGCTGCCCGGCCCGGTGCGCCCGCGCACCATCAAGGACGACCTCCTGCAGGAGGTGGTGGAGCGCCCGCTGCCGGAAGCCCCCCTGCCCGAGTCTCCGGCGGAGCGGCTGGCGGTGCGGTACTCGTTCCCCACCTGGCTCGTGGTGCGGCTGGCGGAGGTGTACCCACCAGACGTGCTGGAGGGGCTGCTGGCCTCGCTGGACGAGGAGCCCGCGCTGCACTTCCGCGTGCGGCCTCCCGGCACGCGCGACGCGGTGCTGGCGGCGCTGGCGGAAGAGGGCGTCGCCGCGGAGCCGGTGGCGGCCGCTCCGGACGCGGTGCGCGTCGTGGACTCCAGCCACCGCATCTTCGAGACGAAGGTGATGAAGTCCGGGAAGCTCCAGGTGCAGGACGTGGGCAGCCAGCTCATCTCCGAGCTGTGCCGGCCCGTGGGCGGCACGCTGGCGGGGCTCACCGTGGCGGACGTGTGCGCGGGGGCGGGTGGCAAGACGCTGGCGCTGGCGGACTTCGTGGGGCCCACCGGCAAGGTGCTCGCGGGAGACCGCTCCCGGCGGAGGCTGGCCGAGGCGCGCGAGCGCGTGCGCAACCTCTCCCTGCGCCAGGTGGCCTTCCCGCACCCGCTGCCGCTGTCCGAGGCGGACGTGCTGCTGATCGACGCCCCATGCAGCGGCACGGGCTCGCTGGCGCGCGAGCCGGATCAGAAGTGGAAGCTCACCGCCCAGGAGATTTCCAAGTACCAGACCACCCAGTCCGAGCTGCTGGAGGAGGTCGCGGCGCAGGCGAAGCCGGGGACGCTCATCGTCTACGCCACCTGCTCGGTGATGCCGGAGGAGGACGAGTCCGTGGTGGAGGCCTTCCTGGCGAAGCACCCGGACTTCACGCTGGAGCCGGTGGGAGACGTGCTGGGAGCGGAACGGGCGGCGCTGGCGGCGCAGGGCCCGTACCTCAAGGCGCTGCCTCCCCGCGTGCCCGGTGGTGGCTTCTTCGCGGCGCGGCTCCGGAAGGCTGTGCGGGGTTGACAGTCGCCGAGGCCACACGCTACGCAATTGTTTGAATTCGCAAGGGGTGACACCCACGTGGCGGCCGACCCGAAGCAGTCCGAGGTGGTGAAGCAGATCAACGAGGCCTTCCAGGCGGCCCAGGCCCGGCTGGCCCAGCTGCGCGAGGCCGTCGAGCGCAACACGGACCTGGCCCGGGCCAACGCCAGGTCCACCATCCTGAAGGACCAGAAGGAGCGGGCACTCAAGGAGCTGGGCGAGATCGTCTGGCGCCAGGTGCAGAAGGGCAAGCTGGAGCTGCCCGCCGGCTTCGCG
Source organism: Pyxidicoccus trucidator (assembly GCF_010894435.1). NCBI lineage: Bacteria > Pseudomonadati > Myxococcota > Myxococcia > Myxococcales > Myxococcaceae > Pyxidicoccus > Pyxidicoccus trucidator. The sequence continues at coordinate 92,909 of NZ_JAAIXZ010000025.1, read as the reverse complement.
TCGGTCCTCAAGGCAGTGGAGGCGGCCGAGCAGGCGGCCGAGGCCCACGTGCGCGAGCTGACGGACATCCTCCGGGAAGGAGATGAGGTCGCGGAGCGGTTGAAGGGTGGAAAAAACGCCACCAAGCCACAAACAATTGTGGCCAACGGCGGAAAGAAGCGGTAGAACGCACCCGCTTTCGACGTCGGGCCGCTTCCCACAGCGGTCCAGCAGTAAAGACGGGGCTATAGCTCAGCTGGGAGAGCGCTTGAATGGCATTCAAGAGGTCATCGGTTCGATCCCGATTAGCTCCACTCTGAAATGAAGAGGCCCGCCCGGGAAACTAGGCGGGCCTTTTTGTTTTCCGGCAACGGCGTGCGTGTTCGCCCATGCGTGCCCGGGCGTCCAACGCGTGGCGCGCGAGCCGTGCCTTCCGGGCCACAGCGCTCAATGAAAAGGCCCGCCAGGGAGACCTGACGGGCCTTCGCGTTTCGGGGCCTGGGGCCCGCGAGGACGCCTACTCCTTGCTGGCGAAGATGTTCATCACGTCCTTGAGCAGCTTCACGGACTCGCCGTGCGGACGCTGGAAGGCGTTGCGGCCCATGATGGAGCCGAAGCCGCCGCCCGCGTTGATCTGCTTGATCTCCTCCAGCAGCGCCGGCGTGTCCTTGGCCTCGCCGCCGGAGAAGATGACGATGCGCTTGCCGTTGAACGCGGAGCGCACCACCTCGCGCACGCGGTCCGCCATCGTCTTGGTGGGGATGCCGGCCTTCTCGAAGGCCTTCTTCGCCTCGGGCTGCTCGATGTGGTCCTGCGGCGGCTTCACCTTGATGATGTGCGCGCCGAGCTGGGCGCTGATCTGCGCCGCGTACGCAATCACGTCGATGCCCGTCTCGCCCTCCTTGGACATGTTGCCGCGGGGGTAGGCCCAGACGACGGTGGGCAGGCCGTAGGACTTGCCCTCGGCGATGATCTCCCGGAGCGCCTCGTACTGCTCGTTGCGCGCGCCGGAGCCCGGATAGATCGTGTAGCCGACCGCGACGCAGCCCAGCCGCACGGCGTCCTTCACGGAGGCCGTCACCGCGGACATCGGGTTGGGGACCTTGGCCAGCGAGTCGGAGTTGTTGAGCTTGAGGAGGAGGGGAATCTCGCCCGCGTACTTGCCGGCAATCGCCTCCAGGAAGCCCAGCGGCGCCGCGTAGGCGTTGCAGCCGGAGTCGATGGCGAGCTGCGCGTGGTAGTCGGGGTCATAGCCGGCGGGGTTCGGACCGAACGAGCGCGCGGGACCGTGCTCGAAGCCCTGATCCACCGGGAGGATGACGAACTTGCCCGTGCCGGCGAGCGTGCCGGTGTTCATCAGCCGGGCCAGGTTGGTCAGCGTGCCGGGGCTGTCAGACGTGTACCAGGACAGGATCTGCTTGACGCGATCGGTATAGGCCATGTGTGGGGTCCTCGGTAGGTGGGCCCTGCGGCCCGACTCGGGAACGACCGCAATCTGCTGCATACGGCACATCCAACCAACTCATTTTCTCGCGCGAGTGTCACCGGTTCCACGTGAGCTCGGAGGCAGCGCTCCCGGCAGGACGGACTCCACGCGGCCAGAGCAGGGCTTCCGGAGGGGATCAGACGATGGAAAGGGGACGAACAAGGGCGATGACGGCGCAGCCCTGAACAGAGATGCTGTGTCCTTGCGGGCAACTCGGATATGGGGGCCCGCACGAGGCGGGAGTAATGCGCGGACATCTGGAACGAGGCGTGACAGTGGCGCTGGTGCTGGCGGCCGGGCTCTCGGCTGCGCAGCTCACCCCGGGGACGGCCGGGCAGGGAACGAGCCCTTCACCCACTCCAGGAACGGGCACCTCCTCGCCCGCTCCCGGCACTTCCGGCACGGGGACTTCGGGCACCTCCTCGCCCGCTCCCGGAACCTCCGGCACGGGGACTCCGGGCACGCCCTCGCCGGGCGGAGGGACGTCCGGGAGCAACCTGCCCACGCCAAGGACGGGCTCCGGTGCGGTGAGCCTTCCCCCCGGGCCCCCGGCCATTGCCCCCGAAACGACGGTGTCGCCGGACGCCAATGGCGGACGGAACGTGTCGGGAGTTCCCGCGCGTGAGCCCGGGCGGGAGGCGCAGCAGGTGAGCGAGTCCGTCAGCGAGGCTCCCTCCGGCCAGGGGGCTGCCCCGCGCGCGGCGCCGCTGACGTTGGCGCAACTGGTGGAGAAGGCCCGCGCCACGGACTCGCGGGTGGAGGAGGCCACCGCGGAGCTGCGCAGGTTCCAGGCGCTCTACCAGCAGGCGAAGTGGGCCTGGTTCCCCAGGTTCGAGCTCTCCATGGGCGTGGGTGGCCCCGTGCCCGAGGCGCGCATCGATGCCGCGGGCAACCTCACCGAGGCGTCCCGCGAGGGCGACGCCAACTTCGGCCGCCTGGGCGTGACGGTGTTCTCCACGGGCAACGCGGTGCTGCCGGTCTACACCTTCGGGAAGCTGTCCGCGCTGGAGAAGGCGGGTTCACAGGGGCCCGTGCTGGGCGCGGCGCTGCGCGAGCGGGCCCGGGACGAAGCGGGCTTCCAGGCCGCGCAGGCCTACTTCGGCTACCAGCTGGCGCGCTCCGGGCTGCAGCAGATTGAAGACGTGTCGAAGCGGCTGGAGGACGCCGCCGAGCGCATCGACGCGCTGCTGAAGGAAGAGTCCCCCCAGGTGTCCCCGGTGGACATGTACAAGGTCCGCTTCTTCCGCCAACTGGTGGAGGCGCGCAAGGCGGAGGCCCATCAGGGGCTGAAGTTCGCGCAGGCCGCCATCGGCCTGCTGGCCAACGCGGCCCCGGACGAGCCGGTGGCCGTTGTGGAAGAGGAGCTGGCGCCGGAAGAGGAGGTGGCGCCGCCCTCGGTGGAGCAGTCCCTGTCGCTGGCCGAGCAGCACCGGCCGGAGCTCACCGCCATCACCGCCGGCATCGCCGCGCGCGAGTCGGAGGTGTTCATCCGCGAGCGGAGCTACTACCCGGACCTGGGGCTCGCCGGCTTCTACGACGTCCGCTACACCAGCAGCGCCACGCGCCAGACGAACCCCTTCGCGTATGACCCGTACAACGAGCGCACCGTCGGGCTGGGCCTGGTGATGCGCGCCACCTTCGACATCCCCATCAAGAACGCGCAGCTCGAGCAGGCGCGCGCGGAGCTGGAGAAGCTCCGCGCCCAGGAGAAGCAGCTCCGCGCCGGCATCCGCCTGGAGGTGACGAAGGTGCACGGCGAGTTGGTGGCGGCGTGGGCGCGCGCGAAGGCCTTCAGCGAGGCGGAGAAGAACGCCCGCCGCTGGGTGACGGCCGCCTTCGCCGCCTTCGACCTGGGCACGGGTGAGACGCGGGACCTGGTGGATGCATTCACCGCCTATGCCCAGGCGTCTGGCGAGAGGGGCAAGAGCTGGCACGACGTCCGGGTGGGAATGGCCGCCCTGAACCGCGTCACCGGAACACCCCCGGGGGCGGGTGAATAACCACCGCCACGCAGCTGTCCTCTCTAGCGTCCTCCACCACGGAGCCGAAAAACCATGATTGCATCCCTGCTCGCCGCAACCCTGCTTGCCGCCGCACCCGCCGGCCCGCTCACGGTCGTCAAATCCGGGAATGCAGATGTGCAGAAGGCGGCCAACGCTCCCGGCGCCACCGCCGCGTCGCTCGCCACCGTCGTCGAGAAGTTCGTCGACTTCGGGGAGCTGGCGAAGCGTGCGCTGGGCGACAAGACGTGGGCCACGCTCACCCCCGCCCAGCAGAAGGAGTTCACCGACACCATGACGGGCCTGCTGCGCGCCTCCTACGCCCAGAAGGCCATCGGTCAGGCCCAGGCCGAGGTGAAGTACGGCAAGGAGGCCGTCCAGGGGAACGAGGCCACGGTCAACACCACCCTCACCCTGAAGAAGGACCAGATTCCCGTCGACTACCGCCTGTACCGCACCAGCGCGAAGAGCGAGTGGCGCATCTACGACGTCGTCACCGACGAGGTGTCCCTCGTGGACACGTACAAGGGCCAGTTCCGCAAGCTGCTCGGTGACAAGGGCTTCGACGGCCTGCTCACCACGCTGAAGAGCAAGCGGGCACAGCTGGAGAAGGAGAACGCCGCGCAGTCCGCGAAGGGTGGCGCGGCGGCCCCGGCTCCCGCACAGGGCACGGGCGGCTGAAAGCAGGCGGCTGCCGCGTCGAGGCCGGGTGTCCCTCCCAGGAGGGCCCCGGCCTTCGTGCGTTTCAGCGTCAGTGCCCGCTGGCCAGCTGGTGCTGGTACGAGGCCAGCGTGCCGGCGATTCCCTGGGCCAGGGGGATGCTGGGAGCGAAGCCGAGCTCGCGGCTCGCGCGCTCGGTGGTGCACGTCCAGGCGGGGCACGTCATCTCCCGCACCTTGTCGCGGTTGAGGATGGGGACGGTGCCCTTCAGCCGGGCCATGAGCTCCGAGCCCAGGCCAATCAGGTAGCCGATGACGTCCGGCACGGGCACCACCGTGGGCCGGCCCCGGCCCAGGGCCCCGGCCAGCGCCCCGCAGACGTCCTCCCAGGTGTGCTCGCCGCCATCGGACACGGAGTAGACGCCCCGGGCGGGGTCGTCCTTCGTCAGCGTGGGGCCGCGCTCGGCGGCCGCCAGCAGCGCGGTGCACAGGTCATCCACGTGGATGAGCGAGTAGCGCTTGGGCCCGAAGCCGCTCTTGATGGCCAGCCCCTTGCGAGCCATGGGCAGCATGGAGGGGATGAACTCCGTGTCCCCCGGCCCGTACACAATCGGCGGCCGGAGGATGACGCAAGGCACCCGGTCCGCGAGCTCGCGCACCGCGTCCTCACCGCCCAGCTTGCTCCGGCCGTAGATGGAGACGGGCGCCGGAGCGTCCTCCTCGCGGCGCGGGCGCTCGGGCGTGGACGGCCCGGCGGCGGCCAGCGAGGAGCAGTACACCAGCCGGGGCGGGTGGGGCAGGGCGGCCATGGCCTCCACCACGCGGCGGGTGCCATTCGCGTTGCCCTCGAAGTAGCCGGCGGGCTCGCGGGCCTTGGTGACGCCCGCGAGGTGCAGCACGCAGTCCACGTCGCGCACGGCCTCGGCGAGCCCCTCGCCCGTGGTCAGGTCGCCCACCGCGAAGCGCGCGCCCAGGGCCTCCAGGGGGCCCCGGCGCGAGCTGCCTCGCACCAGCACCGTGAGCGTGTCACCCCGGTCGATGATGCGGCGCGCGAGCCGCTGGCCGATGAACCCCGTGCCGCCGGTGAGCAGAAAACGCAATGCGGACTCCGTGAGGGATTACAGCGGGCGCTGGAAGACGCGGTACGTCTTGGAGCGCTTCGCGCCCATGGACTCGATGGCGCGGTTGACGAGGTGGTTGTCCTCGAGCGTCCAGGAGATTTCGCCGCCCACGTAGCCCAGCTGCTTCGCCGTGCGCAGCGTGTCCAGGTACAGGATGGCGTCCAGGCCGCGGCGCCGGTAGCCCGGCTTGATGCCGAGGATGACGAGGCGCAGCCGGTTGATGCGGCGCGAGGCCAGCACCAGCTTCGCCAGGCCGATGGGCAGGCCGAAGTGGGTGAGCCGCCCGTTGGCCGCCTTGATGGCCTGGTTCGCGTCGGGGACGGTGAGAGAGAAGGCCACCGGCTCGCCCTTCACCTCGGCCATCAGCGCCAGCTCCGGCCGGACGATGGACTTCAGGTCCTTGGCGAGGTGGTCGAACTCCGCGTCCGTGAAGGGCACGAAGCCCCAGTTCTTCTCCCAGGCGGAGTTGTAGATGTCGCGGATGCGCTCCACCTCGGCGGCCATGTCCTTCATTTTCACCGGGCGCACGGTGATGCCCTCGCGCTGGCGCATCTTCTCCGCGATTCGCACCACCTTCTCCGGCGGCTGCGCGGAGGAGGACAGCTCGAAGGCGTAGAGGTCCTTCGCCTTGGTGAGGCCGCACGCCTCCAGCAGCCCCAGGTAGTAGGGCGGGTTGTGCGGCATCATGATGGCCGGCGGCGTGTCGAAGCCGTCGATGAGCAGGCCCCAGTCCTGGTTGGACGAGAAGTTGGCCGGCCCGAGCATGGACGTCATGCCCCGCTCGCGCACCCACGCCGCCGCCGTGTCCAGCAGCGCGCGGGCGATGCCCGCGTCATTCACGCACTCGAAGAGGCCGAAGAAGCCCTCCTTGGTGCCCTGCTCCTCCATGTAACGCGGGTTGCGGATGGCCGCGATGCGCCCCACGAGGTCCTTGCCCCGCCGCGCGAGGAACAGCTCCACCTCGCCGTACTGGAAGAAGGGGTTCTTCTTCGGGTCCAGGAAGTCCTTGCGCTCCATCTCCAGCGGCATGACCCAGTTCGGGTCGTCCTTGTAGAGGGCGTACGGGAAGCGGATGAACTGCATCTTCTCCGCCGAGCCGCGCACGGGCGTCACCTGCACGTCCGAGGGCAGGGGCGGGAGCGAAGCTGACGCGGCCGAGGGCTCGGCGGGGAGGGCCATTTGGGGACTAGCTCCTGTCTTCTGACTGGGCGCCGTTGGTGCCGTTGCGCATGAAGAAGTGGGCGCCCTTCTCCAGCAGGAGGCCCGGCAGATTGCCGCGCTTCTCCCACAGCTTCATCGGAGCGGTGCCCAGCTTGCGCAGGTCTTCCGGCTGCAGGTTGGCCGCGCGCCAGGTGAGCTGCTCCACCGCGTCGAAGAGCCTGCCGGCCACCTCGCGCGAGGACATGCGAGACAGCTGCTCCAGGGTGAGGCCGCCCTTGTCCGCCAGCAGGCCGGCGGAGCCCGCCGCCCACTTCTCGCTGGCCTTGTTGCTCAGCACGCGGGTGCCCGGACGGGCAATCTGCACGGGCTCGTACACCGAGGGCCGCGTCTCCGGAATCACGCTCAGCTTGCGGCCGATGGTCTCGAAGGTGTCCAGCACGCGGTCCAGCTGCGCGTCCGTGTGCGTGGCCATGTACGAGGTGCGGATGAGCGCGTGGCCCGCCTCCACCGCCGGCGGAATCACCGGGTTGGCGAAGACGCCGGCCTCGTGCAGCGCGCGCCAGAAGCGGAAGCACTTCACCTGGTCGCCGATGTGCACCGGCACCACCGGCGTCACCGACACGCCCGTGTCGAAGCCCATGGCACGGAAGCCGTTGTGCATCTTCTCCGCGATGTCCAGCAGCCGCTCGCGGCGCTGCGGCTCGGCCTCGATGATCTCCAGCGCCTTGAGCGCCGCGGCGATGGACGCCGGCGTCATGGACGCGGAGAAGATGACCGAGCGCGACTTGTGCCGCATGTAGTTGATGACGTCGAAGGGGCCCGCCAGCACGCCACCCAGCGACGCGAAGCTCTTGGAGAACGTCCCCATGACGAGGTCCGTCTCCTTCTCCAGGCCGAAGTACTCGGAGGTGCCGCGGCCCTTCTCGCCCAGCACGCCCATGGCGTGGGCGTCATCCGTCATCACCCGGGCGTTGTACTGCTTCGCCAGCTCGGTGATGCGGGGCAGGTTGCAGAGGTCGCCTTCCATGGAGAAGACGCCGTCGGTGATGATGATCTTCCCCGCGTTCGGGTCCGCCTGGGACAGCAATTGCTCCAGGTGGTCCATGTCGTTGTGGCGGAACTTGCGCTCGGTGGCGAAGGACAGGCGGATGCCGTCCACCAGCGACGCGTGGTTCTGCCGGTCGCTGAAGACGATGTCGTGCCGGCCGAGGATGGACGCCAGCGCGAGGTTCGTCTGGAAGCCGGTGGAGATGACGATGGCGGCCTCGCGGTTGAGGAACTTCGCCAGCCGCGCCTCCAACTCCTCGTGCAGCGCCAGCGTGCCGTTGAGCAGGCGCGAGCCGGAGCACGTGGTGCCGAACTTCTCCGTCGCCTTGATGGCGGCTTCCTTCACGCGCGGATCCGCGGAGAGGCCCAGGTAGTTGTTGGACCCCACCATGATGACGCGCTTGCCCTCGATCTCGACCTCGGTGGCGCCGTGGGACGCTTCGATGGCTCGGAAGTACGGGTAGAGTCCCGTGGCCTTCGCGATGCGGTAGTCCTTCCAGTTATGGCACTTGTCGAAGACGTCGCTCATGGGTGGTCTTTCTTGCTGCTGCGTCGGGAGGGTGGATCCTCGGGGGACTGCGGATCACCGGTCGCCACGCCCATGCAGGGCTCGTTCCGACCTGGCAAATCTGCGTCCAGCGACCTCCCACGGGGGACGCGGGGCCGTGAATAAAGAGGGATAGCGGCAGTGTCAAGGCGCGGACTGTTGCTTGAGTCCCGTGCGAGGACCCCTAATAGGTCCCCGTCTTGACAGCACCGCGACTTTGGTGGCACGCCGCCGGCACACGGCTGTTGCCTGGTGGATACTGGAACCCCCCGTGTGCCCATGGCTGCACGCCCACCGGAGGGCCTCCGGAGGCCTGGAAGACTTTTCCCGGGCCTGTTGTTTGCGGGGACCATTTGTCTGGCCGGGAACTTGCTTCTCCGGGCATTCATCGAGGAGCGGACGTTGGCGAGGTCTCTGCGACAGCGGTGGTTTGACGGATTCATCCATGCGGCGGTGTCGCGGCCCTGGCAGGTGCTGCTCGTCTTCGCGCTGCTGGCCGCGGGCGGTATGGCACTGGCGTCGCGGTTGGAGTTCCGCGGCTCGTTCGTGGAGCTGCTCCCCCAGGGTGCCCGCGAAGTGCAGGACCTGACACGCGTGTCGCAGAAGGCGGGGGGCGACGGGTACCTCGTCATCGTGGCGAAGGGCGACACCCCGGAGCGGCTCAAGGCCTACGCGGCCGAGCTGAAGCTCCGCCTGGAGGTGCTGCCGGAGGTCCGCTACGTCGAGCACAGCTATGACGTGGAGTTCTTCCGCCGGAACGGGCTGCTGCTGCTGCCCGTGGAGAAGCTGGCGGGGCTGCGCGCGGATCTGGAGGCGCGGGTTCGCTACGAGCGCATGCGGGCCAACCCGTTCTTCGTGGACCTGGGGGCCACGCCCGCGCCGCCGGACTTCGACGCGATTGCCAGGAAGCACGCGCCCGACGCGCCCATGAAGGAGTACCTCGCCAACGCGGACGGCACCGAGGTCTACCTGATGATCAAGCCGTCGGGGACGGCGGGGGACCTGGGCTTCGCGCGGCGCTTCGTGGAGCTGGCCATGGGCACCGGCCGCGCGCTGGCGGCGGAGCGCTTCCCTTCGGTGGCGCTGGAGGCGACGGGCAACTTCCAGAGCCGCATCGAGGAGGACGCGGTGATGCAGGGGGACCTGGGTCGCGCCGGCCTCCTGTCCGCGCTCATCGCGGTGGGGCTCATCCTGCTGGCCACCCGGCGCATCGCCGCGCTGGCGGTGGTGGGCCTGCCCGTCCTGGTGGGCCTGCTACTGACGTTCGGCATCGCCTGGCTCGTCATCGGCCACCTGAACGTGGTGACGGGCTTCCTGGTGGCCATCCTCATCGGCCTGGGCATCGAGTACGGCGTGCACCTGTGCATGCGCTACTGGGAGGAGCGGCAGACGCGGTCCTCGCGGGACGCGCTGGCCGCCGCGGTGCGGGGCACCTTCGGCGGGGCGCTCACCTCGGCCGTGACGAACGCGGCGGCCTTCCTCGTGCTGCTGCTGGCGCAGTTCCACGCCTTCAACCAGTTCGGCTTCCTGGCGGGACTGGGCGTGCTGCTGGCGGTGCTGGCGGCGTACGCCATGGGCCCCTCGCTGCTGGCCATCGCCGAGCGGCTGCGCCCCGCGCGCGCCGACGCCGCGCCCGCGGCGGAGGGCTCCGCCACCGTGGAGGCCGGGCCCGGGCGCGAGTGGAAGCGCTGGCCCACGTCCGTCATCGCAGCGCTCGCGCTGGCGGTGGTGGGCTTCGCGGTGTTCTCGGTGGCCGTGGCCCCCCGGCTCGGCTTCGAGACGGACATGCGCAAGCTGAAGGGTGACTCGCCGTCCTCGCGCCTGGACGACCACGTCACCGAGCAGCTGGGCCAGCCGCTCAACCCGGCCATCTTCCTGGTGGAGGACCTGAAGCAGGTGGGGCAGGTGGAGGAGGTCATCGCGGAGGTGAAGCGCCGCAACGGGGCCGACTCCGTGTTCCTGCGCAGCGCGTCCCTCACGGACCTGGTGCCTTCGGACTTGAAGCGCCGCGAGGAGGAGCTTGCCGGCCTCCGGACGCTGTTCCAGGGCCTGCCTTCGGAGATGCATGAGGACGCGCGGCTGAAGGAGTTCGAGCAGATGGTGGCGGCGAAGCCCTACGGGCTGGACGCGCTGCCGGTGGAGGCCCGCCGCCGCTTCGAGGCCACGGACGGCAAGGGCATGTTCCTGCTGCTGTTCCCCTCGGTGTCCAACTACGACACGGACGACCTGAAGCGCTGGGCGGCGCAGATCGACCAGGTGGTGGAGGGCACGAAGGCGCGCGGCATCGACATGGCGGTGCTGGACAGCAACCGCATCGCCGCGCGCATCTTCGCGCTGGTGCGCGCGGACGGGCCGCTCATCCTCTGGTCCGCGGCGGGGGTGGTGTTCTTCGTCATCCTCCTCAGCCTGCGCAGCTTCAAGCGCGCGCTGCTCGTCACCGGGCCGCTGTTCCTGGGCATGACGTGCCTGGCGGGCGGCATGTACCTCTTCGACGTGCAGCTCAACTTCATCAACGCCGTGGTGCTGCCCAACCTGCTTGCCATCGCGGTGGACAACTCGGTGCACCTGTTCCACCGGTACGAGGAAGAGGGGCCCGGCTCGCTCGGCAAGGTGGTGCGGCACACGGGGCTGGCGGCCGTGGTGGCCACGCTGTCGAACGCGGCCGGCTATGGCGCGCTGCTCGTCGCCAACCACCAGGGGCTGCGCAGCATCGGGCAGATTGCGCTGCTCGGCGTCGTGTGCACCTTTCTCGGGACCACGGTCTTCTTCCCGGCGATGCTGGCCCTCCTGGAGCGCTGGAAGGCGCGGAAGGCTGTCACGGTGGAGGAGGGCGCCGTCGTCCGGAGCCTGGAGCTTGGCGTGGCCGGCGCGGACAGCGAGTCGCCGGGGGAGCGGAAGTCAGCGTGAATCCCTGGTCCTTCCAGAGTCGCCGCCGTCTGGCTCAGAGGCTGCGGGAGCACGACGTACAGGTCCACCTGAACGCGGTGGACCTCATCGTCATCACCGCCTGCTCGCTGGCCGCGCTGGTGCTCGTGGGCCCGGGGCGCTGGGCGCCGGACGCGCTGCCCAATGCGGGGTTGTTCGCCTTCATGGCCTCTGGCCCGTTGGTGCTCCGCACGCTGGCGGCCATGTACCCGCACAACCGAATGCTCACCACCCTCGCGGACTGGTGGCTGCTGCCGGTGTCGGTGCTGTCGCACGGGTGGTTGTCGCCGGTGGTGGACACGCTCAATCCCATCCTGAAGGACGCGCAGTTGGTGGCCGCGGACCAGCAGCTGTTCGGCTTCCAGGCCGCGGTGGAGCTGGAGCGTCTCGTCCCGCCCTGGCTCAATGACGTGTTGATGGTCTGCTACTACGGCCACTTCGTCTGGCCGGTGGTGCTGGGGGTGGTGCTCTACCGGCGGGCCCGCGGCGTCTTCTCCGACTTCGGCGAGTACCTCACCGGCCTCGGGTTGATGTTCTTCCTCAACTACGCGGCCTACGCGCTGGTGCCGGCCATCGGGCCGCGCTACTTCCTCATCGGCGCGTTCGACGGGCCGCTGCAGGGCGTCATGGTGACGCAGCTGCTGGACTCGGTGATGCGCACGCCGACGTACGTCCGGGACTGCTTCCCCTCGGGCCACAGCGGCACCACGCTGCTGGTGCTCTTCTATGCGTGGCGGTTCTCCCGGCCCCTGTTCTGGCTGATGCTGCTGCCGGGCCTGGGCCTCATCATCGCCACCCTGGCCGGGCGCTTCCACTACGCCACGGACCTGGTGTGCGCGGTGCCGCTGGTGATGGTGGTGACGGGGCTGGCCCTGGGCGTGTCCCGCGCCGCCCGCCAGCGCGAGGGCGAGAGGGCCGCGCGCTCCGTCCCGGTGGACGCTATCGTACGGCCCTGAGCCGGCCTCGCGTCGTCCCCACCCACCCCGCGAGCGCCCGGCCAGGAGGAGCCTCCTTCCATGTCCAGGCCCGTGTCCGCGCAGCGAGTCACCCGCTTCGGCACCACCGTCTTTTCCGAGTTCAGCGCGCTCGCCGCGAAGCACGGCGCCGTCAATCTGGGGCAGGGGTTCCCGGATTTCGACGGGCCGGACGCCGTCAAGGAGGCCGCGCAGCGCGCCATCCGCGACGGGGTGAACCAGTACGCCATCAGCATGGGCGCGAAGGACCTCCGCCTCGCCATCGCCGAGCACGCCGCGCGTTTCTACGGCCAGCAGGTGGATCCGGACACCATGGTGGTTGTCACCAGCGGCGCCACCGAGGCCATCCTCGACGTGCTGCTGGGGCTGGTGGACCCGGGCGACGAGGTGGTGGCCTTCGAGCCCTTCTACGACTCGTACGACGCCAACATCACCTTCGTGGGCGCCACCCCGCGCTACGTGCCGCTGCGTCCGCCGGACGCGAGCCACCCGGAGTGGTGGTTCGACCGGGACGAGGTGCGCGCCGCCTTCGGCCCGCGCACGCGGCTGCTCATCCTCAACTCGCCGCACAACCCCACCGGCAAGGTGTTCACCCGCGAGGAGCTCGAGTTCCTGGGCGGGCTGTGCGCCGAGCACGACGTGAAGGTGCTGTCGGACGAGGTGTACGAGCACATCGTCTTCGCTCCCGCCCGGCACCTGCGCCCGGCCACGCTGCCCGGCCTGTCCGAGCGCACCGTCACGGTGAGCAGCGGCGGGAAGACGTTCAGCCTCACCGGGTGGAAGGTGGGCTGGGTCATCGCGCCTCCGCCGCTCCGGGACGCCGTGCAGCGGGCCCACCAGTTCGTGACGTTCGCCACGGCGTCGCCGCTGCAGGCGGCCATGGCGGCGGCGCTGCGGCTGCCGGACGCGTACTACGCGGAGTTGGCGGCGACGTACGCGGGGAAGCGCGAGCGTCTATTGGGTGGGTTGCGCGAGGCGGGGCTGACGGCCTTCGCGCCGCAGGGGAGCTACTTCATCCTCGCGGACATTGCCCGGTACGGCTTCCAGGACGACGTGGCCTTCTGCCGGCACCTGGTGTCCGAGGTGGGCGTGGCGGCCATTCCGCCAAGCGTCTTCTACGGCCCGGAGCACCGCCACCTGGGGCAGGGGCTGGCGCGCTTCGCCTTCTGCAAGACGGAGGCGGTGCTGGACGAAGCGGTACGCCGCCTGCGAGCGAAGCTGGCGCCGCGGCGCTGAGCCACTGCGGCGCCTGAGGGCGGAGCGCTGGACGAAGCGGTGCGCCGCACCGCTGAGTCACCGCGCTACATGTTGCGCCGGTACTGGCCGCCCACCTCGTACAGGGCGCGGGAGAGCTGGCCCAGCGTGCACACCTTGCACGCGTCCATCAGCGCGGCGAACACGTTGCCGTTGTCCAGCGCCGCGCGGCGCACCGCCTCCAGGGCCTGGGGCGCCGTGCCCTCGTTGCGCTTGCGGAAGGCGTCGCGGGCGGTGATGGCGTAGTCCTTCTCCTCCTTCGTCGCGCGAATCACCTCCGGCGGCGTCACGGTGGGCGAGCCCTTCGGGTCCAGGAAGGTATTCACCCCGACAATGGGCAGCGTCCCGTCGTGCTTCTGCATCTCGTAGTAGAGGGACTCTTCCTGGATCTTGGAGCGCTGGTACATGCGCTCCATGGCGCCCAGCACGCCGCCGCGCTCGGAGATGGCGCGGAACTCCGTGAGCACCGCCGCCTCCACCAGGTCGGTCAGCTCCTCGATGATGAACGCACCCTGGTTGGGGTTCTCGTTCTTCGACAGGCCGAACTCCTTGTTGATGACCAGCTGGATGGCGAGGGCCCGCCGCACGCTCTCCTCGGTGGGAGTGGTGATGGCCTCGTCATACGCGTTGGTGTGCAGGGAGTTGCAGTTGTCGTTGAGCGCCAGCAGCGCCTGCAGCGTGGTGCGGATGTCGTTGAAGGCAATCTCCTGCGCGTGCAGGGAACGGCCGGACGTCTGGATGTGGTACTTCAGCTTCTGCGAGCGGTCATTGCCGCCGTACTTGTCCCGGATGGCCTTGGCCCAGATGCGCCGGGCCACGCGCCCCAGCACCGCGTACTCGGGGTCCATGCCGTTCGAGAAGAAGAACGACAGGTTGGGCGCGAAGTCGTCGATGTCCATGCCCCGCGACAGGTAGTACTCGACGAAGGTGAAGCCGTTGGCCAGCGTGAAGGCCAGCTGGGAGATGGGGTTCGCCCCGGCCTCCGCGATGTGGTACCCGGAGATGGACACCGAGTAGAAGTTCCGCACCTTCTGGTCGATGAAGTACTGCTGGATGTCGCCCATGACGCGCAGGGCGAACTCGGTGGAGAAGATGCAGGTGTTCTGCGCCTGGTCCTCCTTGAGGATGTCCGCCTGCACGGTGCCGCGCACCGACTGGAGCGTCTTCGCGCGGATCTTCTCGTACACCTCGCGCGGCAGCACCTCGTCGCCGGACACGCCCAGCAGCAGCAGCCCGAGCCCGTCGTTGCCCGCGGGCAGGTCACCCTGGTAGCGGGGGCGGGGCTGGCCGCGCTCGCGGTAGATGGCGTCGATCTTCTTGTCGACGGCCTCCACCTGGCCCTGCTCGCGGATCCACTTCTCGCACTGCTGGTCCACGGCGGCGTTGAGGAAGAAGCCCAGCAGCATGGGCGCCGGGCCGTTGATGGTCATCGACACCGAGGTGGACGGGTCCGCCAGGTCGAAGCCCGAGTAGAGCTTCTTCGCGTCGTCCACGTTGGCGATGGACACGCCCGAGTTGCCCACCTTGCCGTAGATGTCCGGCCGGTGGTCCGGGTCCTCGCCGTACAGCGTCACCGAGTCGAACGCGGTGGACAGGCGCTTCGCCGGCAGGCCGCGCGACACGTAGTGGAAGCGCTTGTTGGTGCGCTCCGGGCCGCCTTCACCCGCGAACATGCGCGCGGGGTCCTCGCCCTCGCGCTTGAGCGGGAAGACGCCCGAGGTGAACGGGAAGGCGCCCGGGGCATTCTCTCGCAGCAGCCACGTGAGGATGTCGCCCCAGTCCTCGTAGCGGGGCAGGGCAATCTTCGGGACGCGCAGGTGCGAGAGGGACTCGGTGAACAGGTCCAGCTCGATGACCTTGTCGCGCACCTGGTACTGGTACTTCGCCGCCGCATAGCGCCGCTTCGTCGCGGGCCACTCCGCCAGCAGGCGCCGGCAGTCCGGGTGCAGGCGGCTCTCCAGGTCCTGGTACAGCGCCACCAGCTCACCCAGGTAGGCGGGCTCGCCCTCCACGCGCTCGGTGACCTGCACCACGTCGGCGGAGTCCTTCGGCTCGACAATCTCCAGGCGCTTCTTGCCCACGTTGGCGCGCAGGGCCTGGATGGTGCCGTGCAGCTGGTACATGCGCCGCGCAATCGCGGCCTGGGCGCGCACGGAGCCGTCGTAGGCCTCGCACGCTTCCACAATCTCCGCGAGGTAGCGGGTGCGCTCCGGCGGGATGATCCACTTCTTCTCGCTCATGCCCGGGGTGAGCGCGAAGTTCGACTGGAGCGGCGCGCCGGTCTTCTTCACCACCGCGTCCATGATGGCGCGGTAGAGCTGGTTCATGCCTGGGTCGTTGAACTGCGAGGCGATGGTGCCGTGCACGGGCACCGCGTCGTCGGCGACGGTGAAGGCGTTGTGGTTGCGCTTCCACTGCTTGCGCACGTCGCGCAGCGCGTCCAGCGAGCCGCGCTTGTCGAACTTGTTGATGGCGATGACGTCCGCGAAGTCGAGCATGTCGATCTTCTCGAGCTGCGTCGCCGCGCCGTACTCGGCTGTCATGACGTACAGCGACACGTCCGAGTGCTCGGTGATCTCCGTGTCCGACTGGCCGATGCCGGACGTCTCCACCACGATGAGGTCGAAGCCCGCCGCCTTGCAGACCTCGATGGAGTGGGCCACGTGCCGGGACAGCGCGAGGTTGCTCTGCCGCGTGGCCATGGACCGCATGTAGACGCGCGGGTTGTCGATGGCGTTCATCCGGATGCGGTCACCCAGGAGCGCGCCGCCGGACTTGCGCTTGGACGGGTCCACGGAGAGCACGGCGAGCGTCTTGTCCGGGAAGTCCGCCAGGAAGCGGCGCACCAGCTCGTCCACAAGGCTGGACTTGCCCGCGCCGCCGGTGCCGGTGATGCCGAGCACGGGCACGCGGGGCGCATCCACATGGGCCTCCGCCATGGCCTTGCGCAGCTCCTCGCCCGCGTCCGCGAAGTTCTCCGCGATGGTGATGAGCGAGGCGATGCGGTCCGGCTGGCGGGGCAGGGGGCGGGCGAGCAGCGGCTGGAAGTCCGCGGGGCGCTTCTCGAAGTCGCACTGGGAGATGAGGTCGTCGATCATCCCCTGCAGGCCCATGGCCCGGCCGTCGTCGGGCGAGTAGATGCGCGTGACGCCGTACTTGTGCAGCTCCTCGATTTCAGAGGGGAGGATGGTGCCACCGCCACCGCCGAAGACCTTGATGTTCGCGCCGCGCTGGCGGAGCAGGTCGATCATGTACTTGAAGTACTCGACGTGACCGCCCTGGTAGGACGTGAGGGCGATGCCCTGGGCGTCCTCCTGGATGGCGCAGTCGACGATCTCCGACACGGAGCGGTTGTGGCCCAGGTGGATGATCTCCGCGCCCGACGCCTGCATCAGGCGGCGCATCACGTTGATGGCCGCGTCATGGCCGTCGAAGAGGCTGGCGGCGGTGACGATGCGGACGTGGAAGCGGGGCTTGTAGGGCTGGGGAGGGGTCGTCGGCTGAGCGTGTCGCACGCGCGTACACTAGAAGTGCGGTGCGGGCCCGGCAAGCGATTGAGACGGCGTGTGCCCGCCGCCCGACGCGGGCTGTCAGGCCGGCAAACGAGGTAGGAAGGCGCCTAGCACACGCAGTGCGGCCGAGGTGGGCGTCGCGCGCCCTTCACGTACGTCTCCCTCCAGCGTTGGCACCAGGGCAGCCACCTC
Source organism: Pyxidicoccus trucidator (assembly GCF_010894435.1). Taxonomy (NCBI): domain Bacteria; kingdom Pseudomonadati; phylum Myxococcota; class Myxococcia; order Myxococcales; family Myxococcaceae; genus Pyxidicoccus; species Pyxidicoccus trucidator. The sequence goes on along the minus strand of NZ_JAAIXZ010000025.1, from coordinate 76,052 downwards.
GGGGTGGGCCCGAAGGGCCGACCGCAGACCGTCCTGCACCATGGCCCACATCCAGCCCACCTGCTGCTCCTTGCGGCGGCGTGACAGCTCGCCCGACGCGGCGCGGCGGGATACCTGGGTGACGACTGCGTCCCACAACTTCTCGATGCCGGTGCCCTCCAGCGCGCTGCACGTGGTGACCACCGGCTCGGAGCCCGGCCGCATGAGGTGCAGGGCGGCGCGGTACTCGGCGCGGGCTCGCTCGGCGCGGGGCGCGTTGTCGCCGTCCGCCTTGTTGATGGCGACCATGTCCGCCACCTCGAGGATGCCGCGCTTGATGCCCTGCAATTCGTCGCCCGCGCCCGCGAGCATCAGCACCAGGTAGAAGTCCACCAGGTCCGCGACGACCGTCTCTGACTGGCCCACGCCCACCGTCTCCACCAGCACCACGTCGAAGCCGGCGGCCTCGCACAGCAGCAGCGTCTCGCGCGTCTTGCGCGCCACGCCGCCCAGCGTGCCGCTGGAGGGGCTGGGACGGATGTACGCCGAGGACTCGCGCGCCAGCCGGGCCATGCGCGTCTTGTCACCCAGGATGCTGCCGCCGGAGATGCTGCTGGACGGGTCGATGGCGAGCACCGCCACCTTCTGGCCCCGGCCCACCAGGTGCATCCCGAGCGCGTCGATGAAGGTGCTCTTGCCCACGCCCGGCACGCCGCTGATGCCCACGCGCTGGCTGTTGCCCGTGTGGGGCAGCAGGCGCGTGAGGACCTCCTGGGCAAGCGCCGCGTGGCGCGGGAGCTCGCTCTCCACCAGGGTGATGGCGCGCGCGAGCACCGCCCTGTCCCCGGCGCGGACGCCCTCCACGTACGTGTCCGCGGGCAGCAGCTTCACGCCGCCTCCAGCTCGGCGGCGAGCTTGTCGAGCAGCTCCAGGGCCGCCTTCGCGATGACGGTGCCGGGGCCGAAGATGGCGGCGGCGCCCGCGGCCCGCAGCGCGTCGTAGTCCTGGGGCGGAATCACGCCGCCCACCACGACCATGATGTCCTCGCGGCCCAGCTTCTTCAGCGCCTGCTTCAGCTCCGGCACCAGCGTGAGGTGACCCGCGGCGAGCGAGCTGGCCCCCACGACGTGCACGTCGTTCTCCACCGCCTGGCGTGCGGACTCCTCGGGCGTCTGGAACAGGGGCCCGATGTCCACGTCGAAGCCCAGGTCGGCGAAGGCGGTGGCGATGACCTTCTGGCCACGGTCATGGCCGTCCTGCCCCATCTTCGCGATGAGGATGCGCGGCCGGCGGCCGAAGCGCGCCAGGAAGGAGTCCGCCTTCGCCCGGGCCTCGGCGATGCCACCCGCCGAGCCGGCCTCGGCCGAATAGATTCCGGAGATGCTCCGCACGGTGGCCTCGTAGCGCCCGTACACCTTCTCGAGCGCGTCGCTGATTTCTCCCACGGTGGCCCGGGCCCGAGCCGCGTCGATGGCGAGCGCCAGGAGATTCCCCTCGTTGCGCCGGCCCGCCTCGGTGAGCGCATGCAGGCGGCTGCTGACCTCGTCCGCGTTGCGCTCGGCGCGCAGCTCGCGCAGGCGGGCCACCTGGGCCTCGCGCACCGCGGAGTTGTCCACCTTGAGGATGTCGATGCGGTCCTCGCGCTCGGGCGGGTACTTGTTCACGCCGATGATGGCCTGACGCCCGGAGTCGATGCGCGCCTGGGTGCGCGCGGCGGCCTCTTCGATTCGCAGCTTGGGCAGCCCGGCTTCAATCGCCTTCGTCATGCCACCCAGCGCCTCCACCTCCTGGATGTGTGTCCAGGCCCGGTGCGCCAGCTCGTGGGTGAGGCGCTCCACGTAATAGCTGCCGCCCCACGGGTCGATGACGCGCGTGGTGCCGCTCTCCATCTGGAGGTACAGCTGGGTGTTGCGGGCGATGCGCGCGCTGAAGTCGGTGGGCAGCGCAATCGCCTCGTCCAGCGAGTTGGTGTGCAGGCTCTGGGTGTGGCCCTGGGTGGCGGCCATGGCCTCCACGCAGGTGCGCACGACGTTGTTGAAGACGTCCTGCGCGGTGAGGCTCCAGCCGGACGTCTGGCAGTGGGTGCGCAGCGCCAGGCTCTTGTCGCTCTTGGGCTTGAAGCCCTTGATGAGGTGGGCCCACAGGAGGCGGGCCGCGCGCAGCTTGGCCACCTCCATGAAGAAGTTCATCCCGATGGCCCAGAAGAACGACAGGCGGGGAGCGAAGGCGTCCACGTCCAGGCCGGCGGCGAGCCCTGCGCGGATGTACTCGACACCGTCCGCGAGCGTGTAGCCCAGCTCCAGGTCCTGCGACGCGCCGGCCTCCTGCATGTGGTAGCCGCTGATGCTGATGCTGTTGAAGCGCGGCATCCGCTCCGCGGTGAAGCGGAAGATGTCCCCGATGATGCGCATCGAGGGAGCGGGCGGATAGATGTACGTGTTGCGGACCATGAACTCCTTGAGGATGTCGTTCTGGATGGTCCCGCTGAGCTGCTCGGGGCGCACGCCCTGTTCCTCGGCCGCGACGACGTAGAGCGCGAGCACGGGGAGCACCGCGCCGTTCATCGTCATGGACACGCTCATCTGGTCGAGCGGAATCCGGTCGAACAGGATGCGCATGTCCTTGATGGAGTCGATGGCCACACCCGCCATGCCCACGTCGCCGGAGACGCGCGGGTGGTCGCTGTCGTAGCCCCGGTGTGTGGCGAGGTCGAAGGCGATGGACAGGCCCTTCTGTCCGGCCGCGAGGTTGCGGCGGTAGAAGGCGTTGGAGGCCTCGGCCGTGGAGAAGCCCGCATACTGGCGCACCGTCCACGGCTGCTGCACGTACATGGTGGAGTAGGGGCCGCGCACGAAGGGCGGCAGGCCCGGCAGCGAGCCCAGGTGCGCCACGCCCTCCAGGTCCTCGGGGCCGTAGACGGGCTTGACGGGAATGCCCTCGGGCGTGTCCCACCGCTCGGCGGTGCGGGTGGCCTCGCTCGCGCGGCGGCGCTGGGCGTCACGCGCGTCGGGGGTGGGCTGCGTCTCGGGAGCGTCGAAGGCGACGTGGGAGAAGTCGGGGACGTTGGAGCGCATCAGGCCACCCCCAGATGGGTGTGCAGCGTCTTCAGGAGCTGGAACAGGTCCGCTCCCGCATAGAGGAAGAGGTCCACGCCGGCCGCGCGGAAGGCGGCCTCGTGGTCACCAGGTCGGCCCGCGACGGCCACGGCGCGCGCGCCCCGGGCCTTGAGTGCCTGGACGAGCGCGGGCACCTGGTCCGGATAGAGCGTGTCGGGCCCGGAGATGATGGCGAGCGGCGTGCCCGCGGCCACGAAGGCCTCCGCCGCGTGGGCCGCGTCCGGGGAGTCGCGGTGCTCGGTGGTCTCGATGCCGCCCACGGCCAGCGCGTTGGCGACCCACATCGAGCGGACGGTGTGCTCCGCCACCGTGCCCAGGCTCAACATGAAGGCGCGAGGACGGGCACCGTACAGGGCGAGGTGGCGGTCGCTGGCGTCGCGCAGGGACTCGAAGGCCTCAGCGAGGCGGACGGGCCGCAGCGGCGCGAAGCCCCCCTCGGCCACGGGAGCGGGAGTGGGGTGAGGCTCGCGCTGGACGGGGGTCTCGCTCAGGTGGGGAAACTCGCTGACACCCACCATGGGCAGGCGCCGGGTGCGCACGGCCTTGTCGCGCGCGGAGACTGCCTCGGCCAGCGCGCGGGCCACGTCACCCTGGACGAGCGCGCGCGTCATACCGCCCAGCGATTCGATTCGCTGTAGCTCGGTCCACGCGGCGCGGGCGATTTCGCCCGTGAGCTGCTCCAGGTAGTAGCTGCCACCGGCGGGGTCCGCGACGCGGTTGAGGCTGGCCTCGTCACGCAGGATGAGCTGCGTGTTGCGCGCGAGCCGCCGGCCCTGCTCGTCCGGCGCGCCCAGGGGCTCGTCGAAGGGGGCGGTGCTCACGCTGTCCGCGCCCGCGACGACGGCGGCGAAGGACTCCGATGTGGCGCGCAGGATGTTCACCCACGGGTCTCTCTTCGACTTGGTGGCGCTGGCGGTGCGAGCGTGCAGCACCATGGCCTGGGCCTCGGGCTGACCTCCTGAAGCGGCGACGACCTTGGACCAGAGCAGCCGCGCCGCGCGCAGCCGGGCCAGCTCCGGGAAGAACTGCGCGCCCACGGACAGCGCGAACTGCACCGAGCGCGCCGAGTCCCCGGGAGACACGCCCGCGCGCTCCAGCTCGCGCAGGTATTCCACGCCGGTGGCGATGGCCCACGCCAGCTCCTGCACGGGCGTGGCGCCCGCATCCGCCCAGGCACGCGAGGACACCAGCAGCGCGCGCAGGCCCGGTGCCTCCTTCAGCAGCGACGTCACGAGCGGCGCGGCCCTGGCGAGCGTCCCTGCCACGTCCACCTTCTCCGCGCCCGCGCGCGCAATGGCGCCAATCGGGTCGATGCCCAGGCTTCCACTCAGCGCCTTGCGCGGCACGCGCCGCGCGTCCGCGACCTGGAGCAGGAGGGCAGCGGGGGCGAGCACGTCGCGCGCCGGCTCGAGGTGCACGGGCGTGCGCTCCAGCGGGACGTGCGCGAGGAGCTGCGTCAGCGAGGCCTCGTCCTTCACGTCGACGCCGTGCGGTGCGTCCAGCAGCAGCCAGACCCCCTGGGCGCCACGCTCCAGGTCGGTGCGGAGGGCCTCGGCGGTGGAGGCCACGTCGGAGCCGGCGTACTCCTGGCACAGCGTCCAGCCGCCCTCGGTGTGGCCCAGCGGTCCGGTGCCACGCACGAAGGGGGAGACACCCGGGGGCTCGACGGGGGAGGCGACGTCCTGGGAGGTGTAGAGGGGCTTGAGGGACAGGCCGCCTTCCAGGGGGGACTGGAGCGAGGTGAAGGGCTTGCCCTTCAGGTCCTTCTCCACGAGCCGGCGCCACGCGTCGAGCGACGGAGGCGGGAACTCGGTATCGGTGGGCAGGGGTCCTTGCGACATGCCCTTCCCATAGGCGCAATGGCTGCCCGGGGCAATGGGCTGGTGACGGCGTGGGCGCGCACGTACCCTCTGCGCGTGTCCTTCTTCGGTGAGCTCTACCTGCGCAGCACGCTGCCCTTCCTCTCCGAGAGCGTCACGGCGAGTGAGGCGGAGTACCTCGCACGGGCCTTCGCCGACATTCCCGGACCGGGCGCGGTGGTCGACCTGGGCTGCGGGCACGGACGTCACGCCTCACGACTCAATGCGTCAGGCCCGTTGGCCGGGCGCATCATCGGCCTCGAGCTGGATGCGCTGTCGCTGTCGATGCGGCGGCCCGGCTTCCCCGCGGTGCAGGGCGACCTGCGCGCCCTGCCATTCCGCCCGGAGTCACTGGCCGGGGCCTACGCCTGGTACTCGACACTCTTCGCCTTCACGGATGAGGAGCACGTGCACATCCTCCGCGAGGTGGCGCGGGTGCTGCGGCCGGGAGGGCGGTTGGTGTTCCAGTCGGTGCCATACGAGCGGTTGGCGGAGTCTCCGGGTGCTGCATTCCGGCAGACCTTGCCGGACGGAAGCGTGCTGGAAGAGCAGAGCCGCTTCGACGCCGTTACAGGAAGGGACATGGGCCAGCGAACGCTTTCCCTACCGACCGGTCGGCGTCTCACCGCGTCGTATTCCATTCGCTACTATCCGCTTGCGGAACTGACACGGCTGTTGGAAAGCACGGGCTTCTCAACGGCCTGGGTGCATGGTGGGCTCGACGGTGAGCCGCCGTCACCGCGGGCGGCCGATCTGATTGTGGCAGCAGAGCGCCGACAAGGCTGAGAGCGTCCAGTGGATCCGAAAGAACAACCCCGAATGCGTCCAGGCTGGCTGGGCCAGCTCCCGAAGCGGGTCGACGTCTACGAGGTCGGCCCCCGGGACGGCTTGCAGAACGAGCTGCGCACGCTGCCTACCCGGGACAAGGCACGACTCATCGACGCGCTGGTCGCCGCGGGCGAGAAGCGCATCGAGGTGACGTCCTTCGTCTCCCCGAAGTGGATTCCCCAGCTCGCGGACGCGGAGGAGCTGCTGCGGCTCGTCGGGCGGCGCGAGGGCGTGGTGTTCTCCGCGCTCGTGCCCAACCTCAAGGGGCTGGAGCGCGCCAAGGAGGCGGGCCTGGAGGAGGCGGCGGTCTTCATCTCCGCGTCCGAGGCCCACTCGAAGAAGAACATCAACAAGAGCATCGCCGAGGCGCTCGCGGGGGCGCGCGAGGTGACGGTGTCCGCCTTGAAGGCGGGCATGCGCGTGCGCGGCTACCTGTCCACCGTGTGGGGTTGCCCGTACGAGGGCCACGTCCCCGTGGAGCGGGTGGTGGACATCTGCCGCCAGCTCGTGGACGCGGGCCTGTACCAGCTCAGCCTGGGCGACACGATTGGCGTGGGCACGCCCCGGCAGACGGAGGGAATCCTCGAGGCGCTGCTCAAGCACATCCCCGTGGAGAAGCTGGCGCTGCACATGCACGACACGCGAGGCACCGCGCTGGCCAACGCGCTGGTGGGCCTGTCCGCAGGCGTGACGACGTTCGACGCGAGCATCGGCGGGCTGGGCGGCTGTCCCTACGCTCCGGGCGCGGCGGGCAACCTGGCCACCGAGGACGCGGTGTTCATGCTGCACGGCATGGGCGTGGAGACGGGCATCAACCTGGACCGACTGGTGGAGGCCGGGGAGATTGCGCAGGAACTCATCGGCCGGAAGCTGGCTGGCAAGTACCTGCAAGCCGCGCTGGGCGAGCGGGAGAAGAAGGCGTCGCGGCGGGCGCAGAGCGCGCAGAGCTGAAGCGCGATCCGGTGTGCGCGTGAGTGGCGAGGGGCGGCACCGGAGAGCCTTCCGGGCCGCCCTTGTCGTCACCGGTCACCGAGGAGGGCCGTGAGCCGATCCTCCGATAGCATCCAATCGGAGTTGCCGGAGTTCGCCACCGCGTTGAGGGCCTCGATAGCGCCGTCTGGCCCACCGCGTGCTTATGGCCCGGCTCACCATGTCTGGCCCCCACGACCTCTTCGTCCGCTACACCTTCGGCCACCCCGAGCGAGCTGCGGCCGAGCTTCGCGCTGTGCTGCCCGCACAGGTCGTCTCAGAAGTGGACTGGACGTCTCTGCGCAGAGAGCCCGGTAGCGTCGTGGACCCGGAGCTGCGGGAGACGGAGAGCGACTTGCTCTTCACGGCGCGCCTGCGCACGGGCCACCCGCTGCTGCTGTACGTACTGCTGGAGCACCAGTCCACGGTGGATCGGTGGATGGCGCTGCGCATGCTGCGCTACGTGGTGCGCCAGCTGGAGCGCTCGCGCCAAGAGCATCCGGACAGCACAGTGCTTCCGCTCATCATCCCGCTCGTCATGTACCACGGGCCCGAGACAGTCTGGACGGCGCCACGCCGGGTGGAGGATCTCTTCGGGCTACCCGAGAAGGGCCGGGAGCGGTGGCGGGCGCTGGTGCCGTGCTTCGAGTTCCTGCTCGATGATTTGACTGCCGAACGTGAGGAGGCGCTGCAGGCGCGCCCCGGTCCTCCGCTGGCCCGGCTGGCATGGCTGACGCTGCGATACGGTCGGAGCGGAGAGCTGGCCCAGAAGCTGCCGGAGTGGGCGGCGCTCTTCGCTCAGGTGCAGGCAGGCCCCGAAGGCGCCGAGCATCTGGTCGTGCTCATCCGCTACCTCCTGTGGGTGGGTGACGAGGCTGCGCATGAAGCGGCCGGGCAGGTGTTACATTCGGTGCTGGGGCAGCAGCGCAAGGAGGAGCTGATGCGGAGCTATGGCGAGGAACTTGTCGAGCGGGGACTCCAGCAAGGCTTGGCGAGGGGCCGGGAGGAGGGCCTGGAGCAGGGGAGGAGACGCGCGCGTGCCGAGGACATCCTGCGGATCCTCACCGTACGGTGCGTGCACGTTGACGAAGAGGCCCGGCAGCGAATCCTCAACTGCACGGACATGGCCACGCTTGACCGCTGGTTCGACAAGTCCCTGAACGCTACCACCCTCTCCGCGGTGCTCGACGACCTGGCCCAGTAGCTCGTGAGCCGGAAACCGAGAGGTCTCGTGGTCAAGCATGGAGCGGGCCGTCAGCGCTCGCCGTGCATGGCCGTGAGCCGCTCCAGGCGCTCGTAAGCCAAGGAAGGCGGCACCGGAGGAGACTCCGGGCCGCCCTTGTCGTCAGCCACGTTCGCCAAGCATGGCCGTGAGCCGCTCCTGCATGCCCAGGTGGGCGGCGGCGGTCTCCAGCATGCGCCGCTCCTTGCGATCGATTCGGCCGTCCGCCATGGCGATCTCCACGATGTTGCGGAGGAAGAGCTCGGCCTCGGGCGTGCCGCGTGGGACCAGTCGCTCGAAGAGCTGCGAGCCCGCGCCCAGGGCCATCTCCACGTTGGCCCACTCCACGCCCCAGCGCTCCGAGCAGAGCTTGAGCATCTTCCGCTCGCTGGAGCTGACCTCGCCGTCGGCCGCGGCGATGGCCGCCATCATGTAGAGCAGCCGCTGCCGCTCCTGCACGTCCATCGCCATATCCGCGCCCGGTACGGGGCCCTTGTTCCGGGACTGCTCGGTGGCCACGGCCTTGCGGAGCACGTTGGCCTGGTACCGCTGGTCCTGTTCCACGTTCCACGCCTCGTAGGGGAGGGCGGACGCCAGCACCCAGTCCCGCTCGCCGCTGCCCAGCTGCGTGCCGCAGAAGTCGCACGTCGTCGCGGCGCTGTCGGTGAGCGTCGCGTTGCACTGCGGGCAGCGGTCCGTGGACATGCCGTTGGCGGCGTTCGTCCGCGCCCCGTGCCTACGCACCAGGGAGAAGACGAAGCGCTGAGGCACCGTGGGAAGCGTCGGCGGGCGCTCGTTCAGCGGGCCCACGCCCATGCGCGCGCTCCAGCGGATCTCCACGTGCGCCACGTCATACCCCTGAGGGGCCACCTGCAGCGCGCGCACGTCCACCGCGCCCACGGCGCACTCCAGGAACACGCGACGCCGGCCCTTGCGGTGCAGGTCCTCCAGCTCCGAGCCCAGCCGCTGCACGGCCTCCGTGTTGGCCACCTTGGACAGCGTCTTCGCGTCGCCGCGGCTCTGCGCGTCCACCCACTTCCAGAACAGCAGCGACGCGCGGTCCTCGAGAATCTCCAGGTTGAGCGCGGGGTCCACCTCGCGCGCCGGGAGCAGTCCGTCCACCGTCTTGTGGTGGCGCACGTGCTCCACGCCCTGGGTGATCTCCGACAGCGTCCAGTCGTAGTTACCGGAGTTCACCACCGCATTGCAGTACTCGCACGTGTTGGCCGCGCCGCCGGCGAACGGGGCGCCGCAGTTGGGGCATTTGCCCTGGAACAGGTCCGCGCCCGCGCGAGTCTGCGCACCGGGCTTGCGCACGAAGGTCCACACCTCGGTGAAGGACTCCGGCAGCGCCTTGCGCGCCATGTCCGTGGCCTGCGCGTCCGTGAAGGAGGCGGGCACGTCCGTGTCGCGCATGCGTGCCTGGACGCGAAGCTGGATGCTGTCGAACCACGCCGTCTGCGCCAGGCCGATGAGCTGGATGTCGAGCACCTCGATGTCGGTGATGGCATCGCGCACGCCCTGGGCCTCCAGGAGCTTCAGCTGCACGTTGAAGCGCTGCCAGGTGGCGTCCGACAGGAAGGGCCGCACCGGCGTCATGTCGCGCTGGAACCACGCCTTCTGCAGCTCCAGGAAGAGCCACCGAGACTTGTCCAGCACCGGCTGGAGCTCGAAGGCGGGGTCCTTCAGCTTGAGGGCGTTCACCCAGCCCGGCACGTCACGGTGGGACACCTGGGTGCGCTGCTCCGCCTCGCGCTGGTCCAGGGCGCGCCGGGTGGTGGCGTCCGGGTGAAGGTTGCGCTTGTAGAACCAGTACCCCACGCCGCCGATGGCGAGCAGCGGGAGCATCACCTTCGGGTAGCGGAAGACGAGCCCTATCACCTCGTAGATGATCCAGAAGGGGATGCCGCCACCGTCGTCTCCGCTGTCCGAGGAGGGGCGGGTGTAGTGCTCGCCGCCGCCGCCCCGGGCCAGGGCCACCAGGGGAGCAACCAGGGCCACCAGGGCAAGCGTGGAGGGCAGCCAGGGGGCCCACCGGGAGAGTCGATACGGCGTGAAGCGCGAGGACATGCGTCCAATGCTAACCGTTTCCGCCTTGCCAGACCCGCCTTCCCGCCGCACTCTGCCGCGTCCGAGGGCGGCCCGCCGGACGGGCCCGGAGAGGGAGTCCACATGCCGGAATTCAAGGTCGACGCACGGGGTGCCATCGAGATCTGGACCATCGACGGCGAGGGCCGCCGCAACGCCATCAGCCGGGCGATGCTGACGGAGCTGGGGGCGATGGTTGCGCGCGTGTCCACCGGTCGCGACGTCCGCGCCGTCATCCTCACAGGCGCGGGCGACAAGGCCTTCTGCGCGGGCGCGGACCTGAAGGAGCGCGCCACCATGGTCGAGGACGACGTCCGCGCCTTCCTCGACGGGCTGCGACGCACCTTCCGCGCCATCGAGCAGAGCGACTGCGTCTTCATCGCCGCCATCAACGGCGCGGCCTTTGGCGGCGGCACCGAGCTGGCGCTGGCGTGCGACCTGCGCGTCGCCGCGCCCGCGGCGGAGCTGGGGCTGACGGAGACGCGGCTGGGCATCATCCCCGGCGGCGGCGGCACGCAGCGGCTGGCGCGGCTGATTGGCGTGGGCCGCGCGAAGGACCTCATCCTCACCGCGCGCAGCGTCAACGCGGCGGAGGCCTTCAGTGTGGGGCTGGTGAACCGGCTCGCTCCGGAGGGGCACCTGCTGGAGGTGGCCTTCGGACTGGCGGAAGCGGTGGTGAAGAACGCGCCCATCGCCGTGTCCACGGCCAAGCACGCCATCGACGAGGGCACCGGTCTGGAGCTGGACGACGCGCTGGCGCTGGAGCTGCGCCGCTACGAGGAGATCCTCAAGACGGAGGACCGGCTGGAGGGCCTGCGCGCCTTCGCCGAGAAGCGTCCGCCCGTCTACAAGGGCCGGTAGTCAGCGCGCCGGAGGGCCCGTCGTCCCGGGCCCCGTGAAAGACACCGGGGGCACGGACCTGGATGGACCAGGCCTCGCGCCCCCGGAGGGTTTCAGGCTGGGGGCCGGAAGGCCCCGGTGCTTCAGGCGCTCGCGGTCTTCTCGGGGCCGATGTTGACGTTCTGCTTGTTCATGTAGCCCATCGCCTTGTCCTTGACGGTGGTGCGCAGCTCGGTGCCCGTCTTCGGGGCGAGGAGCAGCGCCGCCACGCCACCGGCAGCCACGCCGAGGATGAAGACGCCCAGGCCCCCCAGGCCCAGGGTCGCGGGCTTGCGGGTGGTCAGCCCCACCACACGCAGCACGTCATCCGGGTCAAAGTCATCCCAGGTGTCCCGCGCCGCGCGGGGCAGGTCGTTGATGAGCTTGTGCGCCACGACCTTGCGGATCAGGTCGCTCTTGGCCAACCCCTTCGCCATCCATTTGGTCTTCTTCGCTGCGAACATGCGTCCCTCCAGGGCCAGATTTGCAGGAGGCGGTTTTGCTCGCGTGACGCCCCCGTGAGGCTCCAAGGTAGGCAGGGGAGCCTTCCGTGGCACCCCCCGAGACCCCCGTTCACACACTGCGTCGTAAGCTGGACGTCATGCCGCGCTGCTCCCCTGGAGAGAAGGCAGCCAGGCGGGGACCTTTCTGCTATGTGGCCCGGGCCATGTCCCAAGACTCGAAGCTGCTGGAGAAGATCGCCCAGGTAGAGAAGGGTGGCGCGGAGAAGTACCACGCGAAGAACAAGGAGGCGGGCAAGCTCTTCGCTCGCGACCGCATCCGCCTGCTGGTGGATGAAGGTTCCTTCGTCGAGGACGCCAAGCTCGCCAACAACCTGGACGCGGACCTGCCCTCGGACGGTGTCATCATCGGCCTCGGCAAGGTGGCCGGCCGCACCGTGGCCATCATGGCCAATGACTCCACGGTGAAGGCGGGAAGCTGGGGCGCCCGCACGGTGGAGAAGATCCTCCGCATCCAGGAGACGGCCCGCGCGCTGCGCTGCCCGCTCTTCTATCTGGTGGACTCCGCCGGCGCTCGCATCACCGACCAGGTGGAGATGTTCCCCGGCCGCCGGGGCGCGGGCCGCATCTTCTACAACGAAGTGCATATGTCCGGCTTCGTGCCCCAGGTGTGCCTGCTCTTCGGGCCGTCCGCCGCCGGTGGCGCGTACATCCCCGCCTTCTGCGACCTGGTCATCATGGTGGACGGCAACGCCTCCATGTACCTGGGCAGCCCCCGCATGGCGGAGATGGTGATTGGCGAGAAGGTGACGCTGGAGGAGATGGGCGGCGCGAAGATGCACTGCTCCATCTCCGGTGTCGGCGACGTGCTGGTGAAGACGGAGGAGGAGGCCATCGCCGCCGCGAAGAAGTACATCGGCTTCTTCCCGGAGAACTTCAGCCAGCGTCCGCCCGAGGCGCCCAAGCTCGCGCCCAAGGCCAGCGGCAAGCGCGTGGACGAGATCGTCCCCGTGGACCAGAACAAGCCCTTCGACATGCATGCGCTCATCAAGGAGCTCATCGACGAGGACAGCTGGTTCGAGGTGAAGAAGCTCTTCGCCCAGGAGCTCATCACCGGCCTGGCCCGCATCGACGGCATGCCGGTGGGCATCGTCGCCAACCAGCCCAAGTACAAGGGCGGCGTGCTGTTCGTGGACAGCGCGGACAAGGCGGCGCGCTTCATCTGGCTGTGTGATGCATTCAACATCCCGCTGCTCTACCTGGCGGACGTGCCGGGCTTCATGATCGGCACCAAGGTGGAGCGCGCCGGCATCATCCGCGCTGGCGCGAAGATGATCTCCGCCGTGTCCGAGGCCAGCGTCCCGAAGATCTGCGTGGTGGTGCGCAAGGCCTACGGCGCCGGCCTGTACGCCATGAGCGGCCCCGGCTTCGCGCCGGACGCCACCCTGGCGCTGCCCGGGGCGATGATCGCCGTCATGGGTCCGGAGGCGGCCGTCAACGCCGTCTACTACAACAAGATCCAGGAGCTGCCCGAGGCCGACCGCCCCGCCTACGTCCAGAAGCTGCGCGACGAGTACAGGGCCGACGTGGACATCTACAAGCTGGCCAGCGAGCTCATCATCGATGAGATCGTCCCCGGTGACAGCCTGCGTCAGGAGCTGACCCAGCGTTACCGGCTGTACTCCCAGCGCCATGCGCCCCGTGCCGAGAAGAAGCACGGTGTCTATCCCGTCTGAGTAGGAAAACTTCCTCCCTCCGCGAGGCCCGGCCTGCACCGGGCCGCTCTGCTATAGATCCTGCCGACCATGGATTTCGAACTTCCTGAAAGCCACCGCGCCCTCCAGTCCTCCCTCCGAGACTTCTGCGAACGCCGGGTGAAGCCGTACGCCCGCGAGTGGGACAAGGACGAGAAGTTCCCGCTCGAGGTGGTGCGGGAGCTGGGACAGCTGGGCGTCATGGGCATGCTGGTCGCCGAGGAGTACGGCGGGGCGGCCATGGACTCGCTCGCCGTGGCGGTCGCCGTGGAGGAGATCGCCCGCTATGACGGCTCGCTCGCGCTGACGGTGGCGAGCCACAACGGCCTGGGCACCAGCCACCTGCGCATCTTCGGCACCGACGCCCAGCGCAAGAAGTACCTGCCGAAGCTGGCCACCGGCGAGTTCCTCGGCGCCTGGGGCCTGACTGAGCCGGGGTCCGGCTCGGACGCCTCCAGCATGAAGACGACGGCGGTGCGCAAGGGCAACAACTGGGTGCTCAACGGCACCAAGATGTTCATCACCCAGGGCACCGTCGGCGACGTCTTCGTGGTGCTGGCAGTGACTTCGCCGCAGAAGCGGCAGAAGGGCATCACCGCGTTCCTGCTGGAGAAGGGCATGCCGGGCTTCAGCCAGCGCGCCATCCACGGCAAGCTGGGCATGCGCTCCTCGGACACCGCCGAGCTCATCCTGGAGAACGTCGAGGTGCCGGACTCCTTCCGCGTGGGCGAGGTGGACCACGGCTTCATCGACACGATGAAGATCCTCGACCGCGGCCGCATCACCATCGGCGCGCTGGCGGTGGGCCTGGGCCGGGGCGCCCTGGAGGAGTCCGTCCGCTACTCGCGCGAGCGCACCGCCTTCGGCCAGCCCATCAGCGAGTTCCAGGGCCTGCGCTGGATGATGGCGGACATGCAGACGGAGATGGACGCGGCGCGGCTGCTGGTGCACCGCGCGGCCCGGCTGGCGGACGAGGGCAAGCCGTACTCGAAGGAAGCCTCCATGGGGAAGCTCTTCGCCTCCGAGGCGGCCATGCGCGCCTGCAACAAGGCGGTGCAGATCCACGGCGGCTACGGCTACACCCGTGAGTTCCCCGTCGAGCGCTACCTGCGCGACGCCAAGCTTTGTGAGATTGGCGAGGGAACGAGCGAAATCCAGCGCACCATCATCGCCCGCGAGATCTTCAAAGGGGAGTGATGGACACCGCTCGACTGGAGGGTCTCGGGCTGCAAGTGAGGGAGGACGCGGCTGGCACCGAGGCGGTGCTGGACCTGGAGGCCTCCCCCCTCGTCAATCCCGTCACCCGGGCCTTCATCCCCGAGGTGACCTTCCAGGTGATGGGGGACCGGCTCATTCCCATCGCCCCGGCGGCGGTGGTGGGGCTCGCCCCCATCCTGATTGGCGCCCTCAGTGACGTCGCGGACATCGAGGCGCTGCTGTCCGACGCCTTCAACGAGCACATCTTCCACGTCCAGCGCCGCTCGGCGGAGCTCCAGGTGCTGGGCCTCACCGCGCGCGTGGACCCGCAGACGCTGGAGCTGTCCACCGAGGTGGCGGACGCCGACCTGACCGTCACGCTGGTGGCGGACCGGCTGGGCAACTTCCGGGTGGCCCGCGTGGTGCGGGGTGGGGCGGACGTCCAGGCGAACGGTGGCCACACGCTGGAGCTGTCCGAGTTCCGGGAGCGGGTGGCCCTGACGGGCTACCTCGCGGCGCTGTTCGGCGAGCCGGCGGCCCGGCCCCAGCCGGCGCCCGTGGGTGCCGGGCTGGTGCGCTTCTCGGACATCGTGGAGAAGTTCGGAGCTGAGGCGCTGGTGCCTCCGAGGAGTGCCCTGGAGCTGCTGGCGCAGCTTCAGGTGCAGGGCAGACCCTACCGCTTCGCCGCGGCGAGGGTGGCGGGGCGTACGTTCCGGGGCCTGCTGGCGGGGGCCCAGGGCAAGGTGTGGGCGGGGCGGTTCGAGCTGGATGAGTTTCCCGGCATCGTTCGGATGGTGGCGGACCTGCTGAAGGTCCCCCCCGAGGCCGTGAGGCTCGTGGGTCCGGACGCGCCACAGGAGTGAATGACGGTGAGCAGTCCCGAGAAACTCAGCCTCGCCGGGCGGGTGCAGCTCCTCGAGTCCCGCCTGGGAGTCACCATCTCCCGGCAGGACCTGGCGATTGAAGCGCTTACCCACAAGACGTACGTCAACGAGAACCCGGACCTGCGCCTGAAGGACAACCAGCGCCTGGAGTTCTTTGGCGACGCGGTGGTCAACCTCGCGGTCGCCGACCGGCTCTGGCGGCGCTACCCGGACGTGCCCGAGGGTTTCCTCACCAAGGTCCGTGCCCGCCTCGTCCACGAGGAAGGGCTGGCCCTGGTGGCCCGGCGGATTCCACTGGGAGACCTGCTGCTGCTGGGACGGGGCGAGGACAAGTACAAGGGGCGTGAGAAGAACTCGCTGCTGGCGGACGCCATGGAGGCCGTCTTCGGCGCCGTGTACCTCAGCGGGGGCATGGAGCCGGTGCTCCAACTGGTGGACCGATTCTTCGCGGAGCTCATCGACGAGGCGGCCACCAGCCTGGACAAGGACTACAAGACGGCCCTGGGCCAGCTCGTCCACGAGCGGCTGAAGATGCCCCCGAAGTACCGGGTGGTGTCGGAGTCCGGTCCGGAACACTCCAAGACCTTCGAGGTGGAGGTCATCATCGGCGAGGAGCCCTTCGCGCGCGCCACGGGGCGCAGCAAGAAGGAGGCGGAGCAGGCCGCGGCCCGGGTGACCCTGGACATGTTCTCGCAGCGGCTGGCGCCGAACCCGGCCCCCGCACCCGCGAGCGAGCCCTCCGCGCCCACACCGGACGAAACGTCACGGGGCGACACCCCGACGTGAAACCCCTTGGACGGAGGAGGGGTGGCGCATAAGGTGCCCGCCGATGCGACCCTCCTCCCTCCGTATGACGCTCGCGCTGGTGGCCTGCCTGCTGGCGGGTACCGCCTCGGCCGCCGCCGGCAAGTGGACGAAGAAGGTCGAGTCCGGCAAGGACCTCTACGCCACGCTCAAGACGAGCCAGGGCGACATCATCGTCCGCCTCTTCTCCAAGGACGCCCCCAAGACGGTGGCCAACTTCGTGGGCCTGGCCTCGGGTGAGAAGGAGTGGAGGGACCCGCAGTCCGGAAAGATGTCGAAGAAGCCGATGTACGACGGCACGGTGTTCCACCGGGTCATCCCCGACTTCATGATTCAGGGCGGAGACCCGACGGGCACCGGCATGGGTGACCCGGGCTACCGCTTCGAGGACGAGTTCAAGAGCGAGCGGGGCTTCAACAAGGTCGGCCTGCTGGCCATGGCCAACGCGGGCCCCAACACCAACGGCAGCCAGTTCTTCATCACCACCACCACGCCCACGTACCTGAACAACAAGCACACCATCTTCGGCGAGGTGGTGCAGGGCTACGACGTGGTGACGAAGATTGGCGGCGTGGCCCGGGACAACCGGGACCGACCTCAGACGCCGGTGGTCATCAACCGGGTGGTGCTGAGCGACAAGGCGCCTGCGGGCGTCGCGGCTCCGGCCCCGGGCTCGGCAATGGGTGGCAGGGAGTCGGCCACGGCGCCGAAGAAGGCTTCGCCGAAGAAGGTTCCAGAGACGGCTCCGGTGCCGGCTCCGGGCGCGACGCCGGCCTCGCCGGCGCCGTGAGCCCCCGGTAGGTGGGGCAGAGGACCTGACACGGGCCCGTCCATCCGGTCGGGCCCCCAGCGCAGACGGGAGGGCAGCATGGGAATGATGGACGAGGCCCAGGCGGGCAAGGACCTGTACGCCACCTTCGACACCACGCAGGGGCAGATTGTCGTGCGCCTGTTCGCGAAGGACGCGCCGAAGACGGTGACCAGCTTCGTGGGCCTGGCGACGGGCGAGCTGGAGTTCGCGGACCCCCAGTCCGGCGAGAAGACGAAGAAGCCGTTCTACGACGGCGTCATCTTCCACCGCGTGATTCCGGGCTTCATGGTTCAAGCCGGCGACCCCACGGGCACTGGCCGCGGTGGCCCGGGCTTCAACGTCCCGGACGAGTACCAGAGCGGTCGCACCTTCGACAAAGTGGGCCTGCTGGCCACGGCCAACATCGGCCGCCCCAACACCAACGGCAGCCAGTTCTTCATCACCACGTCCAAGCCGACGTACCTCAACAACAAGCACACCATCTTCGGTGAGGTGGTAAGCGGCTACGACGTGGTGGAGAAGATCGCCAACGCGCCGCGCGACGGGAGCGACCGCCCGCGCCAGGACGTGCGCATCAACAAGCTGACCATTTCGACGACCCAGCCGTAGGCCGCCCGCCTGCCGCCCGTCCGTGCTGAAACGCCGGGCGGCGGGCTGTTATAGGGCGCTGTAAGACGTTCCCCCTTCGGGGCTCCCCCTTTCGGGGACTCCCAGATCACCTTCGAAGCAATGGCCTCCCCCAATCCACACCGCAGCGGCTTCGCCGCGCTCATCGGGCGCCCCAACGTGGGCAAGAGCACGCTGCTCAATGCGCTGACGGGCGAGAAGCTCGCCATCGTCTCGCCCAAGCCCCAGACGACTCGCAACCGCATCCTCGGCGTGGTGACGCGCCCGGAGGGGCAGGTGGCGTTCCTCGACACGCCGGGCATCCACCAGGCCAAGGGCGAGCTCAACCGCTACATGGTCGAAACCGCCCTGAGCGCGGCCGAGGAGGTGGACCTAGTCCTCTTCCTCATCGAGCCGCCCGCGGGCGAGAAGCTCGACGTGAGCCCGGGCAACCGCACCATCCTCGAGCGGCTGCAGAAGCTGGGCAAGCCCACCTTCCTCGTCATCAACAAGATCGACACCGTCCCCAAGGCGCTGCTGCTGCCGCTCATCGAGCTGTACCGCAACCAGTTCCCCTTCGCGGAGGTGGTGCCCATCTCCGCGCGCGAGAAGGACGGGGTGGAGCGGCTCTTCCACACGGTGCTGGGCCACCTGCCGGAAGGGGAGAACGTCTTCGACGAGGACATGCTGACGGACCAGCAGGAGCGCATGCTGGTGGCCGAGTACATTCGCGAGCAGGTGCTGCGGCACTGCCGCCAGGAACTCCCCTATTCCACCGCGGTGCTGGTGGACATCTTCGACGAGTCCGAGCGGGAGCCCCGGCCGGGCACTCCGCCGAACCAGCTGGGCGGGCTCATCCGCATCGCGGCCTCCATCTACGTGGAGCGCGACAGCCAGAAGGCCATCATCATTGGCAAGCAGGGGCAGATGCTGAAGACCATTGGCACGGACGCCCGCAAGTCCGTGCAACGCCTGCTGGGCGCGCACGTGTACCTGGACCTCCGGGTACGCGTGGAGCCGCGCTGGAGCGAGCGCCCCGAAGGCCTCAAGAAGCTGGGATACGACTGAGATGAAGCCCCTGGTTGCAATTGTCGGACGCCCCAACGTGGGCAAGAGCACGCTGTTCAACCGCCTCGTCGGCAAGCGCCTCGCGCTCGTCGAGGACATGCCCGGTGTGACGAGGGATCGCCACTACCACGACGCTGAGTGGGAGGGCCGCACCTTCACCTTCATCGACACCGGCGGCTTCGTCCCCGGCGACAAGGACTCGCTGCTCCAGCAGGTGCGCGAGCAGGCCCAGCTCGCGGTGGAGGAGTGCGACGTCATCATCTTCGTCGTCGATGCGCGAGAGGGCATCACTCCCGCCGACGACGCGGTGGCGAAGTACCTGCGCAAGAGCGGCAAGCCGGTGGTGGTGGCCGCCAACAAGCTGGACAACACCACCGGGCAGATGCAGTCGCTGGCCGCCGAGTTCTACAAGCTGGGCCTGGGCGAGGTGCAGCCCATGTCCGCCGAGCACGGCCTGGGCGTGCCGGGCCTCTTCGACGAGGTGGTGGCGAAGCTGCCCCCGAAGTCGGAGGACGAGGACGCCGAGGCCCCGCCGGACGACGGCGTCATCCGCGTGTCCATCATCGGCCGGCCCAACGTGGGCAAGAGCACCCTGGTCAACTCCATCCTCAAGCAGAAGCGGGTGGTGGCCAGCGAGATTCCGGGCACCACCCGGGATCCGGTGGACTCGCCGCTGACCTACAAAGGCCACCAGCTCATCCTCACGGACACCGCGGGCATCCGGCGCAAGAAGACGATTGCGCACCGGGTGGAGCAGTTCTCGGTCATCAACGCGCTGAAGGCGATGGAGCGCAGCGACGTGGCGGTCCTGCTGATGGACGCCACGGAGGTCGCCGTGGACCAGGACGCGAAGCTGGCGGGCCTGTCCGAGGAGCGCGGACGGGCGCTGGTCATCGTCGTCAACAAGTGGGACCTGGTGGGCGCGGACGAGCGCCGGCAGGAGACCTTCCGAGAGACGCTCAAGTACTCGCTCAAGTTCGTGGGCTACGCGCCCATCCTCTTCACCTCGGCCCTGACGGGCTCGAAGGTGGAGAAGGTGGTGGACGTGGCGGTGGAGCTGGCCCAGCAGTTCCGCTTCCGGGCGCCCACCCCCCAGCTCAACCGGCTGCTGGAGCACATGGTGGACAACCACCCGGCGCCCATCGTCCGGGGCAAGCCCCTGCGCCTGTACTACATCTCCCAGGTGACCACGGCGCCGCCGACCTTCGCGATTACGACGAACCATCCCGAAGGCGTCCCGGACATGTACAAGCGGTACATCACCAATCAGCTCCGCAAGACGTTCGACCTGAGGGTCCCCATCCGCATCTTCTTCCGGGCCCGGCCCGGCCAGGCGAAGCGCGAGGCCCGCAAGAAGCCGCATCTCCAGGGGAAAAACTGAGGCGTCTGCGCGTTGACACTCGCGGCGCGCGCTCCATACAGTGCGCCGCTCTTTCACCCTCTGACAGGGTAGAGCACCGTAGCGACATTAGAGAGGTTGCCAGACGTGGCCGGAACCAAGACCGAGAAGATTCGCCAGAAGGAGCTTCGCGCGCCGGACACCTTCCAGAAGGTCGGTGTCGAGGCCAGTGACTGGCTGGCTCAGCGGCAGAAGTTGATCGGCATCGCCGCGGGCGTGCTGATCCTCGGCGGCCTGGGCGTGGGCATCGCCAACGAGGTGTCCAAGAGTGGCGAGGAGAAGGCCTCCCAGGCGCTCGGCCAGGCGCTCACCGTCCTGGAGCGGCCCGTCGAGGGTGTGGAGCCCGCGCAGCCGGGTGACACCCAGACTCCGTTCAAGACTGTCCAGGAGCGGGACGAGGCGCTGGTGACGTCCCTCACGGACTTCCGCAAGGAGCACGGCGGGACGCGCTCCGCGACGACGGCGGCGCTGACGCTGGGCAAGGCCCAGTTCCGGCTCGGCAAGTTCCCGGAGGCGCAGGCGGCCTTCGCGGACTTCCTCAAGACCGCCCCCGAGAACGAGCCGCTCCGCGCGGGCGCGCTGGAGGGCGAGGGCTACGCCCTGGAGGCCCAGCAGAAGTACGACGAGGCCATCAAGTCCTTCGACCAGATGGACAAGGCCGGCGGCGGCGAGTTCCTGCCCGGCATGGGCGCGTACCACAAGGGCCGCATGCTCATCCTCCAGGACAAGAAGGAGGAGGCGGCGCAGGTCCTCTCGAAGGTCTCCACCGACCACCCGAACACCGCGGCGGCGCGGCTGTCCAGCGAGCGGCTGGCGGTGCTTGCCTCCGAGGGCGTGAAGGTTCCCGCTCCGGCGCAGCCGGCGGCGGCCACGGGTCAGGACGCGGGGTAGCACGGACTCTATGAAGAAGCGGCCTTTGAGCTGGAAGCGTTGGCTGGGTGGCGCCGCGGTCGCGGGGCTTCTGGTGGGCTGCAGCGCGGCACCGTACTACACGAACCCGGAGCTGCCCCGGCCCCCCTCCCACCCACCGGTGGACTACTTCTCGGTGGAGTGGTGGGCGCCGTTGGCCCCGCCCACGCGGCTGGAGTTCGCGCCGCGTGAGGTGGCGACTCCGGCCTATGACCCGGACAACAAGCACGTCATCGCGCTCACGCGGGACGGCTATGCCCGCGCCGTGGGTCCGGACGGCAAGGTGAAGTGGTCCTTCCGCACGCCGCTCCGCTTCAACGCGGGCGCGCGGGTGAGCGAGGGCGTCGTCTATGTCCCCGGTGGCGACGGCGTGCTGTACGCGCTGGACTCGGCCACCGGCGACGTGAAGTGGAAGTACGCGGCGGGCGAGTCGCTGGCGACGGTGCCGGTGCTGGCGGACGGCCTGGTGCTGGTGGCCTCGGAGAGCGACACGCTGTACGCGGTGAAGGCCGCGGACGGCGTGTGGGCCTGGCAGTACCGCAGGGATCCTCCGTCGGGCTTCACCATCCGGGGCGCCTCCACACCGCTGGTCCACGAGGGCACCGCCTACGTCGGGTTCTCCGACGGCTTCGTCGTGGCGCTGAGCATCTCCGACGGGAGCGCCACCTGGGAGAAGTCGCTGTCCGGGGCCGGCACCGAGTTCCTGGACGTGGACGCCCAGCCGGTGATGAACGAGGCCGGCCAGCTGTTCGTGGCCTCGTACAAGAGCGGCATCTTCGCCCTGGAAGCGGACACGGGCGACATGGTGTGGAACACCACCGTGGGCGGCATGACGTCGCTGCTCGCCCGGGGGCAGCTGCTCTTCGCTTCCGGTGACGGCCGGGTGGATGCCTACCTGGCCGACAGCGGGCGGCTCCTCTGGTCGCGCCCCCTGGGGGAACGGGCGGGGGCTGCTCCCGTGTTCGCCCAGGGAATGCTGCTCGTGCCCATCCAGCGCTCGCTGCTGTTCCTGGACCCGAAGACGGGCAAGTCTCGGGTGACGTGGAACCCGGGTGACGGCATCACCGCGACGCCGTACGTGGCGGGCTCACAGGTCTTCGTGCTGTCCAACAACGGCTGGTTGTACGCCCTGGACGTGAACGGGTTTCGCGGGTGACGGTGGCCGCGACCAGGACGGTCCGCGTCGTCGCGGCACTGATTCCGAGCCGCGAGGACGCCGAGCGGTTCCTGGTGCAGCAGCGGCTCCCCGGCGGAAGCCGGGCCCTGCTGTGGGAGTTCCCCGGCGGCAAGGTGGAGCCGGGGGAGACGGACGAAGCCGCGCTGGCCCGCGAGTGTCGCGAGGAGCTGGACGTGGAGCTCTCCGTCGGCCGGCGGCTGTGGGAGAACCGGCACACGTACCCGGACCTCACGGTGGAACTGGTGCTCTATGCCGCCCGGCTGGTGACGGGTGAGCCCAAGGCCCTGGGAGCGCACCAGCTGGCGTTCCAGACTCCGGCGGAGATGCAGGCCCTGCCGTTCTGCGAGGCGGACATCCCGCTGCTGAACGACCTGGTGGCGGGAAGGCTGGGCTCGCTCGATTGATGCTGCAGCGCACTTTCCAGCACATCCCCGGCGTGGGGCCCTGGAGGGAGAAGGACCTGTGGTCCCGGGGCATCCGGACCTGGGACGACTTCCCGGCGGCCGGAACCGGGGTGGCCATCAGCAGGAAGTCGGACGACGTCGCCCGCGCGCGCATCGCCGAGGCCCGTGACGCCCTGGCGCGCAAGGACCTGCGGAAGCTGGCCGAGCTGCTGCCGTCTCGGGAGCACTGGCGGCTGTACCCCGAGTTCCACGACGACGCGGTGTACTTCGACATCGAGACGGACGGGAAGGACGCGCAGGCGCCCACGGTGGTGAGCCTGTTCGACTCGGCCGGGCTGCACGTGTTCATCCAGGGCCGGAACATGGACGCACTGCCGGAGGCGATGGCGGAGCGGCGGCTGTGGGTGACGTTCAACGGCTCGTGCTTCGACGTGCCGGTGTTGCGGGACTACTTCGGGCCGGGGCGCTTCCCGGTGCCGGACGCGCACATCGACCTGCGCTTCGTGACGCGGCGGCTGGGCATTGGCGGCGGGCTGAAGGAAATCGAAGGGAAGATTGGCGCCGAGCGGCCGCAGCACCTGAAGGGCGTCCACGGGTACGACGCCGTGCTGCTGTGGCGGGCGTACCTGCGCCGTGGCGACGTGGAGGCGCTGCGGTTCCTCGTCGAGTACAACCTCTACGACTCCTTCCAGCTCCGGACGCTGATGGACGTGTCGTACAACCGCGGCGCGGACGACCTGAACCAGGACGTCCCCCGGCTGCCCGTGTTCGACCGCGGCGACGTGCTGTACGACGTGAGCAAGATCCTCCTGGACCTGGGGCCCACCGAGCGTGACTTGCAGACGCTCGCGAGGGTGCGGGCCATGGAGCAGGACTCCTGAAGAGGCCTGGGACGCGGCCCCCGGGCTGGCGTCAGCCGGGCCAGAGCGCGGGAATCGAGTAGGGCGCCCAGAGGTCCTTCCAGGGGCGCGCCTGTTCGAGCTGGTACGCCAGGCCGAACAGCAGCGTGTCGGCGCCGGGGGCCGCGGCGAAGTGCATGCCGATGGGGAGCCCGTCCTCCGGGAAGTGAAGGGGCACGGACATCCCGGGGCAGCCGGCGATGTTGTGGATCGGCGTGTAGCCGACGGTGCGCGCGGTGCGACGGATCAGCTCCTCACGTCCGAGAATCGGCGAGAGGTGCCCGAGGCGCCACTGCTCGGTGGCCATGGTCGGGGTGAGCACCACGTCGTAGCCTCGGGTCGCCTCGAGATAGACGTGCACCGCTTGAGCGAAGGCCGCGCGAGACCGGGGCAGCGCGTCGGGCCCCTGCGCGAGGAAGTCCTCCACCAGGGCCCAGGTGAAGGGCTCGAGCTCGTCGCCCTGCACGGGCAGGTCGCGAGACCGGTCCACCGTCTCGACGATGCCAGCGATGGCCGCGCCCGCGACGAGGAAGAACGCGTGGGCAAGCGAGGGACCGTCGAAGGCAGGCGGTGCGATGGGCTCGACGCTGTGGCCGAGAGCCAGGAGCAGCGCCACCGCCTCATCGTAGGCACGGCGCACCGGGGGCTCCGGCTCCATGCCCATCATCGTTCGCGTCCAGGTCGCGATGCGCAGCTTGCGGTTGATGGGATCGCGCACGAAGCCGATGGGACGGCCTCCCGAGCGGTCCTCGGTCAGGGAAAGGAACAGCGCGCTGTCACGCACCGAGCGGCTGATGCAGTGGTCGCTCGTCATGTCCCCGAAGTCCGAGCCGCCGAAGCTCGCCGGCACGGTGAGCCCCCGGCTCGGCTTGAAGCCGAAGAGACCGCACGCCGAGGCGGGGATGCGGATGGAACCGCCGCCGTCGTTGGCATGCGCGAGCGGGACGAGCCCTGCGGCGACAGCCGCCGCGCTGCCTCCGGACGAGCCCGTGGCCGAGACCGAGAGGTTCCACGGGTTGTGTGTGACGCCTTCGAGCAGCGTCTCGGTGCTACCGAGCAGACCGAACTCGGACGTCGCGCTCTTTCCAACGCACACGAGCCCCGCCTCTTCGAGCCGCCTGCCGTATGGCGTCTGCTGCCGGGCGACGTTGGCCGAGAACAGCCGCGAGCCCATCGACCAACGCAGCCCGGGCCACGCGGTGGCGTCCTTGACCAGGAACGGCACCCCGGAGAACGGCCCCGGGTTTGCCGGATGGGAGCGCTCGCGATCGACTGTGACCACCGCACGCAACAGTGGGTTCAACGCATCGATGCGCGCATGGCACGCGTCGAGCAGTTCGTCCGCAGAGATCTCGCCCCGGGAACACAGCTCCGCCTGCGCCATGCCGTCGAGGCGGGCGAGTGACGCCAGGTCCTTCATTCGCAGCCCCTGTCTGAAATGGCGCCGCGGGGGGCGTGATTGCCGTCGCGCTCAAGGCTTCGCTGCATGCAGGGCGTCATGACGGGGTAGGGGACGAGGGCATCACTTGCCCCTGACGAACTGGAAGTCCCACTCCGGTTCGGCGCTCCGACTGGCGCTGGCCTTGCCGTGCGCAATGCGGACCTCGAAGGCCGCGAGGCCATCCGTGGATGGCTGGAGCTCGGCCCGGAAGGCGTACTGTTTCTGGTCGATGCCCCAGATGTAGCCGCGCAGGTGGAACCGCTCGGGGTCCTCCGCGAGGCATTCCTGGAAGATGAGGCCGTCGAACCAGCGCCCCTGTTGGGGCCACTGGGCGTCAGTCGACAGCAGCTCGGCGATCCACTGTTCCAGGGAGTCCGCGAGCGTTCTCTCCGCGGCATCCCGTGCCGCCAGGTCCGCGCCACGCGAAGCCTCCCTCCAGGACCGTGCGGAGTTTGCGACCTGGACCTCGAGGCTCATTCCGTTCGTCATGGGTGTGCCTCCTTCACGGGGGCCGGAGGGGCCCAGACTCCCGCCGCGAGCCCATCCCGAGCCCCGGTGCCAGTGGCCCTCGTTGTAGTCCGGAACCCCGTCGGCGGCCGAGGACGTCCGGCCGCGGTGGATGAGCTGTCAGCTGACCCGGGTTGATGGTGTGAAGTGCCCGCCATCCCGAGTCCATGCCGGTGGAATGCGCCAGGGTGCCGTTTGTAGGTTCTGGGGTCCACAACGGAGGAACGCATGAGCGACCCGATGAACCCGACGCCCGCAGGTGCCTCGCCGACGCCTCCCTCAGAGCCTCCGCGTGGCTCCCGGGCGAAGACGCTGGCCGTCGTCCTGGGATTGGGAGGCCTGGCCCTGGTGGCGACGTACTTCGGCGTCATGCGGCAGAACCGTCCTCCGGAGGTGGCCAGCACACCCACGGTAGACGCGGGGCCCGCCGTGCCGCCTCCCGCGCCGGAGGTCTCGCTGCCGGAGAGCGACGGTCGGGTGCGAGACCTGACGAGCAGGCTCTCGAGCGAGCCGGAGTTCGCGAAGTGGCTGCAGGAGAAGGACCTGGTCCGCCGCTTCACGGCGGCGGTGAACAACGTCGCCGAGGGGGCAAGCCCGCGAATGGTCCTGGGGTTCCTGGCGCCGGCCGGGGGCTTCGAGGTGACGGGGTCCGGTGGGAAGACGCAGATCGACCCTCGGAGCTACGCACGCTACGACGTGGTGGCACGGGTGTTCGGGTCGCTGGATGCGCAGGCCGCCGGCAGCGTGTACCGCGAACTGAAGTCGCTCATCGACCAGGCCCACCGGGAGATTGCGCCGCCGGGGCAGCCCTTCGACAGGACCTTCAGCCAGGCCATCGGGCATCTGCTGGAGGTTTCCGTGCCGGAAGGAGCCGTGGAGGTCCAGCCGCAGGGCGCGCTGTACGCGTACGTCTCGCCGGAGCTGGAGGGGCTGAGCCGGGCTCAGAAGCACCTGCTGCGGATGGGGCCGCAGAACATGCGGACCATCCAGGCCAAGCTCCGTGAACTGCAGAGCTCACTGGGGCTGCCTCCCGTGGCGGAGCGCTGATCGTCTCCACGGGGCCCGACGGGATGAAGGCCTGGGATGGCCAGAAGGGCGCTCAGGACATTTCCCCCAGCACGGGGCCAAAGAACATTCGCGGCCCCGGAGGCGAAAGAACATTCAATCCCGGGAAAGAACATTCAATCCCGGGAAAGAACATTCTTTTTGGTCCGAAAGGGCGCAAAAGAACATTCTCGTAGGCTACTTGCGTTTCTTCTTCTTGGCCGGCGCAGGCGGCGGAGCCGGCTTTTCCTTCTCGCCAGCAACCTGGAACGTGGCCCGGAGCTCTTCGACGTCGCGGCCCAGGGTATCGGTGAAGGCCGAGCCGGTCTGGGCGTCGACGACCAGGGTGTATTCGAAGCCGGTCCTGAGGGGCTGAGGCAGGTTGATGCGGTACACGAGCCCGGCGTCGGATTCCTCGACGTCATCGTCGGAGACCATGGCGCGCTCGGCTTCGTCGAAGAGGCGGACGCGGTAGTTCCGGAGGCCCAGGGAGTTGCGAAGCTCGAGCGTCGAGGTTGCCTCGATCATCGGCTTTTCATCCGGCGCCAGTGAGATCTCGGCCAGGCCGGCATCGGGGGCCTGGTAGCCCAACGAGAACCGCGCGGGCGGAGGCGCCGCGGGGGCCTGGACGGCCTCGGGGGTGCCGGCATCAGCGGTCGCCGACTGCTTGTCGGGGCAGCCGCTCAGCACCAGGGCGCCACAGCAGGTGACTGCGGCGAGTCCAACTCGAAGGAGACGCATGGGGCGGCCACGGTATGCGCCTGACGGGGCTCCCGGAAGCACGGAGTGCCGTGCAGGCAGGCGAGCCTCAGGCGAAGTGCCGGATGTGGAACACGGCGAGACTCGCGGGCGACATGGACCGAACGCCGCGAGCCCGGTTGGCCGGTCCTGGCCAGCTTGGGAGCGGCCCGGAAACGGGGCGCAGCAGGCCCAATCGTCCCCCGGCCTCCTTCTGCCAGAACGTCCGATAACATGCGTTATGTAAACTAAGCGGCTAAGCGGATCCGAACCTCTTGGGCCAGATTGCGGACCTGTCCCCGCCACGGACTCGATTCCGGCGACACTCGGGCCCCCACCCAGCACCGAGTCACGAGCTCCCGCCATGAGCCTCCTCGACAACCTCGCCGCGGACGTCCGCTTCGCGCTCCGGACCCTTCGCCGAGCCCCGGGCTTCGTCTCCGTCGCCGTGCTGTGTCTGGCGCTCGGCATCGGAGCCAACGCCATCATCTTCAGCGTGGTCTACGGCGTGCTCCTGCGGCCCCTTCCGTACGCAGCCCCCGAGCGCCTGGTCACCCCGTTCGAGGTCCGCTCCCAGGGTTCCGGAGGCCCCGTTTCCTGGCCCACGTTTCACGCCTGGAAGGAACTCATCCCGGCCTTCCAGCACCTCGCCGCGTTCATCGAAGGCGGCGCCACGCTCCAGGCCCCTGACGCCACCGCCGAGCACCTCGAAGTCACCCGTGGCACCGCCGAATTCTTCGCCGTGTACGGCGTCCCCCCGTTGCTCGGCCGGACCTTTGTCTCCACCGACGACCAGCCCGGCCAGCAGCCCGTCACGGTCCTGAGTGAGTCCCTCTGGCGGCGCCGCTTCGGCGCGGATCGGGCGGTCCTCGGCCGCACGGTAACGCTCGACAGCACTCCGCACACGGTGGTCGGAGTCATGCCGGCGTCCTTTGACGCGGACACGGACCTCTGGCTCCCCCTGGTGCCACCGCCTGACGCCAGCACCCGGGCTCGCGGCTTCGTCCTTTTGCTCCGGGCGCGACTCGCCCCTGGCGTATCCCTCGAAGCCGCGGACGCCCAGCTCAAGGCCGTGGCCGCCCAGGTCGGCGCGACCCAATCCCAGGAGCCTCGGAGCGCCCGGCTCATCCCGCTCACGGAAGGTCCGACCCAGGCCTGGCGCGCGCCGCTCCAGGTCCTCCTCGGGGCCGTCGCGCTGGTGCTCCTCATCGCCTGCACCAACGTCGCGAACCTCCTCCTGGCCCGGGCCGGCGCACGTCGCCAGGAGCTGGCGATCCGGGTGGCGCTCGGTGCCGGCCGGGGCCGCGTCATCCAGCAACTCCTCGTCGAGAGCCTCCTCCTGGCGCTCCTCGGAGGCGCCCTCGGAATGCTGATTGCGCGCTGGGGCCTGGATGCCCTGCTGGCCCTCTCGCCGGACACCCTGCCGCGCCGCGAGTCCATCGCGCTCGACGGCACGTCCTTCCTGTTCCTCACGCTGCTGACGGTCACCAGCGGTCTCGGCTTCGGGCTGCTCCCAGCGCTTCAGCTCTCGCGGCTCGATGTCCGTGGCGGCCTTGCCGCGGCCGGAACCCACGGTGGTGCCATGGGGCCAGGGCGCCGGCTCCGGAGCGCCCTGGTCATCGCGGAAATCGCCCTGTCCCTCATCCTCCTCGTGGGCGCGGGTCTGCTCGGGCGCGGCTTCCTGCACCTGCTGGGAACGTCCCCCGGGTTCCGAGCCGAGCACGTCCTCACGCTGCACCTGGGCATCCCCAAGGAGCGCTTCTTCACGGACGGTGGCTTGGACCCGGACCTGCCGCGCCGGCTGCTCGCGCCCATCCTGGACGAAGTCCGCGCGCTCCCCGGAGTCAGCGCCGCGGGAATGACGTCGGTCCTCCCCATCCAGCGTGCCTGGAACAACGCCCGCTACACCGTGGATGGCGAGCCGCCCCCCGCGCCCGGTGACGAGCCCCGGGCGGAGCGCCGGGCCACCAGCCCCGGCTACTTCGCCACCCTCGGGATTCCACTGCTCCAGGGGCGCGACTTCACCCCCCGGGACGCCGACCCGGGCCAGCCCGGCACCGTCATCATCAACGAGTCCCTGGCCCGCCGGCACTTCCAGGACGCCAGCCCCCTGGGCCGCCGGCTGGAGCTGGGCGGCGGCGCGGCCACCATCATCGGCATCGTGGGCGACGTCCGGCAGGCGGGCCTGGACCGGGAGCCCCTCGCCGAGTTCCACGTCCCTTACGGCCGGCCCTGGGGCGACGACAGCCTCGTCCTCGTCGTCCGCACGGCGGTGGACCCCGAGTCCCTTGTCCCCGGCATCCGCGAGGCCGTGCGCTGGGTGGACGGCACCCTGCCTGTCTTCCGGGCGCAGACGTTGGAGCAGGTCATCGCGAAGTCACTCGGCCTGCGACGCCTGGTGCTGGGCCTCCTCGGAGGCTTCGCCGTCCTGGCCCTCTTCCTCTCCGCAAGCGGCCTGTACGGCGTCATCTCGCTCCTGGTGACCCAGCGCACGCGGGAGCTCGGCATCCGCATGGCGCTCGGCGCGCGGGCCGGAGACGTGCTCCGGCTCGTCCTGGGTCAGGGCGCGGCGCTCACCGCCGTGGGAATCACCGTGGGCCTCGTGGGCGCGCTCGTGTTGACCCGGGTGCTGGAAAGCCAGCTGTACGGCGTCACCGCCCGGGACCCGCTGACCTTCGCGGGCGTGGCGCTGCTGCTCGCGGGGGTCGCGCTCCTGGCCTGCTGGCTCCCCGCGCGTCGGGCCACGCGAGTGACTCCGATGCAGGCCCTCCGCGGCGACTAGCCAGCGCCTGGCCCCACACCTGCTCCCTCAGGTGCGGTCGAGGTCGGCCCGAAGGGCTGGTGGACCTAGCGGGCGCGGTGCGCCAGTGCCTTCTCGTAGGCAGCCTGCAGCTCGCCGAACACCGAGTGCGCTGGACGCGGCGCTCCGAGATGCAGGTGGCGCAGTTCGTCCATGAAGGCGTTCCAAAGCGGAGCGCCGCCCTTTTCCAGCAGCTCTGCGCGCACGGACAGTTCCTTGCTCGGGCGCGTATGCCGGCAGCCCCAGGCGCCCATGTGCGCGAGTAGCGGCACGAGCTGGATGGCCGCTTCCGTGAGGCTGTAGATCCCTTTCTGCCGGTGTTTCGAATCGGGGCGTCGCGTCAGCAGGCCGGACGCGGTCAGGCGCTTCAGCCGGTTTGCGAGGATGTTCGAGGCGACGCCTTCCTCGCTCTGCGCGAGCAGCTCGCCGTAGCTGCGCCTGTTCCCGAACATGACGTCGCGGATGACGATGAGGCTCCAGCGGTCGCCGAGCTGTTCGAGCGTCAGATTGATCGGGCAGCCGGATCGCCCTGTCTGCGGCATGGCCATTCTCCCGAGACTGCTACTTGCAATACGAAAGTGGTAGCTCCAGGTCCAGACTGATTGCAAACTGCAAGTGGTCAGAACCAGGAGTCCACATCATGCCGCTCGTGCTCTACGGTCACCCCTTCTCCTCGTACACGCAGAAAGTCCTCATCGCGCTGTACGAGAATGGCACACCCTTCGAGTTTCGCTGCCTTGGGCCGGATACGCCGCAGCACCTGGCCGAGTGGCTGCGGCGCTGGCCGCTGAGCAAGTTCCCGCTGCTGGTGGACGGCGAGCGCAACATCGTCGAGACCAGCATCATCATCGAGTACCTCCAGCTCGTGCATCCCGGGCCCGTGGACCTGCTGCCCGCGGACCCGATGGCCGCTTTGG
This sequence comes from Pyxidicoccus trucidator, assembly GCF_010894435.1. Classification (NCBI taxonomy): domain Bacteria; kingdom Pseudomonadati; phylum Myxococcota; class Myxococcia; order Myxococcales; family Myxococcaceae; genus Pyxidicoccus; species Pyxidicoccus trucidator. The sequence continues at coordinate 45,292 of NZ_JAAIXZ010000025.1, read as the reverse complement.
ACGTGCGCTTTCTCGACCGCTTCTTCGACCTGCACGTCATGAGCCCGGTGCAGCATGCGGTAGCCGAGGCGCTGACGGGTGATCCGGTGAAGCGCCAGGAAGGACTGGCCCTGGCTGCGAAGAAGCTGGAGCTCGCCTACGCCTGGCTCGAAGGGCAGCTCGCCGGCAGGACCTGGGCCGCCGCTGGCGCGGACTTCACGCTGGCGGACTGCGCGGCCGCGCCCTCGCTGTTCTACGCGGACTGGACGCACCGGATTTCCGAGGCTTTTCCCGTGCTGCGCGCCTACCGCGCGCGGTTGCTTGCGCGCCCGTCCTTCGCCCGCGCGGTGGAGGAAGCGCGGTACTTCCGGCCGAACTTTCCCCTGGGCGCGCCGGACCGGGATTGAGTCCGCTCCCGGGCACACGACGCGCCGCACCAGCCAGCCCCGCCAGGTCCTCTTCCGGACGCTCGCCGACCCGCTCCGGAACGGCGAAATGCGACTTTTCAGGTCGGGGTTCGTTGTCTCTTTTCGGGCCCGGAATTCGCGCTGGATCCGGGCAATTACCGAGGGCAACCCGACGTACCGCATCACGCGGTGGCAGGAATCGAAAGCCCGGTCGCCTGTTCCGACCGCCGGGGAATAATTCCCGGCTTTTTGCCTGCTTGACCCAGGCAGTGGCATCCCGCAGAACGCGGCATCCCATGGCCCTGGAAAGGACCTGTTCATGAAGCGATTGTTCGTGATTGCCACCCTCCTCGGCGCGGCGCCTGCCCTGGCCGACGAGGGCATGTGGACCTACAACAACTTCCCCTCCGCCAAGGTGAAGGAGAAGTACGGCTTCGAGCCCACGCAGCAGTGGCTGGACAAGGTGCGCCTGTCCTCGGCGCGGCTCGCGGGTGGCTGCTCGGCGAGCTTCGTGTCGCCGGACGGCCTGGTGATGACCAACCACCACTGCGCGCGCGGCTGCATCGAGCAGCTCTCCACGGCGAAGAAGGACTACATCGCCAACGGCTTCTACGCGAAGACGCAGGCCGAGGAGACGCAGTGCCCGGCCATGGAGATCAACCAGCTGGAGAGCATCACCGACGTCACCGAGACGCTGAACAAGGCCACCCAGGGCATGTCCGGCAAGCAGTACGCCGATACCCTCAAGGCGAAGATGTCCGAGCTGGAGCAGGCCTGTTCCGCGGGCGACGCCAAGGTGCGCTGTGACCTTGTCACCCTGTACCAGGGCGGCAAGTACAACCTGTACAAGTACCGCCGCTTCCAGGACGTGCGCCTGGTGATGGCTCCCGAGCACGCCATCGCCTTCTTCGGCGGCGACCCGGACAACTTCGAGTTCCCCCGCTACGACCTGGACGTGACGTTCCTGCGCATCTACCAGGACGGCAAGCCGGCCAGCACCAAGGACAACTACTTCAAGTGGTCCGAGCACGGCGCCAAGGAGGGTGAGCTCACCTTCGTGTCCGGCAACCCCGGCCGCACCTCGCGCGGGCTGACCATCGCCGAGCTGGAGCTGCAGCGCGACGTCGCGCTGCCGAAGACGCTCATGTTCCTGTCCGAGCTGCGCGGCATGGTGACGGAGTTCCAGAAGCGCGGCCCCGAGCAGAAGCGCACCTCCAACAACATGCTGTTCGGCGTGGAGAACGGCCTCAAGGCCAGCAAGGGCCGCCACGAGGCGCTGCTGGACAAGAAGTTCTTCGCGCAGAAGGTCGCCGCGGAGCAGGACCTTCGCAAGAAGGTCGAGGCCAACCCGGAGATGAAGAAGAAGTACGGCGCGGCCTGGGACGAGATCGCCAAGGCCCAGGAGCAGTTCGTCAACATCCGCAAGGAGCTGGCCTTCATGGAGAACAACCAGGGCCTGTCCTCCTCGACGTTCAACCTTGCCCGCACGCTGGTGCGCGCCTCGGAGGAGCTGCCCAAGGAGAACGGCCAGCGCCTGCGCGAGTTCAGCCAGGCCGGCCTGCCTGCCCTCAAGGCCCAGCTGTTCAGCCCGGCCCCCATCTACCCGGAGCTGGAGATTGCCCGCCTCACCTTCAGCCTCACCAAGATGCGCGAGGAGCTGGGCGCGGATCACCCGTTCGTGAAGAAGGTGCTCGGCAAGGACTCCCCGGAGAAGCTGGCCGCCCGCGTGGTCAAGGGCTCCAAGCTGCGTGACGTGAAGGTGCGCCAGGCCCTCTTCGACGGTGGCAAGGCCGCCGTGGACGCCTCCAAGGACCCGATGATCGAGCTGGCCCGCGTGGTGGACCCGGACGCCCGCGCGGTCCGCAAGAACTACGAGGAGAACATCGAGGCCGTCGTCCGCAAGAACAGCGAGCTCATCGCCAAGGCCAAGTTCGAGGTCTACGGCACCAACCAGTACCCGGACGCCACCTTCAGCCCCCGCGTGTCCTACGGCTCGGTGAAGGGCTACATGGAGGACGGCAAGAAGGTGGAGCCCATCACCCAGCTGGCCGGCACCTTCGAGCGTCACACCGGTGAGGACCCGTTCGCCCTGCCCAAGTCCTGGCTGAAGGCCCAGAACATTCTCGACGGCAAGACGGGCATGAACTTCGTCACCACCAACGACATCATCGGCGGCAACTCCGGCTCGCCGATGATCAACCAGCAGGGTGAGGTCGTCGGCTTGGTGTTCGACGGCAACATCCAGTCGCTCGGTGGCGAGTACGGCTTCGACGAGAGCGTGAACCGCACGGTGGCCGTGCACAGCGACGCCATCATCGAGTCGCTGCAGAAGATCTACGGCGCCACCCGCGTCCTCGAGGAGCTGCGCCCGGGTAGCACCAAGGTGCCGCCCGTGAAGACCAAGCCGGCGGGGTGAGGACTCCCCGCGGATAGGGGCCAGGGCTTCGCGCCCGGCCCCTGAAGCACGAAGAGGCTGCCCGGTTCGCTCCGGGCAGCCTCTTTGCTTTCGTGCGCCCTTCTGGCGCGGGCCTGCCCCCGGTGGCCGGGGGCGAAGCCTCAGGCGAGCGCCCTGCCCCCAGTCAACCGGGAGCGGCGCCCTCCCCGCTCACTCCCACTCAATCGTGGCGGGCGGCTTGGAGGAGATGTCGTAGACGACGCGGTTGATGCCGCGCACCTCGTTGGTGATGCGCGTGGAGATGCGCTCCAGGAGGGGGAACGGCAGCCGGGCCCAGTCCGCCGTCATGCCGTCCACGCTGGTGACGGCGCGGAGCACGCAGGTGGACTCGTAGGTGCGCTCGTCGCCCATGACGCCCACGCTCTGCACGGGGAGCAGCACGGCGAAGGCCTGCCAGATCTCCTTGTAGAGGCCCGCGTTGCGGATCTCCTCCTGGACGATGGCGTCCGCGCGGCGCACCAGGTCCAGGCGGGCCTCCGTGACTTCGCCGAGCACTCGAATGGCCAGGCCCGGGCCGGGGAACGGCTGGCGGGACACCATCTCGTCCGGCAGCCCTAGCTCGCGGCCCAGGGCGCGGACCTCGTCCTTGAACAGCTCGCGCAGCGGCTCCACCAGCTTGAGCTTCATCGTCTCCGGCAGGCCGCCCACGTTGTGGTGGCTCTTGATGGTGACGGACGGGCCCTTGTACGAGACGGACTCGATGACGTCCGGGTAGAGCGTGCCCTGCGCCAGGAACCCGGCGTCCTGGATGTCGCGCGAGGCCTCCTCGAACACGGCGATGAACTCGCGGCCGATGATCTTCCGCTTCTTCTCCGGGTCCGTGACGCCGGCGAGCTTCTCCAGGAAGCGGGCCCGCGCGTCCACCGTCTTCAGCGGCACGTGGAAGCGGTCCACGAAGAGCGCCTCCACCTGGGCGCGCTCGCCCTGCCGCAGCACGCCGTTGTCCACGAAGATGCACTGCAGGCGCGGGCCGATGGCCCGGTGCAGCAGCAGCGCCGCCACGGAGCTGTCCACGCCGCCGGACAGCGCGCAGATGACCCGGCCGTGCTCACCCACCTGCCGGCGGATGGTCTCCACCGCCTCGTCGACGAAGCCCTTCATCGTCCATGAGCCCGTCACCTTGCACTCGTTGAAGAGGAAGGCGCGCAGCATCTCCTTGCCCCGCGGCGAGTGGACCACCTCCGGGTGGAACTGGAGGCCGTACCAGGGCTTGGTCGCATGGGCGGTGGCCGCGAAGGGCGAGTTTCCGCTGCGGCCGATGGACTCGAAGCCCGGGGGCAGCTCGTCCACCCGGTCTCCATGGCTCATCCACACCTGGACGCGGTCGCCCGGGTTGAACTCGGCGAAGGGGCCTCGGCGGGCGAGCACCTCGACCTCCGCGTTGCCGAACTCCCGGTGCGCGCCCCGGTCGATGCGTCCGCCCAGCAGCTTGGCGATGAGCTGGAGGCCGTAGCAGATGCCCAGCACGGGCACGTCCGCCTCGAAGACGAAGGGATCACAGCGCGGGGAGTCAGGCGCTTCCACGGACGCCGGCCCTCCGGAAAGGATGATGCCGCGCGGGGCGAAGCGTCGGATGTCCGCCGCCGGGAGGTCCGGGCGGTGGATCTCGCAATACACCCCCAACTCCCGGACGCGCCGGGCGATGAGCTGGGTGTACTGACTCCCGAAATCGAGGATCAGGATCTTCTCGGCGTGCAGGTCCACCGGGGGTCTCCAAGGGGCGGCGTTGACGGCTGGGGGCCCTTATCGCTACAAACTTCGGGAAATCAACGCCCAAGTACCTTCAATTGTTCGAGGTCTGGATGCTCCGCCGCCTGTCCGCCCCTACTGCTGCAACCCTTCTCCTACTGTCCGCCACTGGATGCGTGAAGGAGATCACCTCGGACGAGCGGCTGGACCGCGAGACCCAGAACCTGGCGGTGAAGGACACGCCCGGTGCCGCCGAGCTCCAGAAGCTGACCTGTGACGACACCACCGATGCGCTCGGAAAGGCGCGCAACGTGAACCGGCCGGAGACGGACCGGCTGGTGGACTACATCGAGCTGTACTCCTCGCTCCGCAAGCGCACCGCCACCTTCGAGGAGGCGATGAACCGCAACCCGGACCTGAGCTACCGCGAGGGCAGCCAGCAGATCGTCAACGCCAAGGACACGTGCGTGCAGCAGACCGCCGACATCCGCGTGGAGTTCGAGACCTACATCCGCGAGCTGGTGGAAGTGCCCACCGTCCAGGAAATCAAGGGCGGCAACACCGTCACCATCGCCCGGCTCGACTTCAACACCCTGCGCCAGGCGATTGAGACGCTGGAGCCGGACGACAAGGACTCGCTGCTCAACCGCGTGGCCAACGCGGAGAAGAAGGTCGCCCCCGCGTCCGCGCCTCCGTCCGAGGAGCCGCCGGCCGGGGGCAAGAAGCGGGGGAAGTAGTCCCCGCCCTGCCGCCGTAGCGCCCAGGGGCCCCGCCGCGAGGCGTGGGCCCCTTTCCATGCGGAGTTACTCGACGCGGTAGTTCGGGGCCTCTTCGGTGATGATCACGTCGTGCACGTGGCTCTCCTTGAGCCCGGCCGAGGTGATCCGCACGAAGGTGGCCTGGGTGCGCAGCGCGTCGATGGAGCCGCAGCCCACGTACCCCATGCCGCTGCGGATGCCGCCCAGCATCTGGTGCACGTTCATGCCCAGCGTGCCCTTGTACGGGACGCGGCCTTCGATGCCCTCGGGCACCAGCTTCACCGCCTCCACGTCGGACTGGAAGTAGCGGTCCTTCGCGCCCTGCTTCATGGCGCCCATGCTGCCCATGCCGCGGTAGCTCTTGTAGCTGCGGCCCTGGTACAGGATGACGTCGCCGGGAGCCTCCTCGGTGCCCGCGAAGAGCGAGCCGATCATCACCGTGCTGGCACCCGCGGCGAGCGCCTTGACGATGTCGCCCGAGTACTTGATGCCGCCGTCGGAGATGATGGGGATGCCGTGCTTCTCCGCCTCGCGGACGCAGTCATCCACCGCGGTAATCTGGGGCACGCCCACGCCGGCCACCACGCGGGTGGTGCAGATGGAGCCGGGGCCGATGCCCACCTTCACCGCGTCCACGCCGGCCGAGATGAGCGCGTGGGTGCCCTCGGCCGTCGCCACGTTGCCGGCGATGAGGTCGAAGCCGTGGAAGTTCTTCCGCGTGTCACGCACCCCGTCCACGACGCCGCGCGAGTGGCCGTGCGCCGTGTCCACGACGATGACGTCCACGCCGGCCTTGATGAGCGCGTCGAGCCGGGCCTCGCGGTCCGCGGACACGCCCACGGCGGCGGCGCACAGCAGGCGCCCCTTGCCGTCCTTGGCCGCGTTCGGGTTCGTCCGGCGCTTCTCGATGTCCTTGATGGTGATGAGGCCCTTGAGCTCGAACGCCTCGTTGACGATGAGGAGCTTCTCGATGCGGTGCTCGTGCAGCAGCTTCTGGGCGTCTTCCTGGGTGATGCCCTCGCGGCCGGTGACGAGCTTGCGCGTCATCATCGACTCCACCTTCTGGGTGAAGTTGGTCTCGAAGCGCACGTCGCGGCTGGTGACGATGCCGACGAGGCGGCTGCCCTTCACCACGGGGATGCCGGACACGCCGTGCTGGCGCATCAGCTCCACCGCGCGGCCCAGCGGGGCCTCGGGGTCGATGGTGACGGGGTCCACCACCATGCCGCTCTCGAACTTCTTGACCTTGAGGACCTCGAGCGCCTGCTGCTCGGGCGTCATGTTCTTGTGGATGACGCCAATCCCCCCCTCCTGGGCCATGGCGATGGCGGTCCGGGACTCCGTGACTGTGTCCATGGCGGCGGACAGCAGGGGGATGTTGAGCCGGATGTTGCGGGTCAACCGGGTCGTCAGGTCGACATCCTTGGGGACGACCGAGCTCTCGGCGGGCACCAGCAAGACGTCGTCGAAGGTGAGGGCGAGCCGGATATCGGGGTTCAGCATGAGCGGCGCTCCCGGGGCATGAGGTACCCGCCGGGCACCAGCGCCTGCGGGTGCGGTTCCATACGAGGTACGCTGTCGGGGCGCAACGGAGAAGGGCCGTCTTTTTGACGCCCGTTCCCTCGGAGTTCGGGCGATAATCCCGAGCGCTTTCCCTCTCACGTCTCAGGATCCGGGCTTTGGCGGAATCGAATCAGGGTGCGGTCGGGCTGGTCGTGAAGCTGCCCTTCGCGACACCCGAGGAGTTCCTGGCGAAGTACGGCGCCAACGTCACCCGTGGTGGCATCTACCTGCGCGCCCGCGCGGTGAAGCCGCCCGGTACCGCCGTCAATCTGGACCTCCGGTTGGCGAGCGGGGAGCGGCTCATCTACGCCTCCGCGGTCGTCCATTTCGTCACCGGGCAGGGCGGCCAGGGCGTCATGGGCATGGGCCTGCGCTTCCTGAACGTGGATCCGCAGACGCGCCGGTTCCTGGACTCCGCGGTCGTCACCCTGCCCCACGCCCAGTCGGACGTCCCGCCCGTCCCCAATGGCGTCGGGGCTGCGGACTACACCGTCCCACCTCAGGGTGGAATCCCGCTCCAGACGCTCGCGGCCCCTACCCCGGCCGCCGTGCCGGCAGGCGCAGCTCAGCCTGGTGAGTCCGCGGCGTCCGCCCCGGCGGCGCCGGTGATGATGACGGACGCCGCGCTGGACCTGAGCACGGAGGAGCCCAAGCGCGCGGGGCTCATCATCGGCATCGACCTGGGGACGACGAACTCGTGCGCGGCGTATGTGCGCAACGGGCGGCCCGGCGTGCTGCCCAGCCGCGAGGGCCACAACACGGTGCCCTCCATCATCGCCGTCAACACGCGCGGCAAGCTGGTGGTGGGCCACCCCGCCAAGGGGCAGATGCTCACCAACCCCCGGCAGACGGTGTACGGCGCCAAGCGGCTGGTGGGCCGGGCCTACGTGTCGCAGGTGGTGGAAAACATCAAGGACCGGTTCCACTACGAGATCAGCCCCGGGGCGAACGGCGACGCCGGGGTGAAGCTGGGAGAGCGCGTCTACACGCTCCAGCAGATCTCCGCGCTCATCCTCCGCGAGGTGCGCGAGGTGGCGCAGAACCAGCTCGGGCAGCAGGTGTCGCGCGCGGTGATTACCGTCCCGGCCTACTACAACGACAACCAGCGTCACGCGGTGCGCGAGGCCGGGAAGCTGGCCGGTCTGTACGTGGAGCGCATCCTCAACGAGCCCACCGCGGCGGCGCTGGCGTACGGCTACGGCCGCAAGCTGAACCAGCGCGTGCTGGTGTACGACCTGGGCGGCGGCACCTTCGACGCGTCCGTGCTGGAGCTGAACGACAACGTCTACGAGGTCATCTCCACCGGCGGTGACACGTTCCTCGGCGGGCTCGACTTCGACAACGCCATCGTCGCGTACCTCCTGGAGGAGTTCCAGAAGAAGACGGGCCGGCCCTTCCAGGGCGACCGCGTGGCCATGCAGCGCATCAACGACGCGGCGGAGCGCGCCAAGTGCGCGCTGTCCGAGCGCACGGAGATGCGGGTGCACGTGGCCTTCGTGACGATGATCGACGACAAGCCGTATGACCTCGACGTCACGCTGACGCGGCAGAAGCTCATCGAGCTGACCGAGGGGCTCGTGGACCGCACGGTGCAGGTCTGCGAGGAGGTGCTCAAGGCGAAGGGGCTGGGGCCGAAGGACGTGGACGAGGTCATCCTCGTCGGTGGGCAGAGCCGCTTCCCGCTGGTGCACGAGAAGATTACGAAGTTCTTCGGCAAGCCGCCCAGCAAGGGCGTGCACCCGGACGAGGCGGTGGCCCTGGGCGCGGCGCTGCTGGCGCACAGCCTGGGACAGCTCGAGGGCGTGGTGCTCATCGACGTGCTGCCCATGGCCATTGGCGTGGGGCTGCCGGGTGGGCGCTTCAAGCCGGTGCTGGACCGCAACACCTCGCTGCCTTCGACGAAGAGCTACACCCTGGCCACGCACCGCGACGGGCAGACGGAGCTGGAGCTGACGGTGTTCCAGGGGGACTCGGACAAGGCGGCGGAGAACGAGTACCTGGGGACGCTGAAGCTCGCGGGGCTGCCGAAGCGGCCGCGCGGCGGCGTGCAGGTGGCCGTCACCTTCGAGGTGAACAACGAGTCGCTGCTGAAGGTGACGGCGCGCGAGTCCTCCTCCGGCCGCGAGGTGACGAGCACCTTCAGCACGCGCGACACGCCGGAGGCCGTGAAGGCGAAGCTGTCGCAGCTCGAAGTGGAGGGCGCGCAGGCACCGGGGACGCATGCCGGCGCGACGGCCACGGGTCCCGCTTCACCCATGAAGGCGCCCGCGAACAATGGGCCCGCACCCACGGCGCCCGTCGCCGCGCCGAAACACACGCCCGTACGGGGAACCACCCAGGCACCGCTGCCCGCACCTGCCGTGCCCGCGGTTGCTACAGCGCCGAAACAAAAGGGTTTCATGGGCTGGCTCAAGGGACTGTTCGGACGAGCCTGAGCCTGCTCGGCGGCTCACTTGTTTCACTCTCCGTGCTCTGTGTAAATCCAGAGCAGGAGGAACAGTGCGCTCTCCCTGTCCAATCTTTAATCAAGGGTATGGCCTGATATGAGGCGCTCCGTCGACAACCGGACGGAAGAGCGACGCGCCACATGCCCCCCCACACCCCCCGAACCCTCACCGACGTCCTCGTTCATCGTGCCTCCGGGACGAAGGCCCACGAGCGGCAATACACGTTTCTCGATGAGTCCGACGGCGCGGAAGTCTCGCTGAGCGCCTTCGAGCTGCACGCGCGTGCGTGTCGCATCGCAGCCGTGTTGCAACAACGGGGCGCGGAGGGGCAGCGCGTGTTGCTGCTGTACCCGCCGGGGCTGGACTACGTGGCGGGCTTCTTCGGCTGTCTCTATGCGGGCGCGATTGCGGTGCCCGCGTATCCGCCGGACCCGGTGCGTCTGGAGCGCACCCTGCCCCGGCTGCGCGCCATCATCCAGGACGCCGAGGCCACGGTGGTGCTCACCACGTCCGGCATCCTCTCGCTCGCGGACTTCGTCTTCGAGCAGGCGCCGGACTTCCGCGCGCTGCAGTGGCTGGCCACGGACGAGCTGCCCGCCGGCGGAGAGCACGCGTGGCGCGCGCCGGACGTGGGCCCGGACTCGCTGGCGTTCCTCCAGTACACGTCCGGCTCCACGGGCACGCCGAAGGGCGTGATGCTGTCGCACGCCAACCTGCTGCACAACCTGGGGTTGATCGCCAACGCGTTCCAGGTGCGCGACGACAGCGTGGGCGTCATCTGGCTGCCGCCGTACCACGACATGGGGCTCATCGGCGGCATCCTCCAGCCGCTGTACGCGGGCTTCCCCGTGGCGCTCATGTCGCCCATGGCCTTCCTCCAGCGCCCCCTGCGCTGGCTGGAGGCGGTGTCCCGCTTCCGGGGCACCATCAGCGGAGGCCCCAACTTCGCGTTCGAGCTGTGCGCGCGCCGGGCCACGGCCGATGAGGTGAAGGCGCTGGATTTGAGCGCGTGGGAGGTGGCCTTCACCGGCGCCGAGCCCATCCGCGCCGCCACGCTGGACCGCTTCGCGGAGGTGTTCGCTCCCGCGGGGTTCCGTCGCGAGGCCTTCTATCCGTGCTACGGGCTGGCCGAAGGCACGCTCATCGTCTCCGGCGAGGAGAAGGGCCGCGTGCCGCGCGTGCACCTGCTGGAGGACGCCGCGCTCACGCGAGGCCAGGCCGTGCGCGCGGAGTCGGGTGCGGTGGGCGCTCGCGCGCATGTCGGCTGCGGCACGACGCTGGCCGAGCAGCGCCTGCGGGTGGTGGACCCGGAGTCGCGCGTGCCGTGCGCGCCGGGACGCGTGGGGGAGATCTGGGTGTCCGGAGGGAGCGTCGCGCGGGGCTACTGGCGCAAGCCGGAGCAGAGCGAGGAGACGTTCCAGGCCGTTCCCGTTGGAGCGGAGGACGGGCCGAGGTACCTGCGGACCGGGGACCTGGGGTTGCTGCTGGAGGACGGCCAGCTCATCGTCACGGGTCGGCGCAAGGACCTCATCATCCTTCGCGGGCGCAACCTGTACCCGCAGGACGTGGAGTCCGTGGTGGAGCGCGCCCACCCGCGCGTGCGGCCTGGCTGTGTGGCCGCCTTCTCCGTGGAGACGGCGGGCGGCGAGGCGCTGGCGGTGGTGGCGGAGGTGGGCCGCGAGCTGGCCGAGGCCGCGGACCCGGCGGCGCTGGAGGCCGTGGCGGACCTGCTGCGACAGGCGATTGCGCGTGAGCTGGAGGTGCAGCCGCACACGCTCGCCCTGCTGCCGCCGGGCGCCGTGCCCAAGACGTCGAGCGGGAAGATTCAGCGCTTCGCCTGCCGCGCCGCGCTCGTCTCGGGGGAGCTGTCCGTGCTGTGGCGCCACGGCGGGGCCCTGTCACAGCCAGCGGTGTCCGCGCCTGGACAGGCCCTGGCGGGCGGTGCGGCGGCAGCGACGCATTCTCCACGCCCCCTGCTGACCGTGCCTTCTCCGGAGGACCTCGAGCGGGCCCTGCGCGAGGAGCTGGTCGCGGTGCTCGGTGCCGAGGCCGAGCGTCAGGACGCGAGCACACCGCTCACGCTCCTGGGGCTCGACTCGCTCGGCGCGGCGGACCTCCAGGGCCGCATCGAGAAGCGGCTCGGGGTGCGCATTCCCGCCGCCGCGCTGCTTCAGGACCTGAGCCTGAAGACGCTCGCGGAGTCGGTGACCGCAGCCGGTACGGGAAGCAGGTTGCCGCCCCTGAAGCCGCGTCCCACCGGGGCCGGCGCGCCTCCCGCCTCGTTCGCGCAGCAGCGGCTGTGGTTCCTCCTCCAGCTCGACCCGGCCTGGACGTCCAACCAGCTTCCCGTGGCCTTGTCGCTGCGAGGCGCGCTGGACGTGGCGGTCCTGGAGCGCGCGCTGACGGAGTTGGCGCGGCGCCACGAGGTGCTCCGGTCCACCTTCGCCACGCACGATGGCGGGCTGGTGCAGCGGGTCCACCCGCCCTCCCCTGTCACCCTGCCGCTCCTGGACTTCGGCTCCCACCCCTCCGAGTCGCGTCAGTCCCTGCTGGAAGAGCAGGCCGTGCTGGACGCGCAGCGGCCCATGGATCTGGTCGCGGGCCCCCTCCTTCGCTACTCCCTGCTTCGCTTCGCGCCGGAGGACCACGTCCTCCTGCTCGTCATCCACCATCTCGTAGCCGACGGCTGGTCCATCGCCCTGCAGATCCGTGAGCTGGCCGCGCTCTACGGCGCCTTCGTGGAAGGCCGGCCCTCGCCGCTGCCCGAGCCGGAGCTCCAGTACGGCGACTTCGCCACCTGGCAGCGCGCCCACTTCACGCCCGGGGCCCTGGGCCGGGAGCTGGCATGGTGGCGAACGACGCTAGCCGACGCGCCCCTGCTGCTGGCCCTGCCCACGGACAGGCCCCGGCCTCAGCGGCTGTCCGTCCACGGCGCGCGCCGCCTGCGTCTGCTACCCGCGTCGCTCGTGGCGAAGCTGCACGCGCTCGGCCGGCGGCAGGGCGCCACGCCCTTCATGTGCCTGGTGTCCGCGCTGTCTACCGTGCTGCACCGCGTGAGCGGCCAGTCGGACTTCGTGCTCGGCTCGGTCATCGCGGGCCGCGATGTGCCCGGCACCCGGGCGCTGATGGGTGACTGCACCAACTTCATCCCGCTGCGTGTGCGCCTGCCGGAAGGGGCCACCGTGACGGACCTGCTCACGGAGGTGAAGCAGCGCACGCTGGGTGCCCTGGCCCACGGCTACGTGCCCTTCGACCAGGTCCTCGCGGCCGTGCAGCAGCCAGGCACCGAGCGCCGCGAGCTGTACAACGTCGGCTTCATCCTCGACGACTACGAGCTGCCGCGTGTGCTGCCCGTGCGCGGCGCGCTGACGCTCGACGTGTCGCTGGTGGACAACCTCACCGCCGAGCTGGACCTGACCTTCGAGGCGACCCACCGCCCCGAGGGCCTGCTGATTGGCTGCAAGTACTCCGCGGACCTCTTCGACGCGGAGACCGCGGACCGGCTGCTGGGCCACCTGGAAGCCGTGGTTCGCGCCATGGTGGAAGCACCGTCCGCGCGGCTGTCCGAGCTGCCGCTGATGGGTGAGGCAGAGCGGCACCAGGCGCTCCACAGGTGGAATCCCCTCGTGCAGGCGTCTCCGGGCGGAACGCTGGTGGAGCACCTCGAAGCGCAGGTGGACCGCTCGCCGGACGCCATCGCCCTGACGTTCGAGTCCCAGCACCTGACGTACGGGGAGCTGGACACGCGCGCGAATCAACTGGCGTGGCACCTGCGCTCGCTGGGCGTGGGTCCCGAGCAGCTGGTGGGCGTGTGCCTGGAGCGCTCGCTGGACATGGTGGTGGCCCTGCTGGCCGTCCTCAAGTCCGGTGCCGCCTACGTCCCGTTGGACCCGGCCTATCCGCGCGAGCGACTGGCATGGATGCTGGAGGACACCGGGGCTCCGGTGCTCCTGACGCATCAGCGTCTGCTGGACGTGCTGCCGCCCCACTCCGCCCGGGCGGTCCGCCTGGACGCGGACCTGCCCGCCGTGTCGGAGCAGCCCACGACGCGTCCACCCGGGCTCGCAGTCCCAGAGTCGCTGGCCTACGTCATCTTCACCTCCGGAAGCACGGGCCGTCCCAAGGGCGCGATGAACGCGCACGCGGGCATCGTCAACCGGCTCGTCTGGATGCAGCGCGAGTACGGCCTCACGTCCGCGGACACGGTGCTGCAGAAGACGCCATTCAGCTTCGACGTCTCCGTGTGGGAGTTCTTCTGGCCGCTGATGACGGGTGCGAGGCTGGTGCTGGCGCGTCCCGGTGGACACCAGGAGCCGGCGTACCTCGTGAAGCTGATGGCCTCGGAGCGCGTCACCACGGCGCACTTCGTCCCATCCATGCTCCGCGCCTTCGTGGAGGAGCCGGGCCTGGAGTCCCTGGCCCACCTGCGCCGCGTGGTGTGCAGCGGTGAGGCCCTGCCCCCGGACCTCGTGCAGCGGGCGCATGCGCGGCTGCCCACCACCGTCGGTCTGCACAACCTCTACGGCCCCACCGAGGCGGCCGTGGACGTCACCTTCTGGCCGTGCCCGCGTGACGCGAAACTTGTCCGGGTGCCCATCGGCCGCCCCGTGGCCAACACGGCCCTCTACATCCTCGATGCGCATGGCCAGCCCGTGCCGCCCGGCGTGCTGGGAGAGCTGTTCATCGGCGGTGTGCAGGTGGGACGCGGCTACTGGAACCGTCCCGGGCTCACCGCCGAGCGCTACATCCCCGATGCCTTCGGCGCCACGCCCGGGGCCCGCCTCTACCGCACCGGAGACCTCGCACGCTGGCTGCAGGACGGCACGCTGGAGTACCTGGGCCGCTCCGACTTCCAGGTGAAGCTCCGCGGCTTCCGCATCGAGCTGGGTGAAATCGAGTCGGTGCTCGGCGCGGACCCGGCGGTGCGCGAGTCGGTGGTGGTCGCGCGGGAGGACTCGCCCGGAGCCCCGCGCCTGGTGGCGTACCTCGTCCTGGGTGGCGCCGCGAACCAGGGAGATGTCGACCCGTCCTCGCAATGGAAGGCCATCTACGACGAGGCCTATGCGCGGGACGACGCGGACGTCGACCCGACGTTCGACATCATCGGCTGGGATGACAGCTACACCGGCGAGCCGCTGCCACCCGAGCAGATGCGCGAGTGGGTGGACACCACCGTGCGGCAGATTCTCGGCCTGAAGCCCCGGCGGGTGCTGGAGCTGGGGTGCGGCACCGGCCTGCTGCTGTACCGGCTGGCCCCGCGCTGCGAGGCGTACTGGGGCGTCGACTTCGCCCGGCCCGCGCTGGACCGCATTGAACGCCAGCGGGCGCGGATGGGCGGAGCGCTCGACTCCGTCCACCTGCTCCACCGGAGCGTGGAGGACTTCTCCGGAATCGAGCCGGGCTCGTTCGATACAGTCGTCCTCAACTCGGTCATCCAGACGTTCTCCAGCACGGAGTTCCTGCTCGACGTGCTGCGCGGGGCCGTGAGTGTCCTGAAGCCCGGGGGCCGCGTGTTCCTGGGGGACGTGCGAAGCCTGGAGCTGCTGGAGGCCTTCCGTGCGTCGGTGCGCCTGCACCGGACTCCCGCGCACGTCGCCACGTCGCAGTTCCAGTACCGCGTCCAGCGGGACATCCTCGCGGACAAGGAGCTGGTGCTCTCGCCCTCGTTCTTCACCACGTTGCCCCGGCTCATTCCGGGCATCAGCCGGGTCGAGGTGCTGCCCAAGCACGGGCGCTACGACAACGAGTTGAGCCGCTTCCGCTACGAGGTCATCCTCCACGTGGGGGGCGCGGCCGACGCCCCCATCCGAGGCACCCGGCCCGACTGGGTGGACGGCGCCAGCTTCACGCTGGACGCCCTGCGCGAGCGGCTGGAGGCCCGGCCGGAGCGGCTGTCGGTGAGGGGCCTTCCGAACGCGCGAGTGCTGGAGCACACGAGGCTTGTCGACCTGCTCGCGAGCACGGGCCGCCCGACGACCGTGGCCGGCCTGCGCGAGTTCCTGCGTGACTGGCCGGGTCCCCGGGGCATGGAGCCCGAGGACCTGTACGCGCTGGGCTCGCTCCTCGGCTACGAGGCGCGGGTGAGCTGGGCCGGCGCCCACCGCGACGGCGCGCTGGACGTGGTGTTCGCGCGCCCCGGTGCGACCGCGGCGCTGGACCTGTCGCCGGAGTCGGCGGACACGCTGGAGTCCCTGGACGGGCTGGCGAGCGATCCGCTCAGGGGGGCCCGGAGCGTCCGCGAGCTGGTCCGCATCCGGAGGGAGCTGGCGGAGAAGCTGCCTCCGCACATGGTGCCCTCGTCCTTCGTGGTGATGCCCTCCCTGCCGCTGACACCCAGTGGCAAGGTGAACCGGGGCGCGCTGCCGGCCCCCGAGGCCGACCGCCTCGCGTCCGAGGACGCGTTCATCGCGCCGCGCACGCCCATCGAGGACATGGTGGCTCGCATCTTCGGCGAGCTGCTCGGCCAGACGCGCGTGGGTGTGGCGGATGACTTCTTCGCCCTCGGTGGCCACTCGCTGCTGGCCACGCAGGTGGTGACGCGGGTGCGCGCGCAGCTCGGCGTGGAATTGACGCTGCGGACCCTCTTCGAGGCGCCCACCGTGGCCCTCCTGGCCGAGCGCATCCAGGGACTCCAGCGGGGAGCCGCGGAGTCTCCGCCGCTGGAGCGGCTGCCTCGCTCGTCCGGTTCCGAGGACACGCTGGAGCCGTCCTTCGCGCAGCAGCGCTTGTGGTTCCTGGAGCAGCTCCAGCCGGGGCAGACCGCTTACAACATCCCCGTGGGCCTGCGGCTGTCCGGTCCACTGGACGTGGACGTGCTGCGGCGCACCTTCGCGGAGGTGGTTCGCCGGCATGAGGCGCTGCGCACGACGTTCGCCACGCGCGACGGCCGGCCCGTGCAGGTCATCCATCCGGCTCCGACCTCGTGGCCCTTGTCCGTCGAGGGCCTGAGCGCGGTGGAGGCCACGGCGCTCGAGGCTGCTGTGCAAAGGCGCATGAGTGAGGAAGCCCACCGCGCCTTCGACCTGGAGCAGGGCCCGCTGCTGCGCACGGTGCTGCTGCGCTCGAGCCCGGACGAGCACGTGCTGATGCTGTGCATGCACCACCTCGTCTCGGACGGCTGGTCCATGGGCGTGCTGGTGCGTGAAGTTGCCGAGCTGTATGAGACCCTGTCCCAGGGCCGTGATGCCACGCTGCCCGAGCTGCCGGTGCAGTACGCGGACTACGCGGCCTGGGAGCGACGCACGCTGGAAGGCGAGGCGCTGACGTCGCGGCTGGAGTGGTGGCGCTCACGACTGCAAGGGGCTCCAGCGCTGGAGCTGCCCACGGACCACGCGCGTCCCGCGGTGCGCACCCTTCGCGGGGCCACGCACTACTTCACCGTCCCGGCCGCTCGGGTCGCCGCACTGGAGAAGCTGGGGCAGGCACAGGGCGCCACGCTGTTCATGGTGCTGATGGCGGGCTGGCAGGCGCTGCTGGCCCGCTACTCGGGGCAGACGGACTTCTGCGTGGGCACCCCCGTGGCTCACCGCACGCGTCCCGAGCTGGAAGGGCTCATCGGCTTCTTCGTCAACACGCTGGCGCTGCGCGCGAACCTGGACGGGGATCCGCGCTTCGACGCGCTCGTCGCTCGCGTGCGCGAGGAGTCCCTCGGCGCCTTCGCGCACCAGGACGTGCCCTTCGACCGGCTGGTGGAGGCGCTGGGCGGTGAACGGGACCTGTCCCGCACGCCGCTGTTCCAGGCCCTCTTCGTCCTCCAGAACACGCCGATGCAGCCGCCCTCGCTGCCGGGCCTGCGCGTGGACCTGCTCCGCACCCCCACCGGGACGGCGAAGTTCGATGTGGCCCTGTCACTGCTGGAGCGTGACGGGGTGCTGGAAGGACAGCTCGAGTACAGCCTGGACCTGTTCTCCTCGGACACCGCGCGGCGCCTGGCGGAGCACTTCCAGCGCCTGCTCCGGGGCGTCGCGGAGGACGCACGCAGCCGGCTCAGCGAGCTGCCGCTGATGAGTGAGGCCGAGCGGCAGCAGGTGCTCGTGGCCTGGAATGACACCCGGGCCGACTTCCCGTCTGACACCACGGTGCACCAGCGCTTCACCGAGCAGGCCCGGCGGACGCCGGACGCGGTGGCCGTGGAGTTCGACGGGCGCATCCTCACCTATGCGGAGCTGGATGCGCTCTCCAACCAGCTCGCCCGGTATCTGTTGTCGCTGGGGCTGGGCGCGGAGCCGCGCGTGGGCATGTGCGCGCCTCGGAGCCTGGAGCTGGTGGTGGGCCTGCTCGGCATCCTCAAGGCGGGTGGCTGCTACGTGCCGCTCGACCCGTCGTATCCGTCCCAGCGGCTCGCGTTCATCGCCGAGGACTCGGGTGTCGCGGCGGTGCTCACCTGGCAGGCACTGGTCGCCGGGCTGCCCACGGGCTCGTGGGCCATTGTGTGCCTGGACTCGGACTGGAAGCGGATCGCCCTCCAGCCCATGAGCGCGGTGCATACGCCGGCCGTCGCGGACAGCCTTGCATACGTGACGTACACCTCGGGCTCCACGGGAACGCCCAAGGGCGTGGCCGTGCCACACCGGGGCGTCCTGCGCCTGCTGTTCGGGACCCGCTTCGCGCGCTTTGGCCCGGATGAGGTCATCCTCCAGGTCACCCCGCTGACCTTCGACCCTCACATCCTGGAGGTCTGGGGCGGACTGCTGCACGGTTCGCGGCTGGTCCTCTACCCGCCGCACACGCCCGACGTCGCGGAGCTGGCGCGACTCATTACCGAGCACGGGGTGACGGCCCTCTTCACGTCCACAGCCCTCTTCGACCTGATGCAGCAGCACCAGCCCGAGGCGCTGGCGCGGGTGGCCCAGGTGGTGGCCGGCGGAGACGTGATGCCCGCCTCGCGAGTCCGCGAGCGGCTGGCCGCCGGAGGCTCCGTCGTCAACGCCTACGGCCCGACGGAGAGCACCACCATCACCACCGCCCTCCGGCTGTCGCCCGGTGACGCGGTGGGCAACTCCGTGTCCATCGGCAGGCCCATCGCGAACACCCAGGTGTACGTGCTGGACGCGGCCCTGCGCCCCGTGCCCGTCGGCGTACCGGGCGAGCTGTTCATCAGCGGCGACGGTCTGGCCCGTGGCTACCTGGGCCGTCCTGCACTCACCGCCGAGCGGTTCCTGCCCCACCCGTTCTCCGCGACTCCGGGCGCGCGGCTGTACCGCTCCGGAGACAGGGTGCGCTGGTGCCAGGACAGCACGCTGGAGTTCCTCGGTCGCGTGGACTTCCAGGTGAAGGTCCGCGGCTTCCGCATCGAGCTGGGCGAAGTCGAGGCCGCCCTGCGCGCGCACTCCACCGTGAGCGATGCCGCCGTCGTGGTCCGAGAGGACGTGCCCGGCGACAAGCGACTGGTGGCCTACGTGACGCCAGGGGACGTGGACACCGCGAGCCTGCGTGAGTCGCTGCGTGAGCACCTGCCCGAGTACATGGTGCCGTCCGCCTTCGTGGTCCTCGCGGCGCTGCCCCTGTCATCCCACGGGAAGGTGGACCGCAAGGCGCTCCCGATACCGGCCGCCGCCCACGTGTCGACGGGCTTCGAAGAGCCCCGGTCTCCCCGTGAGCAACAGGTCGCCGCGCTGTTCCGCGAGGTGCTCCGGGTGGAGCGCGTGGGGCGGCACGACGACTTCTTCCTCCTGGGCGGGCACTCGCTGCTGGCCACGCAGGTGGTGACGCGGCTGCGCGCGCGGCTCGGCGTGGAATTGCCCCTGCGCGCGTTCTTCGAGGCCCCCACCGTGGCCCGCCTCGCGGAGCGCCTCGACGCGGCCGGGGCCTCGCACTCGCTGCCGGCCCTGGTGCGCCTGCCCCGCTCGCCCGAGGGTGAGGACGCGCTGGAGGTCTCCTCAGCGCAGCAGCGCCTGTGGTTCCTGGAGCAGCTCCAGCCGGGACAGGCCGCCTTCCACATGCCGGCGGCGCTGCGCCTGCACGGAGACCTGGACGTGGAGGTGCTGCGCCGCGCCTTCGCCGAGGTCGTCCGCCGCCACGAGGCACTGCGCACCACCTTCTCCTC
Organism: Pyxidicoccus trucidator; assembly: GCF_010894435.1. Classification (NCBI taxonomy): domain Bacteria; kingdom Pseudomonadati; phylum Myxococcota; class Myxococcia; order Myxococcales; family Myxococcaceae; genus Pyxidicoccus; species Pyxidicoccus trucidator. The sequence continues at coordinate 25,949 of NZ_JAAIXZ010000025.1, read as the reverse complement.
GCGCGATGGCCGGCCCATGCAGGTCATCCATCCGACACCGACCGCTGGGACTCTGCCCGCCGACGGAGTGAGCACGCGGGAAGGCCACGGCGGGTGGCTCCTGCCCGTGGAGGACCTGAGCCCGCTGGAGCCCGCGGCGCGCGAGGCCGCCGTGCAGCGGCGCATGGGTGAAGAGGCCCACCGCGCCTTCGACCTGGAGCAGGGCCCGCTGCTGCGCTCGGTGCTGCTGCGCTCGGGTACGGACGAGCACGTGCTGGTGCTGTGCATGCACCACCTCGTGTCGGACGGCTGGTCCATGGGCGTGCTGGTGCGCGAGGTCGCCGAGCTGTACGCGGCCCTGGCCGAGCACCGTGAGGCGAAGCTGCCCGCGCTGTCGGTGCAGTACGCCGACTACGCGGCCTGGGAGCGCCACGCGCTGGATGGTGCGGCGCTGGCCTCGCACCTGGAGTGGTGGCGCTCACGGCTCCAGGGCGCTCCAGTGCTGGAGCTGCCCGCGGACCACGCGCGTCCCGCGACGCGAAGTCTGCGAGGGGCCACGCACTCCTTCAGCCTTCCGGCCGCGCTGGCCGCCTCGCTTGTGAAGGTGGGCCAGTCCCAGAACGCGACGCTGTTCATGGTGCTGATGGCCGGCTGGCAGGCACTGCTGGCCCGCTACTCCGGACAGCGGGACTTCTGCGTCGGTACGTCGGTGGGCCACCGTGACCGGCCGGAGCTGGAAGACCTCATCGGCTTCTTCGTCAACCCCGTGGCGCTGCGCTGCCGGCTCGACGGGGAGCCGACGTTCTCGGAGCTCGTGCGGCGCGTCCGTGAGGAGGTGCTGGGCGCCTTCGCGCACCAGGACGTGCCCTTCGACCGGCTCGTGGAGGCGCTCGGCGGGGAGCGGGACCTGTCCCGCACGCCGGTGTTCCAGGCCCTGTTCGTCCTCCTCAACACGGAGCTGCAAGCGCCCTCGCTGCCGGGGCTCCAGGTGGAGGTGCTGCCGCTCGCCACGGAGACGTCCCGGTACGACCTGACGCTCGCGATGATGGAGCGCGGCGGAGTGCTGGAGGGTCAGCTCGAATACAACCTGGACCTCTTCGCGCCAGACACGGCCCGGCGCCTGGTGGAACACCTGGTCGTGCTGCTGAACGCGGTGGCGCAGGGCGCCTCCGAGCAGCGCCTCGGCCAGCTCCCGCTCATGGACGCGCACGAGCGGCACCAGGTCCTGGTCGCCTGGAACGACACCCGGGCGGAGTACCCGGCCGGCGCGACGATTCACTCCCTCTTCGCCACCCAGGCCCGCCGCACGCCGCAGGCCGTGGCCGTGGAACACGAGGGCCGCACCCTTACCTACGCGCAGCTCGACGAGCGCTCCAACCAGCTCGCGCACCACCTGCGCTCGCTGGGCCTGGGCGTGGAGTCTCGCGTGGGCGTGTGCCTGCACCGGAGCCTGGAGCTGCCGGTGGCCCTGCTGGGCATCCTCAAGGCGGGCGGCTGCTACGTCCCGCTCGACCCGTCGTACCCGTCCCAGCGCCTCGCGTTCATGTTCGAGGACTCGGGCGTGGCCACGGTGCTCACGCAGGCGTCCCTGGAGGACGAGCTGCCCGCGGGCTCTCAACCCCTGGTGTGCCTGGACTCCGGGTGGGACGCGATTGCCCGCCAGCCGAAGCACCCGGTGGACGTGGCCTTGGGCTCGGACCACCTCGCGTACGTCACCTACACGTCCGGCTCCACGGGGACGCCCAAGGGCGTGGCCATTCCTCACAAGGGCGTGGTGCGTCTGCTCATCGGCTCGCGCTTCGTGAACCTGGGGCCCGACGAGGTCGTCCTCCAGCTCGCGCCGCTGGCCTTCGATGCCTCCACCTTCGAAATCTGGGGCGCGCTGCTGCACGGCGCGCGGCTCGTGCTCTTCCCACGGGGGACTCCGGACCTGGCCGAGCTGGGGCAGGCGCTCACCCGCCACCGGGTATCGGTGCTCTGGCTGACCGCCGCCCTGTTCGAGCAGCTGCAGCAGCACCAGCCCGAGGCCCTGGCCGGCGTGCCCAGGCTCCTCGCGGGCGGTGACGTGCTGCCCGTGCCCCGCGTGCGCGAGCGGCTGGCGCAGGGCCGCTCCCTCATCAACGGCTACGGCCCCACCGAGGGCACCACCTTCACCGCGACGCACCGCCTGTCTCCCGGTGACGAGCCAGGCGCTTCCGTGTCCATCGGTCGGCCCATCGCGAACACCCAGGTGTACGTGCTGGACGAGGCGCTGCGGCCCGTGCCCGTGGGCGTTCCCGGTGAGCTGTTCATCGGCGGCGACGGCCTGGCCCGCGGCTACCTGGGCCAGCCCGCGCTCACCGCCGAGCGCTTCGTCCCCCACCCCTTCGCCTCCACTTCGGGCGAGCGGCTGTACCGCTCCGGAGACCGGGTGCGGTGGCTCGCGGATGGGACGCTCCAGTTCCTGGGCCGCGTGGACTTCCAGGTGAAGGTGCGCGGCTTCCGCATCGAGCTGGGAGAAGTCGAGTCCGCGCTGCGCCAGCACTCCGCCGTGGCCGAGGCCACCGTCGTGGTGCGCGAAGACGTACCCGGCGACAAGCGGCTGGTGGCCTATGTGACGCCCGGAGACGTGGACACGGGCGCGCTGCGCGAGCACCTGCGCCGGAACCTGCCGGAGTACATGGTGCCCTCCGCGTTCGTCGCGCTGGAGTTCCTGCCCCTGTCGCCCAACGGCAAGGTGGACCGCCGCGCGCTCCCGGCGCCGGAAGCCACGCGTGAGGAAGTCCCGGAGACGGGCTCCCTGCCGCTCCTCCAGCAGCAGCTCGTGAGCCTGTTTGGCGAGGTCCTGCGCATGGAGCGCGTGGGCCCGCATGACGACTTCTTCGAGCTGGGTGGACACTCGCTGCTGGCCACGCAGCTGGTGACGCGAGTCCGAGCGCAGCTCGGTGTGGAGCTGCCCCTGCGTACGTTGTTCGAGGCGCCCACCGTCGCCCAGCTCGCGAAGCACTGCGAGGAGCTGTTGCTGCGCTCGTCGCGCACGGACATGCCGCCGCTGCTGCCCGTGGCTCGCGAGGAAGCCCTGCCGCTGTCCTTCTCGCAGCAGCGCCTGTGGTTCCTGGAGCAGCTCCAGCCGGGTCAGGCCGTCTACAACGTGCCCGTCGCCCTGAAGCTCTCCGGCCCGCTGGACGTGGAGGCCCTGCGGAGCACCTTCGCCGAGGTGGTCCGCCGCCACGAGATGCTGCGCACCACCTTCGCCACTCGGGACGACCAGCCCGTGCAGCGCGTCCACCCGGCCCCCGCGCGGTGGGCCCTGCCGGTGGAAGACCTGAGCGCCCTGGACACGCCCGCCCGTGACGCCGCCCTTGCCAGGCGCATGGCCGAGGAGGCGCATCACCCGTTCGACCTCACCACCGGTCCGCTTCTGCGCACGGTGCTGGTGCGCACGGGTGAAGCGGAGCACGTGCTGTTGCTCTGCATGCATCACATCGTCTCGGACGGCTGGTCCATGGGCGTGCTGGTGCAAGAGGTCGCGGCCCTCTACGCCGCGCGGCAGGAGGGCCAGCCCGCGTCGCTGCCGGAGCTGCCGGTGCAGTACGCGGACTTCGCCACGTGGCAGCGCCGGTGGGTCCAGTCCGAGGGACTCCAGGCCCAGGTCGAGTCCCTCAAGTCGCGCCTCCAGGGAGTCCCCGCGCTGGAGCTGCCCACCGAGTCGGGCCGCCCGGCCATACGGACGCTGCGCGGTGCCAGCCACTTCTTCACCCTGACGGAGGAGCTGGTCCACGCGCTCGAGAAGGTGGGCCGTGAGCAGGGCGCCACCCTCTTCATGGTGATGCTGGCCGCGTACGAGACGCTCCTGTCGCGCTACTCCGGCCAGGACGACTTCGCCATCGGCAGTCCCATTGCCCACCGCACCCGGGCAGAGCTGGAGCCGCTCATCGGCTTCTTCGTCAACACCCTGGTGCTGCGCACGCGCCTGGAGGGAGACCCGACCTTCGCGGAGCTGGTGGACCGCGTCCGCGAGTCCGCGCTCGCCGCCTACGTCCACCAGGACGTTCCCTTTGACAGGCTGGTGGAGGCGCTCGGCGGTGAGCGCACCGAGGGCCGCGCGCCGCTCTTCCAGGTGATGTTCGCCCTGCAGAACGCGCCCATGCAGCCGCCGTCGCTGCCGGGCATCCAGGTCGACATCCTGCGGAGCGTCACCGACACCGCCCGGTTCGACCTGAGCCTCTCGCTGATGGAGCGTGGAGGCGCGCTGGAGGGGGCGCTCGAATACAGCCTGGACCTCTTCTCCCCGGCCACCGCCGAGCGACTGGCCCGGCACTTCCGCGTCCTGCTGGAGGCCGTGGTCCGCGACGCCCAGGTCCGCGTCAGCCGCCTGCCGCTGATGGACGCGGCCGAGCGGCAACAGGTGTTGGTGGCCTGGAACGAGACCCACACGGGAAGCCTCGTGGCGGAGTCCATTCCGTCCCTCTTCGCTTCCCATGTCCGGCGTGCGCCGGGCGCGGTGGCCGTGGAGCATGAGGGCCGCACCCTCACCTACGGGGAGCTGGACGCGCGCTCGAACCAGCTCGCGAGGCACCTGCTGTCGCTCGGGTTGAAGCCCGAGGCGCGCGTGGGCCTGTGCGTGGAGCGTGGGCCGGACCTGCTCGTGGGGCTGCTCGGCATCCTCAAGGCGGGCGGCTGCTACGTGCCGATCGACCCGGGCTATCCCCGTCAGCGGCTGGCCTTCATGCTCCAGGACGCGGGTGTGGCCGCGGTGGTGACGCAGCAGCCCGTCCTTCCGTCCCTGCCTGAGCACGGGCGGCCCACGGTGTGTCTGGACTCCGGGTGGGTGGAGATTGCCCGCCAGTCCGCCGAGGCGCTGACGGGCGTGTCCGTCTCGCCGGGGCAGCTCGCGTATCTCCTCTACACGTCGGGTTCCACCGGCACTCCCAAGGGTGCCGGCGTGGAGCACGGCTCCATCGTCCACCTCGTCCGGGACACGAACTACGTGCGCCTGACGCCGGACGACTGCCTCGCCCAGGTGTCCACCCCGTCGTTCGATGCGGCGACGTTCGAGGTCTGGGGCGCGCTGCTCAACGGCGCGCGCCTGGTCATCATCCCGCGTGACGTCACGCTGTCCCCACCCCAGCTCGCGAGGAAGCTGCGCGAGGTGGGCGCCACCACGGTGCTCCTCACCACGGCCCTCTTCAACGAGGTCGCCCGCGAGCAGCCCGAGGCCCTGGCCTCGCTGCGCAACGTCTTCTTCGGAGGCGACAAGGCAGACCCGCGCGCCGTGCGGGCCGTGCTCGCCGCTGGACCTCGCGGGCAGGTGGTGAACCTCTACGGCCCCACCGAGGCCACGGTCGCCGCCACCTTCCACCCGACCGCTGGACTGGCGGCAGAGGCCGTGTCGCTGCCCATCGGTCGGCCGCTCGCGCGGGTGCGCGTGTACGTGCTCGACGTGCGCGGCGAGCCCGTTCCCACGGGCGTGCCCGGTGAGCTGTTCATCGGCGGCGAAGGCCTGGGCCGTGGCTACCCTGGCCACCCCACGCTCACCGCCGAGCGCTTCACTCCGGACCCGTTCAGTGGCGTGCCCGGAGCGCGGCTGTACCGCACGGGCGACCGCGCGCGCTGGCTGTCGGATGGGACGCTCGACTTCGCCGGCCGCGTGGACGCGCAGGTGAAGGTCCGTGGCTTCCGCATCGAGCCCGGCGAGGTGGAGTCCGCCCTGCGGGCCCACCCCGCCGTGCGCGAGGCGTTGGTGCTGGTGCGCGAGGACGTGCCCGGCGACAAGCGACTGGTGGCCTACGTCACCGGCACGTCCGCCCCGGACGCCGCCACCCTGAAGTCCTTCCTGTCGGAGCGGCTGCCCGCGCACCTGGTGCCCTCCGCCTTCGTCGCGCTGGCCTCCTTCCCGCTGACGCCGGGCGGCAAGCTGGACCGCAAGGCCCTGCCCGCGCCGGACGCCTCCTCGGCCACGACGGCGGCCCCCGCCGTCCCCGAGCGCCTCACTCCGTTCCAGCAGCGCGTCGCGGCCCTCTTCCGCGAAGTGCTGCACGTGGAGCGCGTGGGCCTGCACGACGACTTCTTCGCCCTGGGCGGCCACTCGCTGCTGGCGACGCAGCTCATCTCCCGCCTGCGGTCCACCTTCCAGGTGGAGCTGCCGCTGCGTGCCCTCTTCGGCGCTCCCACCGTGGCTCGCGTCACGGAGTTCGTGGAGGAGCAGTTCCTCGTCCGCACCACCGAGCCGAAGACTCCGCCGCTGCGGCCCGTCCCTCGCGACGGCGAGCTGCCGCTGTCCTTCGCGCAGCAACGGCTGTGGGTGCTCGACCAGCTCCAGCCCGGGAGCAGCAACTACAACATGGTGGGCGCGCTCCGGTTGGAGGGCACGCTGGACACCGAGGCGCTCCGCCGCGCCCTGGAGCACCTGGTCGCCCGCCACGAGTCCCTGCGGGCGACGTTCGCGATGAAGGAGGGCCAGCCCGTCCAGGTCCTCCACCCGCACACCGCCTGGGCGCTGCCTGTCACCGACCTGGAGGCCACGCCCGCGGAGACTCGCGAGGCCGAGGCGCTCCGGCTCGCCACCGAGGAGGCCAGCCGGCCCTTCGCGCTGGGCGCCGGTCCGCTGCTGCGCACGAGGCTCCTGCGGCTGGACGCGGAGCACCATGTGCTGCTGCTCGTCATGCACCACATCGTCTCGGACGGGTGGTCCATCGGCGTCATGGTCCGCGAGGTCGTCGCGGGCTACGAGGCCTTCGCCTCCGGCAAGGCACCCATGCTGCCGTCGCTGCCGGTGCAGTACGCGGACTTCGCCGCGTGGCAACGCCAGTGGCTCCAGGGCGACGTGCTGGCGCGCGAGGTGGACTGGTGGAAGGCGCAGCTCGCGGGGGCACCGCAGGTACTGGAGCTGCCCACCGACAAGGCCCGGCCCGCCATCCGCACTCCTCGCGGGGCGCTCCTGCCCGTGCACCTGCCCCGCGAGCTGGTCGTGAGCCTGCTGTCGCTCGCGCGCCAGGAGGGCACCACGCCCTTCATGGCGCTGCTGGCCGCATGGCAAGTGCTGCTGTCGCGCTACAGCCGGCAGGAGGAGCTGCTCGTCGGCTCGCCCATCGCCGGCCGCCGCCATGGCGAGCTGGAGGGGCTGGTCGGCTTCTTCGTGAACACGCTGGTGCTGCGCGCCCGCGTGCGTCCGGGGGACTCGTTCCGCGCGTTGCTGGGACAGGTGCGTGACACCACCCTGGCCGCGTTCGAGCACCAGGACCTGCCCTTCGAGAAGCTCGTCGAGGAGCTGAACGTCCCGCGCGACTTGAGCCGCAACCCGCTGGTGCAGGTCATCTTCGCGCTGCAGAACGCGCCCGCCGGGGAGCTGCGGGTGCCGGGCCTCACGCTGCGCCCGCTGGAGGTGGACAACGCCACCGCACGGTTCGACCTGGGCCTCATGCTCGCCGAGGCGCCCGACGGGCTGCGCGGCGTCATCGAGTACAGCACCGACCTGTTCGAGCACTCCACCGTCGCCCGCCTCGCCGGCCACCTGCGTACCCTGCTGGAGGCCGCCGTCGCCACGCCGGACCGGCCCCTGGCCACCCTGCCCCTCCTCACCGCCGGGGAGCACCAGCAGCTCGTCGTCGGGTGGAACGACACCACCCGCCCGTACCCCGCCATCACCATCCCCGAGGCGTTCTCCAGGCACGCCGCGCTGCGCCCGGACGCCATCGCCCTGGAGTGCGGCGAGCAACGCGTCACCTACGGGCAGCTCGAAGCCCGGGCCAACCGGCTGGCGCACCTGCTGCGCTCGCACGGCGTGGGCCGGGACTCACTCGTGGCCGTGAGCCTGGAGCGAGGCTGCGACCTCATCGTCTCGCTGCTGGGCATCCTCAAGGCCGGGGGCGCCTACGTTCCGCTGGATGCGGCGTACCCCGCGCAGCGCCTGGCCTGCATGCAGGAGGATGCCGCGCCCCGACTGCTGCTCACCTCGCGCGCCCTGCGCGAGCAGCTCCACCTGCCGGACGCTTCGCTCCCCTGCCTCTTCGCGGAGGAGCTGTCGTTGGAGTCCCAGCCCGCGACACCTCCCGTGTCGGACATCGGGCCTCGTGACGTGGCCTACGTCATCTTCACGTCCGGCAGCACCGGCCGGCCCAAGGGCGTTGCCGTCAAGCACCAGGGCATCCTGAGCCTGGTGCACGGTGAGCCCTATGCCGGGTTCGGCATGCGGGAGACGGGCCTCCTCCTGGCGCCCATCTCCTTCGACGGCTCGGTCATGGAGATGTGGATTCCGCTGCTGCATGGCAGCCGGCTCGTCATCCTCCCTGCGAAGGCGGTCCCCAGCGACCTGGACACCCTGGGCCAGGTGGTGGAGCGCCATGGCGTCACCTTCATGCACATGTCGCCCGGCCTGTTCTCCCAGCTCGCGGAGCACCGTCCGGACATCCTCGGCCGGCTGAGGGTCATCCACTCGGGCGGAGACGTCCTCTCCGTGCCACACGCGCGCGGCGTGCTGGAGTCGGTGCGCGTCCCCGTCACCAATGGCTACGGCCCCACCGAGGCCTCGGTCATCGCCACTTCCTTCACGATGGAGCGGCCCGAGCAGGTGGGCACCTCCGTTGCCATCGGCGCGCCGCTCGCCAACACCCGCGTGTACGTGCTGGACGCGCACCTGCGACTGGTGCCCGTGGGGGTCCCGGGCGAGCTGTTCCTCGGCGGGGACAGACTGGCCCGGGGCTACGTCTCGCGTCCGGACCTCACCGCCGAGCGCTTCATCCCGGACCCGTTCTCCGGCACGCCCGGCGAGCGCCTCTACCGCACGGGGGACCTCGTGCGCTGGCGTCCCGACGGAGCGCTGGAGTTCCTCGGCCGCGGCGACCACCAGGTGAAGGTGCGGGGCTTCCGCATCGAGCTGCCCGAGGTGGAAGCCGCCCTGGGTGCCCTCCCGGCCGTCCACCAGGCTGTCGTGGTGGTCCGTGAGGACGTGCCCGGCGACAAGCGGCTGGTGGCCTACGCCATGCCCCGCGAGGGCCAGTCGCTGGACACCGCCATCCTGCGCGCCGAGCTGCGCCAGCGGCTGCCCGAGTACATGGTGCCGTCCATCTTCGTGGCGCTGCCCGCGCTGCCGCTGAATCCCAGCGGCAAGGTGGACCGCAAGGCGCTGCCCGCGCCGGACGCCGCGTCCACCGGCCGGCAGGGGCGCTTCGTGGAGCCCGCCAATCCGCTGGAGCAACAGCTCGCGGCCCTCTATGCCCGCGAGCTGGGCACCGACCGTGTCGGCGTGTTCGACCATCTGTTCGAGGAGCTTGGCGGCACGTCGCTGTCCGTCGTCCGCATCGCCGCGCGCCTGCGCGACGAGCTGAAGCGCGAGCTGCCCGTGGTGTGGCTGTTCGAGCACCCCACCATCCATGAGCTCGCCCGCCGCCTGGAGCGCGAGGCGGGCCAGGCCCCCCAGGCCCAGGAGCCCGCGCCCGGCCACCGTCCGCGCGCCACCGCTCCGTCCCCGGCGGGCTCGGGGGCGGTTGCCATCATCGGCATGGCGGGCCGCTTCCCCGGCGCGGACTCCGTGAGCGAGTTCTGGCGCAACCTGCGCGAGGGCATCGAGTCCATCTCCCGATTCTCCGCCGAGGAGCTGGAGCACATGCCCGGCCTGCCGGAGGGCCTGGAGCTGTGGCAGCACCCGAACTTCGTCGCCGCGGGCGGCCTGCTCGAAGGCGTCGACCGGTTCGACCACGCCTTCTTCGACATGTCCCTGCGCGAGGCGCAGTGGATGGACCCGCAACAGCGGCTGTTCCTCCAGTGCGCCTGGTCGGCGCTGGAGGACGCCGGCCTCGACCCGGACCGCTTCCCCGGGGCCATCTCGCTGTACGCGGGCGCCACGGACTCCGGCTACATGGACGCGGTGCGAGCGACGGTGCCGCTGGATGGCGCGGCCATCTTCGAGGTCTACGGCACCGCCACGCACGAGAGCCTCGCCACGAAGACGTCCTACAAGCTGGGACTCACCGGGGAGAGCACGCTCGTGTACACGGCGTGCTCCACGGGCCTGGTGGCCGTCCACCTCGCCTGCCAGAACCTGCTGGCGGGGCTGTCCGACGTGGCGCTGGCGGGCGCGACGCGCATCACCGTGCCGCAGCGCACGGGCTACGTGTACCAGGAGGGGCTGATCTTCTCCCCGGACGGGCACTGCCGCGCGTTCGATGAGAAGGCCAAGGGCACCATCGCCGGCAACGGCGTGGCGTCCGTGGTGCTCAAGCGGCTGGAGGACGCGGAGCGCGACGGCGACTCCATCTACGCCGTCATCCGGGCCACGGCGACCAACAACGACGGCCGGCACAAGTCCGGCTTCACCGCGCCGAGCGTGCAAGGCCAGTCCGCCGTCGTCACGCAGGCGCTGGCGCGGGCCGGCGTGGAGCCGAAGGACATCGGCTACGTGGAGACGCATGGCACCGCGACTCCGATTGGAGACCCCATCGAGGTCGCCGCGCTCCAGCGCGCCTACGGACTGGGGGCGGAGCACCGGGGCACCATTGCGCTGGCCTCGCTGAAGACCAACGTGGGCCACCTGGATACGGTGGCGGGCCTCGCGGGACTCATCAAGGTCGCGCTGTCGCTGCACCACGGAGAGATTGCTCCGAGCCTGCACTTCGAGCGCCCCAATCCGCAGATCGACTTCGCTTCCGGTCCCTTCTTCGTCAACACATCCCTGCGGCCGTGGCCGAGGGGCGAGGCGCCGCGTCGCGCGGCGGTCAGCTCCTTCGGGATTGGCGGTACCAACGCCCACGCCGTGCTCGAGGAGTCCCCCATGTCTCACAGTGGCTCCACCACGCGGACCCACCAGCTCGTCACGTTGTCGGCGCGCTCGCCCGAGGCGCTGGAGGCAGCGTCCCGGCAGCTCGCCACGCACGCGGAGGCCAGCGCCGAGGACCTGTCACTCGCGGACGTGGCCTTCACGCATGCCGTGGGCCGCAAGGTCTTCGAGCACCGGCGGGCTGTCGTCGCGACGGACGCGGCGGACCTCGCGAAGCAGCTTCGCAAGCCGTACACGGCGGTGAAGGTGAAGGGCGAGGCGGCACGAGGACGTCGCGTGGCCCTCGTCTTCCCGGGCCAGGGCGCCCAGCAGGTGGGCATGGGGCGCGAGCTGTATGCGGCCGAGCCCGCCTTCCGCGCGCACGTGGACGCGTGCCTCGCGCTGCTGGAGGAGTCGCTGCGTGCCCGGGTGGGCACCTTGCTGAAAGCCGAGCCCGGCCAGCGGGACGCGGAGACGGCCGCGCTGCTGGCGGACACTCGCGTGGCCCTGCCGGCGCTGTTCACGGTGGAGTGCTCGCTGGCGCGGATGTGGATGGACTGGGGCCTCGAGCCGCACGCGGTGATGGGCCACAGCTTCGGTGAGTACGCCGCCGCGTGCGTGGCCGGAGTGCTGCCGCTGGAGGACGCGCTGAAGCTGGCGGTGGCTCGCGGCGAGTTGATGCACCGCATGCCGCCGGGGGCCATGCTTGCGGTGGCGATGTCCGAGGCGCAGGTGCTGCCGCTGCTGTCCGGGCGGCTGGAGCTGGCCGCGCTCAACGCGCCGGACCGGTGCGTCGTCGCCGGTCCCGTGGACGAGGTGGAGCGGCTCCAGGAGGACCTGAAGCGCCGGGACGTGGGCGCGGTGCGCATGCCCGCGCCGCACGCGTTCCACTCCGCGGACGTGGCGCCGCTGATGCCCGAGCTGGAGCGCGTGGTGGCGTCGCTGAATCGCTCGGAGCCCACGCTGCGCTACGCGTCCAGTGTCACCGGCACGTGGGCGAAGCCGGGCGCGCTGGCCGAGCCGCGCTACTGGGCGGACCAGATGCGCCAGCCCGTGCGCTTCAGCGAAGCCGTGGGGGCCCTGCTGGAAGAGGGCTGCGCCGTGGTGCTGGAAGTCGGACCCGGACAGGACCTCACCCCGCTGGTGCGCTCGTGCCTGGGGCAGGACCGTGAGCGGGTGAAGGCGCTGGCTTCGCTGCGGCGCGGCGGCTCCACGACGGAGCAGGCGGGCCTGCTGCAGGCCGTGGGGGAGCTGTGGACGCTGGGCGTGGAGGTGGACTGGTCCGCCTTCTACGCGCATGAGCAGCGCCGACGGCTGCACCTGCCCACGTACCCGTTCCAGGAGAAGCGCTGCTGGGTGGAAGCAAAGCCCGCGCAGGCTCAGGCGAATGGGAACGGAACGCACGTCGCGGTGCCGGAAGCACTGGATCCGGTGACTCAGGGTCCCGCCCGGGTCGTGGCTCAGGGGAGCATGGTGGTCTCTCCATCCGGCCAGGCTTCTGCTCCGGTGTTCGCGCAGCCGGCAGCGGTTCAGGGCACCACGGACACACCGGCTCAGGCCTCCATGTTCACGTCACCCCTGGTCGCGACGTCGCGTGTGGCCGCCACGCCCTCCGGTCAGGTCGCGGCGCCTGGGCTCGTTCCACCCGCGGTGATACCGGCCCCTGCCCCGTTCACGGCGCCGGCCGTGAGCACACCCGTACACGCGCCCGTTCGTGCACCGGCCACGGCGCAGCCCCTGGTGGCTTCAATCCAGGCGCCCGCGCACGCCGTGCCCGACTCGGCCCCCGCCGTCCCTGTCCGCGAGGATGCCCCACGCGGTGACACCGAGGAGCGCCTGGCGGCCCTCTGGCGGGAGCGCCTCGGCCTGGAGTTCGTCGGACGCGACGACAACTTCCTGGAGATCGGCGGCAACTCGCTGATGGCCGCTCAGCTCCTCAACCAGATGCGTGAGGCCTTCGGCGTGCAGCTCCCGCTGGCTGCCCTCTTCGAGGCTCCCACGGTGGCTGGCATCGCCGAGCGCATCGAGCCGCTGCTGCGTCAGGCCCCGTCCGTGGAGCAGAGCCGCGAGCTGCCCCTGGTGCCGCTGCCGCGCACCCAGGAGCTTCCCCTGTCCTTCGTCCAGGAGCGCGTCTGGCGTCTGGAGCAGCACCTGCCCGGGCTCTCCGCGTACACCATTCCCTTCGTCCTCAAGCTCGAAGGCTTCGTGGACGTGGACACGCTCCAGCGGAGCGTCCAGGAGATCGTCAACCGCCACGAAGCGCTGCGCACCACCTACGACGTGGTGGAGGGCCGTCCCGTGCAGCGCTTCCACGCGCACGTGGCCATTCCGTTGGAGGTCCTGGAGCTGACCGGCTCCGCCGATCAGCGCGAGGCGGAGGCCATGCGCATCGCGCGAGAGGAGTCCGCTCGCCCATTCGACCTGGTGAAGGGCCCCGTCATCCGGACCCTGTTGCTGAAGCTGGACGCCCAGCTGCACATTCTCGTGGGCAGCATCCACCACGTGGTCTGCGACACGCTGTCCGTGGCCATCTTCGTCCACGAGCTGGGCCAGCTCTACGGCGCCTTCCGCCAGGGGCGGTCGTCTCCGTTGCCTGCTCTGCCCGTGCAGTACGCGGACTTCGGCGCCTGGCAGCGGCGCACCATCGCCGAGCACCTGATGCCGGACCAGGAGCAGTGGTGGCGCAACCGCCTCGCCGGCATGCCGCGCAGGCTGGACATGCCCACGGACCGGCCCCGGCCCGCGAGCTGCCCGCTCACCTCGGTGCGCATGATTGTGGACTTCCCGTCCGCGCTCGCCCGGGAGGTGGGGGCGTTCGGCAAGCGCGAGGGCTTCACCTCGTACATGACGGTGCTGGCCGCGTGGCAGACGCTGCTGCACCGCTACAGCGGGCAGACGGAAGTCGTCGTCGGCACGCCCATCGCCAACCGCACCCGTCCGGAGCTGCTGCCGCTCATCGGCTACGTGGCGCACTCGGCGGCGTTCCGCACCAGCTTCGCCGGGGACCCGACGTTCCGCGAGCTGCTCGCCCGCGTGAAGCACGAAGTCGCCGACGCGCAGTCCCGTCCGGACATGCCGTTCGAGCACCTGGTGGAGGAGCTCATCCCCGGCAAGGACATCGGCCGGGGCCGGATGACGGACACCGTCTTCGTGTACCACTCCAGCGTCGGAGGGGGCGCGGCGGCGCTGGAGCTGACCGGCGTGCGCGGCTCGCTGGTGGAGGTCCCCAACGCCCCCGTGCAGTGGGGCGCCACCCTCTCCGAGCTGACGCTGGTGCTCTCCGAGGAGAGCGGCCGCATCCACGGTGCGCTGGAGTACGCCACCGAGCTCTACGACGAGCCGACCGCGCGACGCCTGGTGGAGCACCTCCAGGCCATGCTGGCCGCCGCGCTGGCCCGGCCGGATGAGCGCGTGTCGCGCCTGCCCCTGGTCACCGAGGCCGAGCGGCGTGCCTGGCCCCTTCCCCTCCCCGCCTCCGTGTCCGCTGCCGTCCCCGCGCTGCTCGCCGAGCGCGCGCGTCGTGGCCCGGAGTCCATTGCCACCGTGCAGGGTGGACAGACCTGGACGTGGGCGGAGCTGTCCGCCCGCGCGGGTCAGGTGGCCGCGCGACTGCGAGCCGTGGGCGTGCGTCCGGGAGACCCGGTCGCGGTGTGTCTCGTGCCCTCGCCCGCGAAGCTGGCCGTCCTCTGGGGCGTGCTGGAGGCGGGTGGCGCCGCGGTGACGCTCGGTCCCTCGGACCTGGGCGGACTCGCCGTCTATGCACCGGAGGGCGCTGTCTCGCCGGTGCTCGTCACCGGGCGCGGAGTCGTCACCTCCTCCCGCCTGGACGCCGCGCGCACGCTGTACGTGGAGGACCTGCTGGAGGGCGCCCTGCCGCCCGTGCCTCTTCAGGCCACGGTGGGCGCCGGGACGCTGGCCTGGCTGCTGCCCACCGGAGCCGGGAAGCCCGCCTGGGCGCTCGACCACGCGGCGCTGACGGAGCTGGTCGAGGCACTGGACGCGCGGCTACGTCCCGCCGAGGGCAGCACCTGGCTGGCGGCCGCGGAGGCCACGGCGGATCGTGCCGAGCTGGAGTCGCTGTGGGCGCTCTCGCGCGGCCTGCGCGTGACGTTCCCCTCCGAGCAGCTCACGGCGCAGTTGGTGCGGCTGAGCGGCGGTGGCCCGCGCACCCAGGCCATGGACCTGAGCCTCATCTACTTCGCCAACGATGAGGACACGCTGTCCGGCCCCAAGTACGAGCTGCTGGTGGAGGGCGCGAAGTTCGCGGACGCCCACGGCTTCTCCGCCGTGTGGACGCCGGAGCGGCACTTCCACTCCTTCGGTGGCCTCTACCCACAGCCCGCCGTCGTGGCTGCGGCCCTGTCCACCGTCACCCGCAACCTGCGCCTGCGCTCGGGCAGTGTGGTGCTGCCGCTGCATGACCCGCTGCTCATCGCCGAGCAGTGGTCCGTGGTGGACAACCTCTCCAACGGCCGCGTGGGCCTGTCGGTGGCCACGGGCTGGCACGTGCAGGACTTCACCTTCAACCCGGGCAACTACGAGGACCGGCGCAACGTCCTGCTGCGAAACCTGGAGTCGCTGCGCGCCATCTGGCGCGGCGAGAAGCAGCGGCGTCCGGGTGGCGGAGGCGTCACCGTGGAGGTCGCCCTGCGCCCGAAGCCGGTGCAGAAGGAGCTGCCGGTGTGGCTCACGGCCACGTCCAACCCGGAGACCTTCCGGATGGCGGGCGAGCTGGGCGCGGGCGTGCTCACGGGCCTGCTGGCCCACTCGCTGGAGGAGCTGAAGCCGAAGGTGGCGCTGTACCGCGAGGCGTGGCGCCGCAATGGCCACCCCGGCCGAGGCCACATCACCTGCATGGTCCACACCTTCATCGGCGACGACCAGGAGGAGGTGCTGCGCACGGTGCGCAAGCCGCTGCTGAGCTACTTCCGGGGCTCGGCGGACATCGTCGCCAGCCTGCTCGCGGCGCAGGGGTACCAGGGGGAAATCGACAAGGTCTCCGAGGAGGACATCAACACCATCCTGGAGCACTCCTTCGAGAACTACGCGAAGGTCACTGGGCTCATTGGCACGGTGGAGAGCGGGCTGGAGCGGATGCGCGCCATGCGCGACGCGGACGTGGACGAGGTGGCCTGCCTCATCGACTTCGGCGTGGAGACGCAGGTGGTGCTGGACGGCCTGCGCCAGCTCGCCACGCTGCGTGAGCGAATGGAGGCCGAGGCGGTCGTCCGCCAGGAGCAGGTGCGGGTCGAGGGCAGCCAGGGCGTGGGCGAGCTGCTGGACCTGGCGCGCCAGTCCGGAGCCGTCCTCCTGCATACGTCGGCGCGACTGGCCCGCACGCTGTCGGAGCTGCCCCAGGCCCGCGAGTCGCTGGCCCCCGTGGGAGCCCTGGTGCTGGAAGGGGCCTCGGCGGAGCTGGCCACGGCCCTGCACGGTGCCGCGGGCGTGGAGGTGCTGCTCGCGGGTGGCGTGGTGGAGGGAGCGCTGCTGCCCAAGGCTCCGGGAGAGCGGGTGCCCTCGGGGCTTCAGAGCTGGGTGCTGGACGAGGCGGGCCTGCCCGTCCCCACGGGTGTCGTCGGTGAGCTGGCGCTGGAAGGCGCGGGCCTGCCCCGGGGCTTCTGGCGCGCAGCCGAGGAGGAGCGGCGCCGGCTGGTGCCCCACCCCACGGGCGCGTCCCGGCATCTCTACCGGACGGGTCGTCATGTGCGCCTCCGTGCCGACGGCCGCGTGGAGTCCGTGAGCCTGCCCGCCGCGAAGTCGCCCGCACCGGCGCCGTCGAAGGCCCCCGCGCCGAAGCAGCCCGCTCCGAAGTCGCCCGCGCCGGCCACCGTGCAGGGCACCCCGCCGCCCATCCCCCGCGCGCCGAGGGACCGCCCGCTGCCGCTGTCCTTCGCGCAGCAGCGACTCTGGTACCTCCAGCAGCTCGAACCGGCCAGCGTGGCCTACAACAACGCGTCCAACTTCCGCCTCGGCGGGGCGCTGAACGTGGCGGCCCTCCAGGCTGCACTGGACGAGCTGGTTCGCCGGCATGAAGTGCTGCGCACGACGTACACGCTCGCGGACAGCGGCACCGCGGTGCAGCTCATCCACCCCGGCGGCAGCCTGCCGATGCCGATGGAAGATGTGCCCGGCGCCACGCCCGAGGAGCGCGAGGCGGAGATGGTGCGCCGGTGCCAGGAGCACGCCGCCCTCCCCTTCGACCTGGAGAAGGGCCCCGTGGTGCGCGCGCGGTTGTTGCGCCTGGGCGCCGAGGAGCACGTGCTCAGCCTCATCCTCCACCACGCCGTCTCCGATGCGTGGTGCAACATGGTGCTCGCGCACGAGCTGACGGTCCTCTACGCCTGCTACGGCGCGGGCCTGCCGTCGCCCCTGCCGCCGCTGCCCGTGCAGTACGCGGACTATGCCGTCTGGCAGCGCCAGTACCTGGAGGGCGCGGTGCTGGAGGAGCAGCTCCACTGGTGGAAGGACCAGCTCACCGGCGTGCCGGCGCTGGACCTGCCCACGGACCGGCCCCGTCCGGCGGTGCAGTCGTACGCGGGTGACCTCTACGGCTTCGAGTGGCCCCGCGAGCTGTCCGACCCGCTGCTCGCGCTCGGCCGCCGTGAGGGCGCCACGTCCTTCATGGTGATGATGGCGCTCTACCAGCTGTTGCTCGGGCGCTACTCGGGCCAGGACGACTTCGCGATTGGAACGCCCATCGCCGGCCGCACGCGTCCGGAGGTGGAGGGGCTCATCGGCTGCTTCCTCAACACCCTCGCCTTCCGCACGCGGATCTCCGGCACCCCGTCGTTCCGGGAGCTGCTGGGCCGCGTGAAGCAGCAGGCGCTGGGTGCCTATACCCGCCAGGACGCGCCCTTCGAGCGGCTGATGGAGCTCATCCAGGTGCCGCGCGACCTGAGCCGCACGCCGGTGTTCCAGGTCATCCTCAACGTCCTCAACACGCCGGAGCCCACGACTTCGCCGCAGTCGCTCCAGTTGAGTCAGGTGGTGGTGCCGGCCAACTCCGCCAAGTTCGACCTGGGCCTGGAGGTGTGGGAGCACCGCGCGGGGATGACCGTCCGCTTCGAGTACTCCACCAGCCTGTTCGACCGGGCCACCGTGGAGCGACTGGCCGAGCACCTCACCGTGCTGGCCCGTGCCGTGGTGGCCTCGCCCGACTTGCCGCTTCCGCACCTGCCGCTGCTCACGGACGCCGAGCGTGAGCAGGTGCTGGTGGAGTGGAACGCCACCGCGTCGGACTACCCGCGCGAGGCGTGCATCCACCACCTCTTCGAGCAGCAGGCCACCCTGCGCCCGGACGCGGTGGCCCTGGAGTTCGGGGAGCAGCGCCTCACCTACGCGCAGCTCGACACGCGCGCCAACCAGCTCGCGCACCTGCTGCGCCTGCACGGCGTGGGCCCGGATGCGCTGGTGGCCGTGTGCCTGGAGCGTTCCGTCGAGCTCATCGTCTCCCTCCTCGCCATCCTCAAGGCCGGTGGCGCGTACCTGCCGCTGGACTCCTCGTACCCGGCGCAGCGGCTGGAGCACATGCTGGAGGACGCCCCTCCCCGGTTGCTCCTCACCTCGCAGGCCTTGCGCGCCAGGCTTCCCGTCGCGGAGTCCGTGCCGTGCCTCTTCGTGGAGGAGCTGCCCCTGGCCGCGCTGCCGCGCTCGCGGCCCGTGTCCGGTGTCACCTCGCGCCACCTGGCCTACGTGGACTTCACGTCCGGTAGTACGGGCCGGCCCAAGGGAGTCGCGATTGAGCACCGCGGCGTCATGCGCCTGCTGCACGGCGCCCGCTACGCCCATCTGGGACCGGAGGAGACCTTCCTCCTCATCGCCCCCGTCTCCTTCGACGCCTCCACGCTGGAGCTCTGGGGCCCGCTGCTCTTCGGCGGCAGGCTCGTGGTCTTCCCGCCCCAGTCGCCCAGTGATTTGGAGCTGTTGAGCACGGTGCTGACGCGCCATGGCGTCACCACGCTCCACCTCACGGCGGGCCTCTTCTCGCAGGTGGTGGACCTCAAGCCCGAGAGCCTGCGCGGCGTGCGTCAGCTCCTCACGGGTGGTGACGTGGTGAGCGCCCCCC
The DNA here is from genome assembly GCF_010894435.1 of Pyxidicoccus trucidator. Lineage (NCBI taxonomy): Bacteria > Pseudomonadati > Myxococcota > Myxococcia > Myxococcales > Myxococcaceae > Pyxidicoccus > Pyxidicoccus trucidator. Next base: position 7,173 of record NZ_JAAIXZ010000025.1, on the reverse strand, counting down.
ACGTGCGCCGGGTGGTGGAAGGAATGCTCATTCCGGTGACGGCCTGCTACGGCCCCACCGAGTCCACCCTCTTCACCTCCACGTACCGGATGACGGACGCCGCCCAGGTGGGCTCCGCCATCCCCATCGGCACGCCCATCGCCAACACCCAGGTGTACGTGCTGGACGGGCACCTCCAACCGGTGCCCGTGGGCATTCCGGGAGAGCTGTTCATCGGCGGCGACGGCCTCGCGCGCGGCTACCTCGCGCGCCCGGACCTCACCGCCGAGCGCTTCATCCCCAACCCCTTCAGCTCCACCCCGGGCGAGCGGCTCTACCGCACCGGCGACAAGTCGCGCTGGCGGCCGGACGGGGTGCTGGAGTTCCTGGGCCGCATCGACAACCAGGTGAAGGTGCGCGGCTACCGGATTGAGCTGGCGGAAGTCGAAGCCGCGCTGCTCGCCCACCCGGGCGTGCGCGAGGCGGTGGCGGTGGTGCGGCAGGACACTCCGGGCGACAAGCGCCTGGTGGCCTACGTCACCGGCGACGCGGGCCCGCTCGACTCGACGGAGCTGCGCGCCTGGGTGCAGCAGCGGCTGCCCGAGTACATGGTCCCCTCCGCCGTCGTCCACCTGGGCGTGCTGCCCCTGACGGCGAACGACAAGCTGGACCGCAAGGCCCTTCCCGCGCCCGATGTCGCGGTGGCGCAGCGCGGCCGGTACGTCGCGCCGAGCACGCCCATGGAGCAGGCGGTGGCGGACCTCTTCGCCCAGCTCCTCGGCGGCGGGCGCGTGGGCGTCAACGACAGCTTCTTCGAGCTGGGCGGCCACTCCCTGCTGGCCACGCAGCTGGTGGCCCGCCTGCGGACCACCTTCGGGCTGGAATTGCCCCTGCGTGCCCTCTTCGAGGCGCCCACCGTGGCGGCCCTCGCAGCGCGGCTCGACTCGCGCCAGCAGGCCCCTGGCTCCGCGAGCGTGGTGCCGCCGCTGACTCGCGCGGACCGTGCCGCGGCGCTGCCCTTGTCCTTCGCGCAGCAGCGGCTGTGGTTCATCGGCCAGCTCGGCACGGCGGGCAGTGCGTACAACATCCCCATCCTCCTGACGTTGGAGGGGGCCCTGGACCTGGGCGCGCTCCAGCGCGGCTTCGACGAGCTGGTTCGACGCCACGAGGCGCTGCGCACCACCTTCCGCTCGGAGGCGGGTGAGCCATTCCAGGTCATCCATCCCCCGTTCCCCATGCCGCTTCAGGTCCTGGACCTCACGCACCTGTCCGACACGGTGCTGCGCGAGGCCGAGGCCCGGCGGCTGGCCACGGAAGAGGCCCGGCACCTGTTCGACCTGGAGCACGGGCCGCTGGTGCGAGCGCTCCTGCTGAAGCTGGGGGCGGCCGAGCACGTCCTGGTGCTGAACCTGCACCACATCATCTCCGACGGCTGGTCCACGGGCGTGCTGGTGCGGGAGATGTCCGCCCTCTACGCGGCTTTCCGCGAGGGGCAGCCGTCTCCGCTGGCCGAGCTGCCCGTGCAGTACGCCGACTACTCCGTCTGGCAGCGGAGCTGGCTCCAGGGAGCGGTGCTGGACGCTCAGCTCGGCTACTGGCGCGAGCAGCTCTCGGGCGCTCAGCCGTACCTGGACCTGCCCACGGACAAGCCGCGCCCGCCGCAGCAGTCCTTCCAGGGCGCGCCCCTGCCGCTGCACCTGCCGCGTGAGCTGAGTGACGCGGTGGATGCGCTGGCGCGGCGCGAGGGTGCCACGCCCTTCATGGTGCTGCTCGCGGCCTTCCAGGAGCTGCTCCACCGCTACTCGGGCCAGGACGATGTCTCGGTGGGCTCGCCCATCGCCGGGCGACGTCACTCGGACAGTGAGGGGCTGATCGGCTTCTTCGCGAACACGCTCGTCCTGCGCACGCGCGTGGGCGGACGGGACACCTTCCGAGACCTGCTGGCCCGGGTGCGAGGCACCACGCTCGGCGCCTTCGAGCACCAGGACCTGCCCTTTGAAAGACTGGTGGAGGCCCTGCAGCCGGCGAGAGACCCGAGCCGTACGCCGCTCTTCCAGGTCGTCTTCGCGCTCCAGAACGCGCCGCTGCCCGAGCTATCCTTGCCGGGGCTGTCACTCCGTCCGCTGGAGGCCGATACCGGAGTGAATCGGTTCGACCTGGAGCTGACGCTGCACCGCGCCGGGGACGGCTATCGGGGTGGCTTCAACTACGCCACCTCGCTGTTCGAAGCGTCCACGCTGGCCCGCATGGCGGAGCACCTGCGCGTGCTCCTCGAAGCCGCCGTCGCCTCGCCGGACCTGCCCCTGGCCAGCCTGCCGCTGTCCACCGAGACGGAGCGCCAGCAACTGCTGGAGGCCTGGAACGACACCCGGGCCGACTACCCGGCCGACGCTACCGTGCACCAGTGCTTCACCGTCCAGGCCCGGCGGACGCCAGCGGCCGTGGCCGTCGAGTTCGACGGCCGCACCCTCACCTACGCCGAGCTGGAGGCACGCTCCAACCAGCTCGCCCGGTATCTGGTCTCACTGGGGCTGGGCAGCGAGCCGCGCATCGGCGTGTGCATTCCGCGCGGTCTGGACCTCTTCGTGGCGCTGCTGGGCATCCTCAAGGCGGGTGGCTGCTACGTCCCGCTCGACTCCACCTGGCCCTCGCGGCGACTGGGCTTCGTGCTCGAGGACGCCGGAGTCTCGGCGGTCCTGGCGGTGGACTCCGTCGCCTCCGCGCTGCCGGCGGGCTCGCGGCCCGTGGTGTGCGTCGACTCCGGATGGGAGGCGATCTCACGGCAGTCATTCCAGCCCGTCACCGTGCCGGTGGCGACGGACCAGCTCGCCTACGTCACGTATACGTCGGGCTCCACGGGAACGCCCAAGGGCGTGGCCGTGCCGCACCGGGGCGTGCTGCGCCTGCTGTTCGGTCAGCACCACTGGCACTTCGGGCCCGAGGTGGTCGTCCTCCAGGTCATCCCCCTGACCTTCGACCCGTCCACCCTGGACATCTGGGGCGCGCTGCTGCACGGCGCGCGACTGGTCGTCTACCCGCCGCACGCGCCCGACGTGGCGGAGCTGGCGCGGCTCATCACCGAGCATCGGGTGACGTGGATGGTCCTCGCCACCGCCCTCTTCGACCTGATGCAGCAGCACCAGCCAGAGGCGCTGGCCCGAGTGACACAGCTCGTGGTGGGTGGCGATGTGATGCCCGCCTCGCGGGCGCGTGAGCGGCTGGCCTCCGGAGCCACCCTCGTCAACGGCTACGGCCCCACGGAGGTCACCACCCTGACCACCACGCACCGGCTGTCGCCCGGTGACGCGGTGGGCACGTCCGTCTCCATCGGCACGCCCATCTCCAACACCCAGGTCTACGTGCTGGACGAGGCCCTGCGTCCCGTGCCGGTGGGCCTGCCCGGAGAGCTGTACATCGGCGGCGACGGCCTGGCCCGGGGCTACCTCGGCCGGCCCGCGCTCACCGCCGAGCGCTTCGTGCCCCATCCGTTCTCCTCCACTCCGGGAGCGCGGCTGTACCGCTCCGGAGACCGGGTGAGCTGGAACGCGGATGGCACGCTGCGCTTCCTCGGCCGCATCGACTTCCAGGTGAAGGTGCGGGGCTTCCGCATCGAGACCGGCGAGATTGAAGTCACGCTGCGCGAGCACGCCAGCGTCACCGAGGCCACGGTGCTGGTTCGCGAGGATGTGCCCGGCGACAAGCGCCTGGTCGCCTACGTCGCCCCCGTGGACGTGGACACCGCCAGCCTGAGAGAGCACCTGGGCAGACACCTGCCCGAGTACATGGTGCCCTCGGCCTTCGTGGCGCTCGCGGCCCTGCCGCTGACGTCGCACGGCAAGGTGGACCGCGCGGCCCTGCCCGCACCCGAGGCTCCTTCCGCCTCCACGCAGAACGTGCCGCCACGCAATGCGCTGGAGGCGCGGCTCGTCTCCATCTGGGCGGAGGTGCTGCGCCGGGACACGGTGGGCATCCACGACAACTTCTTCGAGCTGGGCGGCCACTCGCTCCTGGCCACCCAGGTGGTGGCGCGCATCCGCGCGGCGCTGAACGTGGAGCTTCCGCTGACGCGGCTGTTCTCCTCGCCCACCGTGGCGGGGCTCGCGGAGCACCTGGGCTCGGCCGCCCACACGCAGGCACCGACACTGGCGCGCGTGCCGCGCACGGAAGCCCTTCCGCTCTCCTTCGCGCAGCAGCGGCTGTGGTTCATCGACCAGCTGGAGCCGGGCAGCGCCGTCTACAACGTCCCGCTCGCGCTGACCCTGGAGGGCGCGCTGGACGAGGCCGCGCTCCAGCGGAGCTTCGACGCGCTGGTGCGCCGGCACGAGTCACTGCGCACCAGCTTCGGCCAGGAGGAAGGCCAGGCCGTTCAGCAGCTCCACGCGCCAGGCTCCGTGCCCATCCGGCGCGTGGACCTGTCGACCCTCCAGGACGCGGCGGCGCGCAAGGCAGAGGCCGTGCACCTGGCGACGGAGGAGTCCCGCCGCCCGTTCGACCTGCAGCGGGGACCGCTGCTCCGCGTCCTGCTGCTGAAGCTGGGCGCGCGGGAGCACGTGCTGGTCCTCCACCTGCACCACATCGTCACGGACGGCTGGTCCATGGGCGTGCTGGTGCGGGACTTGACGCTGCTCTACGAGGCCTTCCGAAGCGGACATCCTTCGCCGCTGCCGGAGCTGCCCGTGCAGTACGCGGACTACGCCGTGTGGCAGCGCCAGTGGCTCCAGGGCGACACCCTGCAGGCAAAGCTGGACTGGTGGAAGCAGCAGCTCGCGGGCGCCTCCCACGCGCTGGAGCTGCCCACCGACAGGCCTCGCCCGGCCGTCTTCTCGCACCAGGGCGCGACGCGACAGGTGCACCTGCCGCTCGCGCTCACGCAGGCCGTGGAGGAGCTGGCACGCCGCGAGAGCGTCACGCCCTTCATCCTGCTGCTGGCCGCCTTCCAGACGCTGCTGCACCGGTACTCGGGGCAGGACGACCTCTCCGTCGGCTCGCCCATCGCGAACCGGCGGCAGCCGGAGACGGAGCGCCTCATCGGCTTCTTCGTCAACACGCTGGTGCTCCGCGCCCGTTTCTCACCGGGCATGACGTTCCGTGAGCTGCTGGCTCAAGTGCGAGCCTCCACGCTGGGGGCTTTCGACCACCAGGACGTGCCCTTCGAGCGACTGGTGGAGGAGCTGCAGCCCGCGAGAGATGCGAGCCGTACGCCCCTGTTCCAGGTGATGTTCGCCCTGCAGAACGCGCCCATGCCCGAGCTGCGACTGCCCGAGCTGGCCGTGCGCCCGGCGGAGGTCGAGGACAGCGGGCTCGCCCTGTTCGAGCTGAGCCTGGACCTCTTCCGCACCGGAGAGGGCTTCGCGGGAACGCTCAACTACAGCACCGTCCTGTTCGAGCCTTCGACGGCGGAGCGCCTCTTCGAGCACTTCCAGAAGCTCCTCCAGGGCATCGTCGAACGGCCGGAGGCCCGGCTCAACGACCTGTCCCTCCTCGCCCCCGAGGAGCGGCACCGGCTGCTGGTCGAGTGGAACGGAGCGCACGAGGACGTGCCCCGCGACACGAGCATCCACGCGCTGTTCGAGGCCCAGGTGGCCAGGACGCCGGACGCCCTGGCCGTCACGGCGGGCAGTCAGTCCGTCACGTACCGGGAGCTGGACGCGCGGGCCGAGGCGCTGGCGCGGCGGCTGCGGGAGCTCGGTGTGGGGCTGGAGACGCGGGTGGCCGTGTGCGTGGAGCGCTCGGTGGAGCTGATGACCGCGCTGCTCGGCGTGCTGAAGGCGGGCGGCGCGTACGTGCCACTGGACGCGGAGTACCCCGAGGAGCGGCTGGCCTTCATGCTGGAGGACAGCGGCGCGAGCGTGGTGGTGGCGCGCGGCGCGTTCCGCCAGAAGCTGGGCGAAGCGCCGGGGCGCGTCTGGGTGGACGTGGACGCGGTGCCGGAGGCGGGGCACGTCCCCTTCACGAGAGTCCACGTTCCGCCCGAGGCGGCGGCGTACGTGCTCTACACGTCGGGCTCGACAGGGCGTCCCAAGGGCGTGGTGGTGCAGCACGGCTCGCTGGTGAACTTCACCCGCGCGGCGTGGCGCACCTTCCCGGTGGAGCCGGGAGACCGGGTGCTCCAGTTCGCCTCCATCAGCTGGGACACCAGCGCGGAGGAGATCTACCCGTGCCTCACGCGCGGCGGCACGCTGGTGCTGCGCACGCCGGAGTTGCTGGACGTGCCAGACGCGTTCCTCGCCAGGGTCGAGGCAGCGGGCGTCACGCAGCTCAACCTGCCCACGGCCTTCTGGCACGAAGTCACGGCGAGCCTGGACGCGGGCAAGTCGCGGCTCCCCGCGGGCCTGAAGTGGGTGGTCATCGGCGGTGAGCGCGCGGTCCCCGAGCGCGTGGCGCAGTGGCGCCAGCACCTGGGGGCCACGGTGCCGCTGCTGAACACGTACGGGCTCACGGAGGTGACGGCGGTGGCCACCTCGATGGACCTGGCGTGCGCGTCCGAGCCCATGCCGGACGGACGCGAGGTCTCCATCGGCCGGCCGCTGCCGAACGTGCGGCTGTACGTGCTGGACGCGGACCTCCAGCCGGTGCCAACGGGCATCATCGGAGAGCTGTACGTGGGCGGCGAGGGCGTGGCGCGCGGCTACCACGGGCGTCCGGACCTGACGGCGGAGCGCTTCGTGCCCGACCCGTTTGGTGAGGGCGCGCGGCTGTACCGCACCGGAGACCGGGCGCGCTGGAGGCTCGACGGCACGCTGGAGTACCTGGGCCGCGCGGACACCCAGGTCAAGGTGCGCGGCATCCGCATCGAGCCGGGTGAAATCGAGGCCGCGCTCCGGACGCATGATTCGGTCCGGGATGCGGTGGTGCTGGTGCGCGAGGACGTGCCCGGCGACAAGCGCCTGGTCGCGTACGTGGTGCCGGCCCATGGCGAGGGCGTCGACTCCCCTGCCCTGGACGTCGCGGAGCTTCGCGCCCACGTGCGGCGGCACCTGCCTCCGTACATGCTGCCCGCGGCCTTCGTGGCCCTGTCCACCCTGCCCCTGACGCCGAACGGCAAGGTGGACCGCAAGGCCTTCCCAGCGCCGGAGGCCGCACTCGACTCGGAGCAGGCGCACGAGCCGCCCGCGACGCCGATGGAGGAGCAACTGGCGGAGCTGTGGCGGGACTTGCTGCGCGTGCCCCGGGTGGGCCGCCGCGACAACTTCT
>NZ_JAAIXZ010000024.1 GCF_010894435.1 Pyxidicoccus trucidator | reverse complement strand
CCACGCGCAACTGGACGCCCGCGGGGCCCGTGCGCCTCAACCCCTCCGCGAACACCACGCCCATTCAGCACGCACGGACGAAGACGCGCTGACCCGACTCACCCGACATCTTCCTTGACGCTCACCGGTTGCGCACTCTCGGATAGTCAATAGCAAAGGACGTGGTGCCGTCGACGTGCTGCCGGGCGCGCAGAAACGTTTCTCGCAATGCGGGTTTTCCTCTCAAGATTCGAGCAATCTTGGGGCGCGGAATGACGTCCGGGTCCGCACAACCCGCGAGCACACAATCTATCAGGCAGGCAAGATATTCCTCATCAAGCGAGAAGCTCGCGTTGCAAGCAGAGCAAGATCCCACAACAGGAAGGTTGTCGGGGTAGGGCTCGTCCAGCAAGACTTTTGACGGGACGTGCTCTCTAGTCTCAATGGTGCCCCGACAGTACAAGCACCATTGCGTCAGGCGAGAATCACCGTAACTTTTGAGATTATCCATTCTTGAAACCCCATTTCACTCATGACCAGCCAGGTGTGCACTAGGCTCTTCACCTATCGGCCATCAACCTCCTACTTGTCATCCTTCTTTGCCGACACCTGTTCGGCATTTACAGAGGAGAGCCCCCGAACAGCCGATTCCCAAGCCTCCTCGGGTGATTCTGTTGCCTTGAGATTTTTTAGCTTTGCGACCATCATGCTTCTAGCAATCTCGACTGTCATTGCTTCGTCCCTCAACATGTGCTCTCGTGTGGTTTGGATCTCGACGGTAACCATCACGCCGCTTGCCGCGCAAATTGCAAAATAGCCCACCTCCTCCCCCGACGTGGAGGTTCTTTGATAAGTAATATCTCCCGCGCCCCAATTCTCGGCGCGATACTGAACGCTTCCGCGCTGTTGCGCGATCGCATGCTGTCTCGCCAAAAGTTCACGAGCAAACTGGTCGACCGACTGTTCGGCAACTGGGATGAGTGAAATGCAGCCCCATCGCGGTAGTCTATATGCAGCATCTCTTCCGATAAATTTCGGCAAGAGATCCCAACTGGCGAGTCCAGGAATCCGCACCTGCCCATCTGCGATGTCCCATTGATGCGGAATTGCGATCCTGACGCCGATATCTCCAAAGTAAATCAAGCGATACGTGGGCAGTGTATTCAACTCGGACACCTGCACGACATGCAGTCGCAGATCCTTAGCTTGATCGTTCTCTGCACGCCTTGTCGCTGCTTCCGAGTATCCGACATTCGTAATCAAAATCCCAATGTGGGCCCCAACGTCAGCAAGCAATCCAAGAAACGCCTCAACAACCGTAATGTCGACTTGTCGGCTGAAGTATTTGCAGTCAACAACTGCAAGCGGTCGCGCGTCCATGACCTGACCGCGAGCAAGAATGTCAATTTGACGTTTTATGCCGGATATTTTCCCATCGAGCTTCACGTTGCATACCAGCTCGGTTTCGGGGAATTGCTTGCGGAGGCTTTGAAAAATCTGCTGTTCGTAATCTCGCCAGTCCAAAAACCCTCCAAACCAAGCAACAGTGAGCGGCTAGACACAGTGGCCCTATACTGGATTGCGCACGCACAATCCGACATTTCTGGCCAGATTAGTCGAAGCGGACGCAATGCGCAACAGAGGGGCATTCATGCACTTGACAGCCGCCGTCGATGACTCTGTCATTTAGTGAATGCTCGACACATGGAGCCTGGAACCAAGGACAAGCGGATTTAACAACCGGGCTATCATTGAGTCATCAATGCTCGCAGAGGTGCTTCCAATACAGGCGGACGCGCCCGCGCGCCCTGGCCCGTTTGTCCTCGCGAACCTGTCCGGGAGAAGGCAGACAACTGGAAGGCCCAACCCTCTTGTCAGAAGGGAGGACCCGCGCGGAGTCCGAGACACAGTCAGACTCCACTGTCGACGGTGCGCCAGGAAACGAGTAAAGTGCCTGTCGAAGAGGACGTGGCTGTCCTAGTGGACGCGCCCGGGCTTCCAGGGTATCCGTCCGGAGAATGCCGTGACCGAGCCGTTTGAGGGGCGGACGGTTGCTGGCTCGGCGATGTTCTCGAGCCGGGACATGAACTGGCAGAGGGGAATCGCCCCGGCGGCGGGGCTCAGGAGGAGTCGGCGGCGCGCAGGCGCTTCCACTCGTGCGGGAGCAACTCTCCGATGCGCGCTTGGGGGTGTGTCTGCACGCGCAGCAGCACGTCGGCCAGGTACTCCTCGGGGTTGACGTGGTTGGCCTCGCACGTGGCCACCAGCGCATAGAGGCCGGCGAGGTTCTCCCCCGCGGCCTCGTGGCCGACGAAGAGAAAGTTCTTCCGGCCCAGGGCCGCTTTTCGCAGGGCGCCTTCCGAGCGGTTGTTATCCAAAGGCAAGCGCTCGTCGGAGACGAAGCGGCTCAGCGCGTCCCACTGCTTCAGCGCGTAGGAAATGGCCCCACCCAGCGGCCCTTTCGGCGGGTGTTGCGGCGCCTGCGCGTCGAGCCAGACGCGCAGTTGGGCAAGGACGGGCGCGCTGTGCTGCTGGCGGAGCTCGCGGTGGGCGGCCGTGCGCACCACGTCCGCCTCGCGCGCCTGGGCCTCCACCCGGTAGAGCGCGAGGATGAGGTCCAGGGCCTGGCGGGCCTCGGGGGCGGTGGCGAGCGCGTCGAAGAAGCGCCGACGCACGTGGGCCCAGCAGCCCACGCGGACGCGGCCCTCGGGCAGCGTCACTGAGTTGTAGCCGGTATACGCGTCCACCACGAGCGCGCCCGTGGTGCCGCCCAGCACCGCCTTGGGCGTCGTGCTCGCGCGGCCCATGCTGAAGCGGTAGCCGATGAGCCACTCGCCCTTCTCATTCTGGGCAAGGAACGTCCAGAGGTACCCCAGCCGCGTCTTCTTCACGTCCAGCACGTGCAGCGGCGTCTCGTCGGCTAACACCACCTCTGCGGACGCAATGCATTGCAGCAGGTGGCGGGACAGCGGCAGCAGCACCGAGGCGGACAGGTGGAAGAGGTCCGTCAGCGTGCTGCGGCCCATGGGTGCGTGTTCCGGGGCAAGCCGAGCACCGATTCCGGGCCAAGGTGAGCAGCGATTCCGGAGCAAGGTGAGCACCGATTCCGGAGCAAGGTGAGCACCGATTCTGGAGCAAGGTGAGCACCGATTCTGGAGCAAGGTGAGCACCGATTCCGGGGATGCCGAGCAGGCATTCCGGGCATGTCGAGCACCGATTCCGGGGATGCCGAGCAGGCATTCCGGTGAAGCCGAGCACCCGCGATGAGGGGTGGGCGGTCGACAGGAGCGTTGACGGCGCCGGGCAGCAGCAGGCCACTCCGCCCTCCCGATTCGGAGGTGGAGATGGCGGCAGAAAGGCTGTCCATGCGGAAGTTGAGAGAGCTGTTCCGGTTGAGGTTCGAGGCGAAGCTGACGACGCGGTCGATTGCGACCAGCCTGGGCATCGGCAATGGCACGGTGTGCGACTACCTGGGGCGAGCCCGGGTGGCGAAGCTGCCGTGGCCGCTGCCACCGGAGGTGGACGATGACGCAGCGTTGACGGCGCTGCTGTTCCCCGAGGACGCGAAGGCGCTGGCGGAGCGCCCGGAGCCGGACTGGGCGCGCGTGCATGCGGAGCTGAAGAAGAAGGGCGTCACCAAGCTGCTGCTGTGGCAGGAGTACCTGGAGGGGGTGCCGGGCGGCTACCAGTACAGCCGCTTCTGCGAGAGGTACGGGCGATGGCTGGCCACCTCCAGCGTCACCCTGCGCCAGGAGCACCGGGCCGGAGAGAAGTGCTTCGTGGACTTCAGCGGGGACGGGGTGCAGGTGGTGGACGCCGTCACCGGCGAGGTGCGGGTGGCGAAGCTCTTCGTGGCGGTGCTGGGGGCCAGCAACCTGACGTACGTGGAGCCCGTCTTCAGCGAGGACGTGCCGACGTGGGTGGGCTGCCACGTGCGTGCCTTCGAGTACTTCGGCGGCGTCAGCGAGTTGGTGGTGCCCGACAACCTCAAGGCGGGCGTCACCCGGGCGCACCGGTATGAGCCGGACCTGAACCCCACGTACGCGGACCTGGCGCGGCACTACGGCTTCGCGATTCTGCCCGCGCGCCCGCGGCGGCCTCGGGACAAGGCGAAGGTGGAGGTGGGCGTGCTGCTGGCGGAGCGGTGGATTCTGGCGGCGCTGCGCCACCGGCACTTCACGTCGCTGGCCGGGGTGCAGGAGGCGGTGAAGCCCCTGCTGGAGAAGCTCAACACGCGGGGCCCATGCGCAAGCTGGGCAAGTCGCGCTGGGAGCTCTTCGAGCAGGTGGAGAAGGCCACGCTGCGGGCCCTGCCGGCGCGGCCGTACGAGCTGGCCTTCTGGAAGAAGGCGCGCGTCAATATCGACTACCACGTGGAGCTGGAGGGCCACTGGTACAGCGTGCCGTACACGCTGGTGGGCAAGCCGGTGGAGCTGCGCCACACGGAGTCCTGCGTCGAAGTCTTCCTCGGGGGCCGCCGCGTGGCCAGCCACGTGCGCAGCCTGGAGAAGGGGCGCTTCACCACGCAGCCCGAGCACATGCCCGCCTCCCACCGGCAGCACGCCGAGTGGACACCCTCGCGCCTCATCCGCTGGGCCGAGGGCGTCGGCCCCTCGTGCGCGAAGCTGGTGGAGGAGCTCATGACGAAGCGGCCCCACCCGCAGCAGGGCTTCCGCTCCGCGCTGGGCGTGCTGCGCCTGGCCGACGAGAAGAAGTACGGCAAGCCTCGCGTGGAGAAGGCGTGCGCCCGGGCGCTGCGCCACCGCGCCGTGGGCTACAAGTCCGTCCTCGCCATCCTCCAGCACCGCCTCGAGGACGCCGACGAGACGACGGCCGACAAGGGCCCGCTGCCCGAGCACGAGAACGTGCGCGGCGCCCACTACTACCACTGACAGCACGCGCGGCTTGACGGCCGTGCGCGGACATTCCCCGTCGGTGCTGGCTTGAGTCTCCCAGCATCGGAGGTGGCCGGCACGCGCCCTGGCAACAGGGCGCGTGCCGGCCGGACGACGAGACCGAAGGAGCGCAAGAGATGCTGGTGGACCAGACGCTGGAGAAGCTCAACGCGATGAAGCTGCACGGCATGGCCAACTACCTGCGCAGCTGGATGGAGCGGCCGGGGGACAAGGGGCTGGGGGCCACGGACCTGGTGGGCCTGTTGGCGGACGCGGAGTGGATGTACCGGGAGAACAAGAAGCTCACCTCGCGCCTGCAGCACGCGAAGCTGCGCCAGCAGGCGTGCCTGGAGGACATCGACTACGCCCACGCCCGAGGGCTGACGAAGTCCCAGGTGCTGGAGCTGTCCACCTCGAAGTGGGTGGCCGACAAGCAGAACGTGCTGCTGATCGGGCCCACCGGCGTGGGCAAGAGCTTCCTGGCGTGCGCGCTGGGACAGAAGGCGTGCCGCGATGGCTACAGCGTCGTGTACCGCCGCGCCTCACGCCTCTTCGACGAACTGGCCCAGGCCCGCGCGGACGGCACGCACCCGCACGTGCTCAAGCGGCTGGCCAAGGCCCAGGTCCTCATCCTCGATGACTTCGGCCTGGAGCCGCTGGGCTCGGCCGAGCGCAAGGAGCTGCTCGAAGTCTTGGAGGACCGCTACCACCAGTCATCGACGGTGGTGACCTCCCAGCTGGAGCCCAAGGACTGGCACGCGGTCATCGGCGACGCGACGCTGGCCGACGCCATCCTCGACCGGCTGGTCCACAACGCCCACCGCCTCCGGCTCGCCGGGGACTCCATCCGCAAGGCGGACGCGAATTTGACGAAGGCGCGGAAGCAGGTGAAGTGACGGGACGTCCCAGCGTCGCTGACGCTCCGACTGCTCGCCATGGCCGGAACGGCTGCTCGGCTTGAGCTGGAATGGGTGCTCACCATCGCCGGAATACGCACATGGGCACGCCGCCTCGCTCAATCCGCTGGGCGAGCCGGTGCAGGGGCATGGCATCCGCGCACTTGGACGTCACCACGTGGGCGAGGAAGCCCGGGCCGTACTCGCCCTTGTCCACCACCTTCGCGGGCGCCGGGGCCGTCACCACGCCCTGGCCGCACGCGCACGCCAGCACCTGCTGCACATGCACCTGCCGCTCGAAGCGGGCGGGGAGCCACTCGTACAGCACCGTGGTGCGCCCCGGGCCCAGGGGCTTCAAGTCCTCGCTGCCGCAGGCCGGGCAGTGACGCGCCTCGGCGGGGACGTCGTGGCGAATCTCGCGCGTGAGGGCCTCCTCGGCCTTGCGCGCGGCTCGCTCGCGCCGCTTCTTCTTCGCCGCCTCGTCCCGCTCCGCCCTCGACTCCTCGCCCGCCGCCTCCCCGCGCAGCTCGGACGCCACGGTCGGCATCCGCTCCGTCTTCTTGCCGAAGACGTGACGCTGCAGGGCCGCCATCTGCCCCTTGAGCGCATCCAGCTCCCCGCCGATACGGCCCACCTCGGCCTTGAGCTCCTCGGCCTCCTCGCGCCAGGGGCAATGGTGGTCGAGTGGCAGCGAGCGTGGCACCCTCGAAGAACAACCCAACGGGTGGGCCACTCCCCGCGTGACGTGCTCAGGTACCTGTGCGCCCCGGGGGCGTCCAGGCGGGCTGGCGCTTCACCTCGGCCACGTCGATGCCGTCCAGCAGCATCGCCAACTGCGTCGCGTCCAACTGCACCGACTGGGCGTCGGCATCCACCGGCGGCAGTCGGAAGCGGCCCGTCTCCAGGCGCTTGTAGTACAGGACGAAGCCGCCCCGGCTGAAGGTGAGGATTTTCACCCGGTCTCCGCGTCGGCTGACGAAGGCGAAGAGGTGGCCGGAGTAGACGTCCTCGCCCCAGGCGGTACGCACCAGCGCCATGAGCCCATCAATGGACTTGCGCATGTCCACCGGCCCGGTGGCCAGCAGGATTCGCACCGAGGCGGGCAGCGTCAGCACGCACTGCGCCCCAGCGCCGCCACCAGCCGGGCCACGTAGTCCACGTCCGTGCCTGGCGACACCCGCACTCGCACGCCACTGCCCAGGGCGACCTCCAGCGGGGCTGCGTCTGACGCGGGCACGCTGCTCACCTGCACCGGCAGCAGGCGCACGGCCGGCTGGGCCTCGGCGCTCACCTGTCGCCTGCGACGGTAGACCCACGACTGCAACGTACTCAGCCGCAGCCCCCGGCGTCCGGCGAACTCCCGCTGCGTCAGCCCGCTCGCCTCGAACTCCTCGGCGACCCGCAGCCACTCCTGCTTCTCAGCTCTCTTCCGCATCCGCCGAGGGATGACCTGCACTGCTCATCCCGGCAACGCCCCGCAGCACGTCTTCCGTCGTACGGATAGTGCGCCGGGATAAACCGGCATGGAGTAACGGATGAAAGAGCCGTACATCGAAGGGCCAGCCACCCACGATGGCCCCGAGTCATGCGCAGGCACCCGTGAGGGTGTGGGCGAAGCGTTGACAGGGGAAGACGCAGGCAGGGTATTGAGCCGCGAAAGCAGGCAGTCCAGGACGCCGACGCTGTTATCCGAAGCGGAAGGCACCACGCCCCCAGGCGCCATGGCGAGCCTTGGGGTGGTCCTGCGCGGTCGTAGACCCCTCGCATGCGCGGACGCTCCATGCGCGAGAACCGGGAGATCCTCTGCCCGCCCGCCAGAAGATGGCAAGGCGGGACGCACCGGGAAGGCCGATGGCCGCACGCCGGTGATGGACGGGCAGGGGAAGTCGGACAGGCCCGTAGTACCAACGAATCCGCCGAACAAGGCCAGCAGTACGGCTGCGGAGGTGGTGGAGGGAAGGGGCCTGGCCAAGGGAAACGCAGGTGAGCAAAACACGTCCCGGACCCAGAGCCGGACCCACGTGCCCAATGCGCTCACCCGCGTACGTCAAGCGGCAAGAAGGGACAGGAAGGCGAGGTTCAGTGCACTCCTGCATCACGTGACGAAGGACTCACTCCGGAGGGCATTCGAGGCGATGAGCCGGACTGCCGCTCCAGGGGTGGACGGCGTCACGTGGGCGGCCTACCGAGAAGGGCTGGAGGACAACCTCCAGTCGCTTCACGAGAGGCTGCACCGCGGAGCGTACCGGGCGAAGCCCTCTCGCAGGGTGTACATCCCCAAGGCGGATGGGCGGCAGCGACCGCTCGGAGTCGCTGCGCTGGAGGACAAGCTTCTCCAGCACGGTCTCGCCCAGGTGATGAACGCCGTCTACGAGGAGGACTTCCTCGGCTTCTCGTACGGTTTTCGGCCCGGGCGCAGCCAGCACCAGTCGCTGGACGCTCTCGCGGCCGGACTCCTACGCAAGAAGACCACCTGGGTGCTCGACGCGGACATCCGTGGATTCTTCGATGCCATCGACCACGGTTGGCTGATGAAGTTCGTCGCGCACCGGATTGCGGACAATCGGGTCCTGCATCTCATCCAGAAATGGCTGAGGGCAGGAGTGATGGAGAAGGGGACGTGGGCAGCTACGGAGCAGGGAACGCCTCAGGGGGCTACCATTTCGCCCCTGCTGGCGAACATCTATCTCCACTACGTCTTCGACCTCTGGGCCCAGCAGTGGAGGAAGCGGCAGGCGCGCGGTGAAGTCATCATCGTGCGCTATGCTGACGACTTCATCGTGGGGTTCCAGTACCGCTCGGATGCAGAACAGTTCCTGAAGAGCCTCCGCGAGAGATTGCGGAAGTTCTCCCTGGAACTGCATCCCGAGAAGACGCGCCTCCTCATGTTCGGGCGGTATGCCGAGAAGATGAGGACGGAGCGGGGACTCGGTAAGCCGGAAACCTTCAGCTTCCTCGGCCTGACGCACATCTGCGGCAGGACTGGGCGGGGAAAGTTTCTTCTCATACGGCGAACGATGCGGAAGCGGATGCAGGCGAAGCTGCGCGAGGTGAAAGCCGAGCTGCAACGACGTCGGCATCTCTCCATCCCGGAACAAGGCGCTTGGCTACGAGCTGTCGTGCGTGGCTACTTCGCCTACCATGCAGTACCCACCAACGGGCGAGCGCTGTTGTCCTTCAGAACCCAGGTCATCCGACTCTGGCAGCGGTCGCTGCGGCGACGCGGCCAGAGAGACCGGACGAACTGGGAGAAGATGGGCAGGCTCGTTCGACGGTGGATGCCGCCCGCCCGCATCCAGCATCCCTGGCCCGAGGAGCGGTTTGACGTCAGAACCCGAGGCAAGAGCCCAGTGCGGTAGTTCCGCTCGCTGGGATCTGTGCGGGGGGCGGCCTCAGCCGGAAACGGCGAAGGGCCGTCCCTACCGCGACCTTCCAAGCAGCACAAGCCGTAGGACTATCAGAAGAGCATCTCGTCGCGCCGCTCTCGCCGCTGGCATTGGATGACGGGACTATGCTGCTGCTCCGACACGGGTGCGGGCGCCTCATTGCTCAAGACTTCATTTCCGCCTCGCGCGTTCTCGTTCTGAGAATAGAGGATGTCCTGCGCCAACACCTCCGCAGCCTCGGAGTCGACACCACTGAATTCAAGCCAGATGTCGGCGATGGCACCTCTCGAACCGATGACGCCACTCTCGGAAAGCTGATGCGCCGAGCCCTTCCAGATGGCCGAACGATAAAAGAATATCTAGGGAATGATCTTTGGAGCCATATTGACTCAATTCTAAACTCACAAACAGGACTCAATCTCCGAAACGAATTTGCCCATGGACTCGTTCGTCCGCAGCACTGCACGCCAGACATCGCTGGAATTGCTCTCGCGCTTCTGTACCAACTGGCGAATGCCGTAAGCGCTGCGTCAACAGCAAACAGCAACCAGGCGTAGCGAGCGCGAAGGCTGTACAGCCATAGGCCGGCGCCACCATAACGCCTCTTGCGACGCAAGCAAGGCCCGGATTCTGATTGGCCACTACGGGCGCTCGCCGAAAGAGATTCCCTCGGAAAATCGCTCGACATCCGAGGGTCTAAAGTCAATGCAGTTCACTTTAGGCACGAACACGACGTAGTGGCCTGCGGGAGCGTGCTCGACGGACCGGGTTGGGACTTGGGACGCTTCCGTGGGTAGCTGCTTATCTTGATTTTCACCGCACGCGGATAGCGTCTGTGGCTTCGCCGCAGCGGGAGGATGAAGCGTTTCACCTCTTCTCTCAGGCGTCGCAGATGTTTGGGAATCGCTCCAAGGCTCGCGCCGGCCAGCCACATCCACTCGTCGCGGATGAGACGCAGGGCAATGGCGAAGCTGATTCGGGTGGGAGGCACATCGGCCTCTTCGGCGATGCGCTCCATCTCCAGTCGCACCAGATTGTAGGCCAGTCCCACGCCCCAGAGTGTTGACGCGCACCCTGGTTGGGGGTGGTGGCAGGTGCAGAGGGGCCGAGGAGTGCTGCTGACAGGTGCCGCTCGGACTTATGCACCGGGCCGGTGGAGACGCGGTGCAACTGCCTGCACTGGACGTGTTCAAGATGCAAACCAGAAACCCCCATCCGCTTCTGGCGGACCTCGTTGTGCGGCCATGGCTATGGAAAATAACCAAATCACGGTTTTTAATGACAAGCTGGATAGTTCAGAATATAACGTCTGCGCCGCGCCTCTCATTGGAGTCGCCCTCGCAGGAGCCGCACCGTGCAACGACAGAAAATTACCTTTGTCCTCTCCTTCTTCTTGTCTGGGCTTCTTTGGAGTGGCTGCGTCCAGCCTGCTCAGCCCGAGTCTGAACTCTCCGATGAAGCCCTCACGACGCAAGACCAGGCACTTGTCACCGCGCCTGCCATCTCCGCAGGCAATGCCCATACCGTGGCACTGAAGGCGAATGGCACCGTCTGGACCTGGGGTGGCAACTACTTTGGACAACTCGGAGATGGCACTGCAGCCGATCGTTTCCATCCGAGGCGGGTCGACAACCTGAAGGACATCACCGCTATTGCTGCGGGGAGCTACTTCACGCTGGCACGCAGGGTGGATGGCAGCGTGTGGGCTTGGGGGGACAATTACGCTGGCCAGCTCGGAGACGGAACGAACTCGACGCGTCACCGTCCGGTTCAGGTGACAGGACTCTCGAACGTGAGTGCGCTCGCGGCGGGCGACTACCATTCGCTGGCGCTCAAGGCGGATGGCAGCGTGCTGGCCTGGGGTGACAATTATTATGGACAGCTTGGAGACGGCACGGCAGTGTCGAGCGCGACTCCCGTCCAGGTACAGGACCTGACGGGAGTGACCGCCATCGCCGCAGGAGACTACTTCACCCTGGCGCTGAAGTCAGATGGAACCGTCTGGGCTTGGGGAGACAACGCCCAGGGACAACTGGGTGATGGCACGACCGACGCGAGCTCCTCTCCGGTGCAGGTGCAGGGTGTCTCCGATGTCATCGCCATCGCAGTGGGCGGTGCTCACTCCCTGGCGCTGAAGGCCGACGGGACGTTGTGGGCTTGGGGCGACAACTCCTACGGCCAGCTGGGCGACGGGACCACCGATGCGCGCGCGAGTCCAGTTCAGGTCGCCGGTATCTCCGGTGCGAGCGCGATTGTCGCAGGCAGCTCCCACTCCCTGGCGCTGACGACTGGCGCGGTGCATGCTTGGGGTGACAACTACTTTGGCCAACTCGGGGACGGGACGATGGATTCGAGCACCACCCCGGTGCAGGTGCAGGGCCTGACGGGAGTGACCGCCCTCGCCGCTGGAGGCTTCTACACCGTCGCACTGGTCAATGGAGCGGTGAAGTCGTGGGGTGACAACTACTTCGGTCAACTGGGAGACGGGACCATCAATGCGAGCCCGGCTCCCGTACAGGCGATGGGCTTCAACAACATCACTTCCATCGCCGCGAGCGACAACCAGCATCTGGCGCTCAAAGAGGATGGAACCGTGTGGGCCTGGAGTGGTTCCGGTACCACTGCTCCTGTGCTGGTGCAGGGACTGACGGGCGTGACTGCCATCGCCGCGAGTTCGGGACATGCCCTGGCTCTCAAGGCGGATGGAACCGTCTGGGCATGGGGTGCCAATTATAGCGGCCAACTCGGAGATGGAACCGTGACGACTCGTTCGACACCCAGGCGTGTACAGGGGCTCACGAGCGTTGTCGCCGTTTCGGCCGGCAATGGCCACTCGCTCGCGGTGAAGTCCGATGGAACCGTCTGGGCTTGGGGGTATAACGGTCTTGGTGCGTTAGGGGATGGAGGCTATACGAGCCGCGCCACCCCCGTAAGGGCGAAGATCGCGGGCGTAAAAGCAATTGCCGCCGGGACTTACTACTCACTCTTCCTCAAGGCGGATGGAACCGTCTGGGGCTCGGGGTACGATCAGCACGGTGCGCTGGGTAGCGGCGGGTACAATGCCACCCCCAACCCGACCCAGATCCAGGGTATCACCGGAGTGGCCACCCTTGCCGCAGGATACGCCCATGTGACGGCGATCACCACGTCTGGAGACCTGTGGGCCTGGGGATACAACAGCGATGGGCAGCTCTGCAGTGGCAACGGCTCAACCAACAGCAGTTCCGTTCCTCTTCTGGCCCGGAGTTCGGTGCTGGGTGTTGCAGCGGGTGATGCGTACACCCTCGTGCTCGCTGGGCTTGGTTACTTGGTCAACTGGGGTGACAATTCTTTCGGCCAGCTCGGCGATGGGACGACCACCGACAATAATAATTACGGAACGTACGTGGGGGTTTCCGCCGCCGCGACCATGATCTCCGCGAGTGCGACGAGTTCACTGCTATTGAACACGGATAGTTCCGTGTGGGCATGGGGCGGAGGGACCTCCACCCCGACACAGGTGCAGGGCCTCACCTCTACCCAGCCGACTGCGTTCACTGTTACCCCGTAGCCCCGCCCTTGAGCCCGGCGCCCTCTTGGGAGCGCCGGGCCCGCGTCGGTCAGTTCTCCGTGAGCAGTAGTGGGCATGTGGCCAGCCCTGGGCTGAGGTTGCCCAGGGCAGCGCGGAGGCACGGCTCGCGGGTCGGGCGCGGCGCCCAGCCTTGTTGGTGGCCCTGGCAGAGTCAGCCGTCCCTCGAATCAAGTATAGGAGAGATGGAGGCCCTGTTGAGGGTGGTGGTAGGTGCAGAGGAGCCCCCCCTGTGCCAGCGTAGTTGTCGCCCGGACCGCGAGGCCCTGGAGGTGGTGGCCTGGCTGCGGGCGCTGGCCTTCAACCTGCTCGCGTGCTGGAGAGCGCGTCTGCCTCCGGAAGGCCGCCACCTCGTGGAGTGGGCTCGCGCGTGCGAGTCGCTTCGCGACAGCCTCGTCCATGGACGAAGACTGGAAGCGCTTGCCACACCCGCATGAGGGCTCGCCGGCTCTCCCTCCGCTACTGGCCGCTACAGTCCCCGCGGTGCGCGGCGCCTCGGCCGAACGGCGGAGCTTTGCCGCACCGCGCCTCACTCTCACGAGGCTCCCTCACGTAATCGCTAACACCCGAGAACGCATCAGGCCTGGGCTCGCTCCCCCAGGGCGTCACGGTGAACGAGAACCCGGGCTTCCTGGTGGTCTACAACGTGAACTACGAGAACCTGCCCAACCCCGGTGAGAACCCGTGTGAGGGGGACTGGCAGGACCTCATCTATTACATGAAGGACCAGACGTACTCGCCGGACGTCTTCATCGTCCACCAGATGAGCGGCGCGGGCCAGGCCTGAACGGCCAGTCGCGCTCCATCGGCGTGCGCATGGCTTTCAGGGACAAGAGCAGTGGTACAACCAGGCGAACAGCCAGCTCTCCAGCACCGTCAACTACGCCTGGAACGACCCCATCTACGAGGTCTGCGGGGGGAGCAAGGCGTGCCTGCAGGACAACTGGACGGGAGGGGGAGGGGGGCGCATCGACTTCCTCTTCTTCAACGCGGCGGCCCGCTCGTCCTCGGGCCACACCGTCACCTATGACGAGGGCGACGCCGCCGACCGCAAGTTCACCGGCTCGGACAACCCGCTCAACTACTCCGGCCACCGCGCCATCCGGGCCCGCATCCACTACCCGTGAACGGGGCTGGCGCCGCGACCTTGGAGCCCCTGAGTGCTCGGGGGTTCGAGGTGCGACCAGGGCGCCGGGGATGCACGGCCGGGCAGGCGCTTGCCGCCTGTGCATCCGAGCACTCCAACCCGTGTAGCGGGCTGCACACCCGGTGGGGGCGCGGGGCGGCGGCCGGGCCCATCCCCTCGGAAGGAGGGGGGCTTCCCGGCTGGCCCTGTTGGTGCATTGCTGACACTCCATGTGCCGGGAACGCGCCGCCACCCCTTTTGACGGCCTTCGCGCCGCCCAGCCCAGCGAGCACACCCGCTGGCTGGCGGAGCCCGATGAGCCCGCGCTGCGAGAGCTGCTCCACGCGCGCTACGCCGGGAGCTACTCCTACCGCTTCCTCCATGAGCCTGGAGGGGCCTCGCGGCTCTGGAGGGCCGGCGCGCTGCTCAGCCTGGGGGAGTTCGACGCCCAGGGCACGCTCCTCTGGCACACGGGGCTGTGGCGCAAGCCGGGGCGGGACTCCCTGGACTCGGGGCTCTCCATGGCCCTGCCTGGCCGGCGCACCGCCATGGACCGCTCCGAGCACGAGCGGCTGTGGAGCCACCTCCTGGAGCTGCTCGAGGCGCGCGTGGGCTTCCTGCACCAGCAGACGTCCACGCTGCACCTCATGGCGCAGCGCTACGCGTCGCGCTTCATGCGGGCCGTGCCGGTGGGCCTCATCGTCGACTACACCGAGGGGGAGACGCTGGTGGGGGTGGAGGGCTCGGGCCTGCCGATGCAGGCGCTGGCGATGACGACGGTGCTCGCGCCGCTGCCTCCGCGCCGGCGCTTCCTGCCCGCGGGGCCGTGGGGGGAGTGGCTCGCGTCCATCCTCGCCGCCTCGGGCCTGCCGGGGACGGTGGAGCTGACGCCGCTGGAGCGCCGCCCTCGCGCCGGGGGCCTCGTGCTGCGCCCGCTCGACTGGAACGAGTCCCTGCGGCTCGAACGGCGGGAGCTGGTGGGGCCTGCCGGGGAAGGGCAGGGGGCCACGGCGCTCCCGTCCTCGCGGGCGCGCGTGGACCTCGTCCACCTGTCCATGGGCGAGCCCCAGCGCGTGGCCGAGGCCACGCCCGTGCTCCTCGCGGCGGGCTACCTGCCGACGGGCCTCCGCCCGAGCCTGGACGCGCCCGACGACATCGTCTTCCAGCACCTGCCGGTGCCGGAGCGGGCGCGCGAGGCGGTGGGGCGGGCGCGGCTGGACGGCGAGGCGGCCCGGGCCCTGTGGAGCGGATGGGTGGAGCGATGCGCGCGAACTTCGTAGACACGCTCCTCGCGCGGCTGGACGGCGAGGTGGCCACCATCTGGGCCACGGTGCTGCTGCGCATCGACGCGCGGCCCGACGTGGCGCGGCTGCGCGGGGCCTTGCGCGCCCTGGTGCGCGAGAGCGAGCGCCTCAACGTGGCCTGGGACGACGCGCGCGGTGCGTGGGTGCCCGCGCCGCGCACGGACGAGGCGGTGGACGCGGCCCTGCTGGAAGGCGCCGAGCCGCTGGACGAGCCCGAGGCGGTGACGCGGGTCATCAACACCCGGGTGGACCTCGCGAGGGACGTGCCGCTGCGGCTGCACCTCCACCCCCTGGCCGATGGCGCGCCGGGCCCGTGGCTGCTCGCCATCCAGCTCCACCACGCGATTGGGGACGCCAAGGCGCTCGCCCACCTGCTGGAGCGGCTCTGGCTGCACTGCGCGGGGCGCGCGTCGGAGTCGCCCCCGCTGGGCCCCTCGGCGCTGACGGATGGCAAGGTGCTGCTCGCGGCGCTGCGCGGGCCGGGCCGGGTGCTGGGCCTCGCGAGCCCCCGCCGCCGGCTCCTCGCGCAGCGGGGCCTGGGCCTGCGCCGAAGTGGAGACACCGCGGGCCGCTCGTTGATGGCGACGGCGCGCCTGACACTCCCGGCTGGCCGCACGGACGTCCAGGCCTCGGAGGTCTTCTTCGCCGCGCTGCTGGCGGGCGTCGCGCTGCGCGAGCCCACGAAGGACGGGCTCATCCGCCTGCGGGTGCCGGTGGACCTGCGGCGCATGCTGGGGCTGGGGCGGATGCTGGGCAACGGCTGCTCGACGGTGCCGCTGGAGCTTCCCCTGCGGGAGGTCCGCGCCCGGCTGGAGGACGCGCCCGCCCTGGCGGCGCTGGTGCGCGAGGCGCTGCGGCGCGTGCTCGACGAGGGCGTGCACTGGACGACGGCGCTGGAGTGCATGGCGGTGGCGCGGCTCGCCCCGGGGCCCGTGCTGCGGCGCAACGCGCGCCCCGGGCTGGTGGCCGAGCCCCGCACCAACACGCTGGTGGCGACCTACCTGGGGCAGCTCGACAAGCACTTCGTGGACGCGCCCTTCCGCATCCACTCCATGCGCAGCCACACGGCCACCTGGGGCGCGACGGGCCTGGGCTTTGGCGACACGCTCAACATCAACACGGCGACGTTCGAGGGACTGTGGACCCGGGGCGAGCTGCGCGACTTCACCGAGCAGCTCGCGGGCTGGGCGTCCTCGGGCTTCGGGCTTCCGGCGGAGGTGGTGGGACCATGAAGGGGCTTCGCGACGCGCCCGCGCTCTACCTGGGCTTCATCTCGCTGCACCTGCTGCTGGGGCACCTGGGCTCCAGCTTCGTCTACCGCCTGCGCTTCGGCCGCAGCCCGCTGGCCTACCGGAGCACCGGGGCCGACTCCGCCCACACGCGCTTCACGCGGCGCATCAGCGGCGCCTCGCTGGTGTGGGCTGGCTCGGTGGTGGCGGCGGCGCTCTGGCCGCGCTGGTCCGAGCTGCCCTGGGGCCGGCCCCTGCTGGCCCTTCCGCCGGAGGTGGGCTGGGCGCTGGGCGTGCTCGGGCTGGTGGGCATGCTGGCGGCGCAGTACGGCATGGGCGCGACGTTCCGCATCGGCGTGGACGCGGGGGAGGCCCCGCCCGTGCTGCACGAGAGTGGACTCCACCGCTACTCGCGCAACCCCATCTACGTCTTCTCCTACCTGTACCTCGTGGGCGCCTCGCTCTGGGCTCCGTCGCTGGTGACGCTCGGGGCGTGCGCGGTGCTGGGGAGGCTGTTCCACGGGCTGGTGCTCCAGGAGGAGCGCTACCTCTCCGCCCGCCTCGGCGAGGCCTACGCGCGCTACCGCCAGCGCGTCCCCCGCTACCTCTGAGGCCGCATGCAGCCCGCCCTCGCCCCCGTCTGCGCTTCACCCGCTGCCCCCGCCGGGCCGGGCCCCTCCCGCGACGAGCTGGTGGAGCTGCTGCGCATCCGCCCCGCGCGGGCTCTGGGCATGGCGGCCCTCCACCTGGGCGTGTGGGGGCTGGCCGGCGTGGGGCTCGCGCACGTCAGCGGCTTCTGGCTGAAGCTGCCCCTGTGGCTGCTGGCGGCCCAGGGCGTCATGGGGCTCATCCAGCTCGACCACGACGCGTGGCACGACACCCTCTTCCCGAGGCCCTGGCAGAACCGCCTCTTCGGCAACGGGCTCAGCCTGCTCGTGGGCATCGCCTACGCGCCGATGCGGCACGACCACCTCGCGCACCACCGCTGGAACCGCACCGAGAAGGACCCTGACGCCTACAACGCGGGCCGCCGCTCGCCCGGGCTGTGGGCACTCTTCTACGCCACCGTGCTGCTGGGCCTGCCGCTCAGCCTCGTCTACTTCAACGTCCTCTACCCGGTGCAGCACTTCGACGCCGCCCGCCTGCGCCGCCATGCGCTGGTGCTGCTCGGCTACGGGGCCTTCTACGCGCTGCTCTTCTGGCTCCTGGCGGGCCACGGGCTCCTCGGGGGCGCGGTGGAGTGCTGGCTGCTGCCGGTGCTCTTCGCCAGCCCCCTCAACGGGCTCAAGTCCATCTCCGACCACCATGCCAACGTCTGGCGCGGCGACCGCTTCCACACCGCGACGACGGTGCGCAGCACCCGGCTCGTCACCTTCCTGTGGAACGGCCTCAACCACCACCTGGACCACCACCTCTACCCGCGGGTGCCCGGCTACAACCTCGCGCGGCTGCACGCGCGCCTGCGCCCCGAGCTGCTCGCGCGCGGGGCCCCCGTCTTCGACAGCTACCTCCACGTCATGTGGCGGGCCCTCCTGGCCGGCCCCATGGTGGTGGAGGAGGACGTGCGACTCGTCACCCTGGAGCGAAAGCGCCCATGAACGCCCTGCGCCGGCTGTACGCGGACATCCGCTACGAGGACGGCCGCTGGCCGCTGTCCCGGTGGGACCTCAACCTGCGCTACCTCACCAAGAGCCTCCTTCACCTGCCGGAGCCGCGCTCGGCCGAAACCGGGGAGCACTTCGCGCGAGTCGCCCGGCACCTCGCCTCGGGGAGCTGGCGGCACGCGGGCGCGCCGGAGCTCCGGCTGAGCGCCGTGGGCGACATGATGTGGATTCGCAGCGGCTTCCACCGCGCCCTCTCTCCCGGCGTCCGGGAGGTGATGGCGGGGGACGCGGTGGCCTTCGCCAACCTGGAGACGCCGGTGGACCCGGCGCGGCCCGTGCCCCGGCTCGTCTACGAGACGCTCCACTACAACGCCCCGCCGGACTACCTCGCGGCCTGGGAGGGCACGGCGCGCCACCGCGTCTTCTCCCTCTGCAACAACCACGCGCTCGACCAGGGCGCCGAAGGGCTGGAGCGGACCCGGGGGACGGTGCTGGCCTCCTCCCAGCACCGCTGCGTGGGAGGCCCCCGGCCGGAGGACGCGGTGGCCGCCCTGGAGGTGGACGGGGTGCGGATGGGCATCGCCGCCGTGACGTATGACATCAACCACCTCGTGGGGGCGCCGCCCGCCGGGGTGCCGGTGACGCGGCTGGGCAGCCCCCTCCACGCGCCGGACTGGGAGCGGCTGGGCGCGCTCATCGACGCCGCTCGCGCGGTGGGGCCGGACCTGGTGGTGCTGATGCCGCACTGGGGCTTCGAGTACGAGTACTGGCCCGAGGCCCTCCAGCGCGAGCACGCCTGGCGGCTCATCGAGCGCGGGGCGGACCTCCTCCTGGGCTCCTCGCCGCATGTCCTCCAGCCGGTGGAGTGGGTGTCCATCGACGGCGCGGACGCCACATGCCCCACGCAGGTGCGCCGGGGCGGGCCCGCGCGGATGGGGCTCATCGCGTACTCGCTGGGCAACTTCCTGAGCATCATGCCCACGCTGGCGTGCCAGACGGGGGCCGTGCTGAAGCTCGCGCTCGCCCGGGACGCGCGGGGCGTGCTCCAGCCGGTGGATTTGCGCGCGGTGCCCACCGCCTGTGGACGGGGACTCGGTGGGGAGGGGTTCCTCGACGCGGGCGTGGTGCGCCTGGACGAGCTGCCCCCCCAGCGGGCGGCGCCGCACCTCGCGCATGCTCGGCGGACGTTGGGCGCGCTGCTTTCGGACCGGAGGGACTGAGGATGTCGTCGATTGAGGAGCAGTTGGAGGCGCTCACCGTCGGGATGGCGCGGCAGGTCGCGAGCTGGCTGCCGGCGGTGACGCCAGAGCGCTACGTGGCGTTCCTCGACATGATGTACCACTACACGCGGCGCAGCGGAGACCGGCTGCGGCTCGCGGCCGAGCGCGCCACGCTCCCCGAGCTGAAGGCCTTCTTCGCGGAGCTGGCGGGGGACGAGCAGTCGCACTACCTGCTGGCCAAGGCGGACCTCGCGGCCTTCGGGCGCGAGCCCTCGTCCGACACGCCTCGCGAGGTGGCCGACTTCCACGCCTTCTGGGAGGGAATCGGGCCGGAGCGGCAGCTCGCCTTCCTGGGCGCGCTGCGCGTGCTGGAGGGCGTGGCGCGGCACCTGGGAGGCGAGGCCCGCCAGGGGCTGGGGCGGCTCGGGCTGGAGCGGACGAAGGCGCGCTTCCTCCTCGTCCACCTCGACGTGGACCTGGAGCACGGCGCGCGGGCCCAGGCGCTCTGCGCGGCGCTGGGGGCCGGGCACCCGGAGCCGCTGCTCGAAGGGGCCCGGCGGGCCGCCGAGTTCTGGGTGGCCATCCACCGCGCGGCGCTGGCCGGCGAGGCGCGGCCCTGAGCGGGCGCCTCAGCGCACGGAGAGGACGCGGCGCTCCACACCTCGCCAGGGCTCACGCTACGGAGGGGCTCCCACGGGCTTCCGTGGAGCGCCTGACCGCGGGGGGGCGAGGCGCGACCGAGACAGCGCTTCAGGAGGGGCAAACTCGGTACCAAACGGGTACCAAATCCAGCGAACCCGCCTGAACGTCACGGAGCGCCACCGGACAGAAAAACGCCCTGCGTCCGCGTATTTCGGAAGCAGGGCGATGACCCCGACAGGAATCGAACCTGTGGCCTGCGGTTTAGGAAACCGCCGCTCTATCCAACTGAGCTACGGGGTCGTGCTGCCGCGTTATAGCAGGCGGCCCGACGCGCGCAACGAGCGTGAGGCCCTGGCGGAAACGGTCCCTGTTCGAGCGCGCCCCTGACGCCTACCTGACAACGGAGGAGGCGGCCAAGAAGGCCGCAGCCGATGCGGTGTTCATGGAGGCAGCGCGGAACAAAGCCGCCATGCACCAACTCCACCTCGTCCGCGTCCTCAAGTCCAAACCGGCCAGGTCATTTCTGATCGGGCCCGTTCTCCGATTGCACGAACCTGGGAACGCGAGCTGGCCCCCTCGAAGTGGGTGGAGTGCAACCAGAACAATGGATTGTGAAGTTCACAACCCATGTGCGAGGGTCACTTCACGTTGAGTGCGTGCCGACGAACTCCGTCTGCACTCGCCGTTCACACGCCGCCTCGTCAGCCTGGAGCCAAGCCATGCCCATCGTCGTTCGCAACGTCACCACCAAACCCAATCAGACCGCGACGTTCGATTTCAGCGGGCACACCGTGCTCGCCTACACGATCGGCATCGCGTACTGGAGCTTTTCCTTCGACAACGACCACCACGTCCGCACCCTCGCGCTCTCCCTCTCCCCCAACAAGCCGGACGACGCGCACGTCACCGTCAGTGTCAACGGGACGTTCACGGACGACAGCGGGAGCACCCTCGACGCGGCTGCCAGCTCGGTGGTGGTCTGCTGCATCGCGGTCGTCGACTACAAGGACAGCAACGTCGTGCTCGCCTCCGCGAACGGCATCCCCGCCAACGGGCAGAGCGCCGGCATCGCGCTCCCGAGCTCGACGCTCTCGATCAACGCCGCCTTCCTCTCCGGGTGGAAGCTCAACCACAGCAGCGACAACGAGGTGGCGTCGCTCGATCTTTCGGCGGGCGTGGTCGCGAACGGCACCACGGCCAACATCGTGGCCACCGCGTCGATGCACGACAACTCGGGCAACCAGGCCACGGCGGAGCTCGACGCCGGCCTCCTCGCCGCCACCACCACCGCGGACGGGGTGTGCGCGGCCCCCCTGACCAACCAGCAGACGACCAGCACCATCAGCGTGGATCTCGGGCAGCAGCTCTCCGCCGCGGTGGTGCTCCTCCAGGACTACCAGGTGCGCTTCCACAAGAACCAGGACAACCACGTCAGGACGATGGGTGGCGGCTGCAAGACGTGGACGGTCGAGGGGTCTACCGTCCGGCTGACCTCGCCGCGGGCCTTCATCAGTGATGACAGCGGGAACGTCGAGACGAACGACAGCTCCAGCGTGTCGTTCGTGGTCATCGGCATCCCGAAGACCGTGGCGGCCTCCTAGTTCCTGCTGATTGGACCCGGCCGGTGCCCCGCTACGCCGCGGGGCACCCGCTTCCCGTCCCGTGCCATCCGCGCGGGCCCCACCCCGTTCGCGCGCGCTCGAGGCCTACCATGTCGTCGTCCAACCCCCCGTCGCAAAACCAGATCCCCGCCATTCGCACGTTCCAGATGGACGGCAGCTCCGTTGGAAACCTGTCGAGCTCCGTCAACCTGTTCCGCGGGGACGTGAACCTCACCCAGAGCCTGCTCACCCTCCCGGGGCGTTCCCAGGGCAACGACCTCGACGTGACGTTGTCACTCCAGTACCAATCCAACGTGTTCCGCGAGGCGACGACGTGGAACCGCGAGGCGCCGACGGGGGTGGTCGGCCTCGGCTGGGGCCTTCCCCTCACGTGGATCGAGGCGGTGTCCTCGGGCTCGCCGGTGCCGGGCACGCGGCAGTACGCGCTCTACGACAACGGGGTGCCCAACACGCTGGTTCGCCAGCCGTGGGCACCTCGCCTCTTCTCCGCCGACGCGGCCCTCGCTGGCGGCCTGGCCGACGGGAAGCCCGTCCCCGCCGCGCTCGTTGAGGAGTTCCACGCGCACGGGCTCCTCCTGTCGGCGGACGCCATCGTGCGGGGCGGCAATGGCACCTGGGAGCTCGTCGACGACACCCACGAGCTGCTCTATACGCTCGAGGTGGGAGAGCGGCTGCTGGCGAAGGACGGCGGCGAGGCGTACCAGCTCCAGAACTACCAGTTCTGGAAGCTCCAGTACTACCCGCGCTACGAGCGTTGGGTGGTCACGAGTGACTCGGCGATGCGGCGCTCGTTCGGCGGCGGTGTCACGCGGGACGCGGCCGGCGCGCACAGCGTGAACGAGACGGTGGCCTGGTCGGTGTGGTGGAAGGGAAGCAACGGTGAGCCGATCTGGAGCGGCGCCTCGAAGCGGACCGAGGGGCAGGTCCAGGTGGCGCGTGCCTGGTACCTCGGCCGCGTCACGGACCGATTCGGGAGTTCCGTCACCTATGCCTACAACGGCTTCGAGCGGACCGACGACGGCATGATCCGCGGCTGCGAGCAGCGTGTGGGCGCCGGCGGGCTGCCGTACACCAAGGCCGTGTACCTGACCCGCATCACCGACGTGTTCGGCCGCACCGTCACGCTCGACTACGGCGACAAGCTGTGGAGCGCCGAGGAGACGGCTCCGCGCGAGTACGCGGACCCGCACCTCGCCGTCCCCAGCGACGCCCCCGGCGCATGGCAGGACTGCTACGAGACGCGCTTCCTCGACGAGATCACCCTCCGGGCGACCGACGGCTCCACCCTCCTCAGCTTCCGCTTCACCTACGATCCGCGGCCGGGCGCGGCCGGACGGGAGCGCGAGGTGGCCAACGTCACCGATGCCACGGGCCCTCTCCGGGGCGACACGTTCAAGCGCTTCCTCACCGGCATCACCCAGTTCGACCAGGACGGCGTGGCGAGCCCCGGCCTCGTGCTCGGCTACTACCTCGACGCCGCGGCGGAGGGCGGCCAGCCCGCGGCCCTCGCGACCCTCACCTATCCGGAGGGCGGCACCGCCACCTATACCTATACCCGCCAGGAGCTCACGCTGTGCGAACGGCGCGCGGAGGTGAAGCGGCCGGACGCCGTCGGCAGCGGCTCGCCACGCGTCTACCATGGCCCGGACTACACGGTCGTCACGTACTACAACCAGGCGAACGGCCGGCTCTCACTCCAGGTCTGGACCTGGGGGGGGTCGTGGCTCACATGGCAGCTCGACCCGGACGACGCCCTCCTCGACACGCTCGGCCTCGATCTCGACAGCCTCCAGGTCGTCGCCAACCAGGACTTCTTCGCGCTCACCTTCACGCGCACCACCCCGTCGGAGCGCGCCGTCTACGTCTTCGACCGTGACGTGGCGCGGCCCGGCCAGTGGCGCAGCGCCACCATCGACGGGGTCACCACCGCGCAGAACGTCCCCACCCTCACGTGGCCGACGACCGGCGCCGCCACGACCTTCGTGGGCGGCACCACCTGGCTCGCCGTGGCGCGGATGAGCAGCAGTACCCAGTCCGGCAGCTACGATCTGCTCACCTGGCGATGGATCACGCGGGCGTGGACGCGCGAGACGATCACGCCCCCCCGCTACACATGGATCGCGGGCGGCGGGGAGTACCTCGCCACGTTGGATCTCGACGGCAAGCTGGCGCTCCGCTGGCTGGACAGTCTGCTCGTGTGGCAGTCGGGGACCGAGACCACGCTCCCGGGGTTTTCGACGGTGGACCTGGACAGTGTCGCCCTCGTGCCGGGCGCCTCGCTCGTGGCAGTGTCCAATCTGACCGCGAGCAACGAGCAGGAGAACACCTACCGCGTCTGGGTGGCGCAGTGGACGGCGGCCTACGCGCTCGAGGTCCACGAGCTCGGCGAGTTCACCGACACCTTCGGGCAGGGCAACCCGCCCACCCCGTGGATTCCGCAGGTGATCGACGACACGCTCGTCGCCAGCAACGGCAACCTCGCGCGCTTCGATGGCGCGGCGTGGGCGGTGAGCACGACGCTCAACCCGGGCATGCCCGACGCGGGTCGCGACCAGCGCTACGCGTTCGGGCCCGACTACGCCATCCAGGTCATCGTTCCCACCAACGGCATCGGCGAGGCCATCGGGCAGGTGATGGCCTACGACCCGACAATGGGTTGGAGGCCGGCCCCGGCCGGGTTGGGCCAATCGCTGCCGTCCCAGGATAATCAGGCGGACAACTGGCCCACGAGCGGAGGTGGCGACTGGGCGGTCGTCGGCCCGTACGTGTACTTCCGTGGCACCGCGTCGGACTGGGGTGCCGTCGTGACCTCGCCGGCGTCAGCCGACCTGGCGGCCCTCGTGAGCGCGGAGGGCTACGACTTCGACTCCGAGTCGCTCGTGGACGAGGGGCCGACCTTTCTGGCATTCACCGCCGAGAAGGGGAGCTCGTCGCAGCGGGCCGAGGCTGTCGTGCTGCGAAACGGGCAGGTGGGCAAGCCCGAGCCGTTCCTCCAGGAGAAGATGGTCCGCGGGGAGGGCCCGGGCACGTCGCCCAAGGGGCCGCGGCTTTTCGCCACCTACCCCGAGGCCGCCGTCGACTTCGACGCGGCGACGACGGTGTACCTCCACCAGTACGCCGGGGACGCCTTCGCCGGTCCCATCGAGCACTACGCGGTCACCGGCCTCGACGTCACCAACGGCTATCAGGACGAGCTCCCGACGCGCTACGTCTTCGACACGGGCACCGCGGGCTGCGACCCCCTGGGCAACATCGTGAAGTACTTCTCCGCCCGCACCTGCTCGGGCACCTCGGATGCGGCGGACCCCGTGAACGGGTGGGTGGACAGCACCTACCTCAACGGCATGGTGGATCAGACTGGCGACAACTACTACGCCATGCTCGACGGACTCCTGCTGCGCACGGAGACGCGCGACCGCGACGGCGTGCTGCTCGAGAGCACAGGGGCCTCCTGGGACGTCTACGAGCAGGTCGCCTCCGACGTCCTCGAGCCTGAGACCCTCGTGCTCCGCGGCGGTTGGGTGGTGCAGACGGTGGACACGCGAGTCGTCAACGGTGTCACCAACACGAAGACCACCGTGTTCATACCGGACGGCGCGCCCGGGTCCGCGACCGGCCAGCCGGTGACCATCTCGCTCCAGCAGTACGGGGGCGAGGGCCAGGCGCAGACGTTCGTGCAAACCACGGTCCAGGGCGTCGCGGTCGATGCCGGTCTGGCCGCGATCCACGCGCTCACCGACCCCGCGCAGGTGACCGACACAGTCACGACCGCCACGGGCACGGTCCCCGTGCTGGTCATGGCGACGACCTACGCCGGCTGGCCGAGCGCCGAGGGTGTGCTCGTCGCAGCGGCCGAGGCGAGCTTCGGCCTCCTCGACGCGGCGGACGTGGCGTTCCCGTTCGCCGCCTACGCACCGGGGGACAACCCGGCCGGGTGGGCCATCGCGGCGCGCACCACGGAGCGCACGGCCCATGGCCAGGAGCAGGAGAGCGTGGACGGCCTTGGCGTGCCGACCGCCACGATCCACAGCGCCAACTGCGAGTTCGCCGTGGCATGCTCGTCCAACGTGCCGTTCGGCGGGCTCGCCTTCCTCGGCTTCCAGCCCTACGAGGACACCTCCCGCTGGACGCTCTCCGGCGTGGAGTATGACGCGGACGACGCGCGCACTGGCATCCGCGCGGCCCGGCTGCCCGGCGGCGCCAACGCCTCTCTCGCCGTGACGGTGACGCCCGAGGCGCCCGAGGGCACGTACCTCGTCGGGGTGTGGGTGCAGACCCCGGCCGGCTTCGCCGCCGACGCCACCACAGGCATCTCCGCGACCGTCACCGTCGACGGCGTGGCCGCCACGCCGATCTTCGTGCCGCTGCCCGCCACGGAGGGCGCGTGGCGCTACGTCACCGTGCCCGTCCCGCTCGGCGGCCCCCAGGTGCTTGGGGGCGCCGTTCCCGCGCCCGATCGGCGCTCCGCGGCCCGCCGCGCCCGCCTCGCCGCTCGTCCTCGCCGGCCGAGGACCCTCGTGACCGGCAGTGCCCCGCTCGCGCCCCGCTCCGCCGCCACGGAGTCGTCGGTGGCGCTCGCCTTGTCGATCACGAACACCACCGCCAGCCCGGTGACCCTCGACAGCGTGCTGGTGGTCCCCCTGGCCAACAGCCTCGTGACCCGCACCTTCGATGAGCCGAGTCAGCAGATCACCTCCACCCAGGACGCGAGCGGCCGCACCACGCGCACGTACCATGACCGCGCCTTCCAGCCGACCGTCTCGGTGGGTGCCTCCGGGCAGATCAAGGAGCTCTTCCAGGCCTTCCTCTCGCGCCAGGGCAATGACGACGTCTTCTCGCCAACGAGCCCCAACGCCGAGGTCACCCTGCACCCCGCCACCGGCGGCGTGCTCGAGACCTTCCGTGACCGCGACCGTTGGCGCGAGCGCTGGAGCGCGTCCGCCGGGTGGGCGGCCGCGGACGGCGCCCTCGTGCACACGGGAGCCACCGAGGGGTTGGTCACCTGGCGCGGCACCGCAGTGGGGACCCGCGCGGTCTACTTCGAACTCCAGGCGCGCGACGTGGTCGCATCCGTGTCAGTGGGCAACGTGACGGTTCGCTGGGATGGCGGCTGGACCGCGTCCCAGGCGGGCGTGGCCTGGACGGCGTTGGCCACGTCCCCCCTCGAGCAGCACTGGCTCCTCGTCGTCGGCGATGGCGTCGTGCTCTTCTTCGCCGGAGGCCAGCTCCTCTACAGCCAGGCGGTCCGCCCTGTCGGGGACACTGTGTCCATCACGCTCGCCGGGGAGGGCGCCATCCGCAACCTCTCCGTCGTCGAGGGCGTCCGCGTCGGCGTGTCCTACAACGACGCCGCCGGCCGGCAGCGGCAGGTGCAGCAGCTCCATGGCGCCGACAGCACCGTGGTCGGCCTCGTCTACGACGCGCTCGACCGCCAGCTCGTGACGACGAAGGGCGCCCCCGGCTCGTTCGGCTCCGGCCAACACCAGCCCGTCTTCCAATACCGGCCCGGCTTCGTGGACGTGGAGGACTTCCTCGCGAATCTCTCCACCACCTGGGAGCTGAAGGGCGACGTCGCCGACTACTACCGGGGGCAGGCCGAGGACGGCATCATGCGCTCGGACGACAAGGGCTACCCCTACCTGGGCACGCGCTACGAGGCCTCGCCCCGGCAGCAGTCGATAGAGCAGGGCAAACCTGGCAAGCCCTATGCGATCGACCTCTCGGTGCTCGAGGAGCACCGCCAGACCACGCGGCTCCGTTTCGGCGCGAACGCGGCGGGGAGCCTCCCGGCCGGCCATTACTTCCAGGACACGCTCACGAGCCCGGTCCAGACGCGGTCCATGCGCCTGACCGACCAGCTCAGGCAGACCGTGACGAGCACCTACGTGTCGAGCGTGGGGGAGGAGGTCTCGCGCACCTCGGGCAACCGGACCTACACGGCGGGCGCGTCCGGGCCCGCGGCCACGCTCCAGACCGCGCTCCCCAACGCGCTGGTGAGCGGGCCCCAGCAGGACCCGAGCGCCTACGCACAGCGGACGACCACGGACGCCCTTCAGCGCATCGAGTCCCTTGCCGATCCCGACGCGGGGGAGACGCAGTTCGTGTCGGACGTGGCCGGGCGGCTGCGCTTCGTGCAGCCCGCGATGGATGCGGGCGAGCAGTGGTTCGTCTACTACAAGTACGACGCGATCGGGCGCATGGTGGAGGAGGGCACCGTCTCGGCGGCGTGGGACCCCGCGGCGCTGCGCCTGCTCGCGAACCAGCCCGACTGGCCGACCGAGGAGTCCACGGTTGCGGTCACGATGCACTACGACGGCAACGGGGACGAGCCCACCCTCATCGGCAGGAAATGGAGCTCGGTGGCGAACAATCCCGGGCACGACGGTGACGTCACGGTCACCGAGGTGTTCGGCTACGACGACGATGGGCACCTCTCCTCGGTGCGCATGACACTCGACGGGCCCACGGCCGCCGACGGTACGGTCGCCTACACGTACGACAACCTCTCGGAGGTGGTCCAAGTCGCTCTCCCCGCGGGAGCCCCGCTCGCGGCGGTCCACTATGCCTATGACGACCTCGGGCACGTCGTGTCCGTCGGCACCGCCGCCGGCCTCGCCGACCTCGCGGCCTACGGCTGGAGCGCGGACGGCGCGGTGCAGCGGGAGGTGCTCGGGCAGGGCGCGTGGACTCGGCTCGTCGACTACACCTCGCCCGGCCAGGTGGCCGCGATGACGACCACGTCGGCGGCCGGCGACCAGTCCTTCGCGCTCGCCTACGCTCATGACGCGGATGGCGTCGTGCGCACCCGCGGCGTGCGGTGGCGCTTCGCCGGCAAGGACACCAGCCAGGAGGAGGTCTTCGGCTACGACGGTCAGCGGCGGCTCCTCACCGCGGCCGGCGCCACGACAATGGCCATCCGCTCCTACGATCCCAGCGGAAACATCTGGGAGGCCGAGGAGAACGGCACCGTGGTGGCCACCCCGTGCGTCGGCGGCTCGGACCGTGTCGCGTCGCTCACCGTCGGGTCGGGGCCGGCCCAGCCGCTCACCTGGAGCGCGCGCGGCCAGCTCCTGGCGGGCGCCGGCCGCACGTTCGGGTACGACCGTGCCACCGGCATGACGACGCGCATCGAGGCCGGCGGCGCGCTCCGGCTCGCCTACGGTGGGAGCCAGCAGCGCGTGCTCAAGCGCCGCCGCGACGGCGCTGACAGCGTCTACTTCTTCGGCGCGGGTCTGGTCCCCGTGGCTCGGCGGGATGGTGCGTCCTGGACGGTGCTCGTACGGGGGCCGGCGGGGCTCCTCGCCCTGGTGGGCACGGCCACGCGCTTCGTGCTCCCGGATCCGGACCAGTCCGTGTGGGCGGTCGTGGAGGACGCCACGCTCGTGGCCCGCTACGCGTACGCCCCGTTCGGCGGCCTCACGCTCGCCGAGGGGGACATGGCGGCCACTCCCTACCTCTTCCAGGAGCAGGAGTGGGACGCCGAGGTCGGGCTCTACAACTTCCGCGCCCGCATGTACGACCCGGTCCTGCGCCGCTTCGTGGCGCCGGATCCGCAGCGGCAGTTCGCGAGCCCCTACATCTTCGCCGCGAACAATCCGCTCGGCATCACCGACCCCACCGGTGAGCTCTCGGTCTGGGAGCAGGTCGGCATCGGTGTGGCCATGGTGGCGATCACGGCCATTGGCATCGGGCTCACGGTCTTCACCGGCGGGGCATCGGGCGCGGCGGCGGGCGCGGCGGCGGGCGTGGCGAAGGGCGTGGCGAAGGGCGCGGCGAAGGGGGCGGCGAAGGGGGCGGCGAAGGGCGCGGCGGCCGGAGCGACGGGCGCAGCAGAAGGCGCGGCGGCGGGCGCGGCCGAGGTGGCCGCGGGGGCCACGGCGGCCGCGGGCGCGGCGAAATCGACCGCGTCCATGTCCACGAAACTCACCAAGTTCGGTCTCAATGTCGCGGGGAGCACGATCTCGAGCGCCGGGATGGCCGGACTGAAATACGACGTGCAGCACGGCAGCGACTTCACGGCCAAGGGCCTCTTCGAGGCCATGGGGATCGGCGCCGCCGGGGGCTTCGCGAAAGGGGTCGTGGGCGGCCTCGGGGGGCTCGCGACGGACGGGCTCTCCAGCATGAAGGGGGCCGCCGGCATCGCCGCGCGCATCGGCGCCAAGGCCGCCGTGGGCGGAGTATCGAGCGCGGTGGCGAGCGACTTGACGACGATCCTCACCAATGTCCAACAGCACCAGCCCTGGTACCAGGGGCTTGCCAAGAGCACGGTCACCGGCTTCGCCAGGGGCGCTGCTACTGACGCGGCCATCGGCGCCTGGGGCGAGCGCGTGAACATCTCCAAGGCCACGAGCGTGTCCGACCAGTCGACGACACGCGTGAGCAGCATCGTCGACAAGGTCAAGTCGGCCGCAGCCTCCGACGGCGCGTACAAGATCTACGGCACGGCCGCGTTCTTCGCGATGCCCGGGTACGTCATGTGGGGCGCGGCCGACACCTGGGGGCGGCACGGCTGACGCGCGGCCAGCCCGCCCGTCTGGGCCTGGGCCGTTCTAGTGGCTCTCCCGCACTTGACCCTGATGCCGGATTCGGGCGCCCGCAACCCCTCGGTTCGGGCGCCCGCAACCCCTCGGAATCCC
Organism: Pyxidicoccus trucidator; assembly: GCF_010894435.1. Classification (NCBI taxonomy): domain Bacteria; kingdom Pseudomonadati; phylum Myxococcota; class Myxococcia; order Myxococcales; family Myxococcaceae; genus Pyxidicoccus; species Pyxidicoccus trucidator. Next base: position 164,479 of record NZ_JAAIXZ010000024.1, on the reverse strand, counting down.
GGCCCTTCATCGGTCAAATGGCCGCGGATGCGACATGCGCACGGGTCGTCCTGTCGAACGGTTGAACCCGCTCCACAGGAAAAGCCCCATGACCTTCCGAATCTCTTCCAAGCCCCTCGCTCAGACTGCTCCGCTCGCGGCGCCCACGCCGCCGCTTCCGCCGCCGCCGCCGCCGCGGGTCCAGTCCAACACGGCGGATACCTTCGAGTCGCCCCGCTCCAACTCCGCCAGGCCCACCACCCTCCGGACAGAGGTGCTGGGGGACGGCCAGCGCAACTGCCTGGAGTCCGCGGTGTCCATGGCCCGGCCGGGAGACTCGCTCGTCCTGCTGGATGACCGGCGGGACGGCAGCGGGCATGCGCTGGTGCTGGCGCCGGACGGCTCCGTGAGAGATCCCAACGCGCCGCAGATTCGCTACGAGACGCTGGGCCAGTGGCTGGCGCTCCACCCCGACTACCAACGCGAGGCCACGGTGCCCGCGGACCGGGCCCGCGCCGCGCTCGCGATTCCTCCCGGGCCCGAGCGTGACGCCGCGCTCCGGCAGCTCGGGCTGGGGGCCGCCGCCAACGTGGCGGTGGCCGATGACCCCGAGTGGAAGAACGTCACGACGGGCGGCGGCTTCTTCAACGCCTCGGGTGTCCGCATGGAGGAGGCCCGGGGGAACGAGCCGGTGCAGGTGCTGCGCGAGCTGAGCAACGAGGAGGACGGCGCGCTCGACTCGGAGGCCAACGGCACCTGGTACGAGGTGCGCCGGCAGGATGGGAGCACGGCCTTCGTGTACGAGGGACGGCTCGCGGACATCCAGACCAGCGGCTCGGTGGCGGGGCTGGCCACGCCCGAGCTGGGCGCGGCGGTGACGCCGCTGCTGCCCGCCGAGGGCGGTGGCTTCGTCCAGACGTTCGAGAACGGCTCCATCGCGATTGACGCGGCGGGGAACAAGACCGTCACCGGCGCGGACGGCCAGCCGCGCCCCCAGGTGGAGACCGGCACCGTGTCCAGCCTCGCGGAGGCCAACGAGCACCACGTCACCCAGCGTGGCCGCTACGTCGATGGCGTGCTGACGGGCGATGACTACAACAGCGCTCCCGAGTGGGACGGCTACGACGACTGCGGCCCCGCGTCCGTCGTCATTTCGGCCTCGCTGGTCGGCGAGCTGCCCCCCCCGACGGCCGAGGGCGCGCATGCGGCCATCGAAAATGCGCGGGACCTGGCCGCCGGGGTGGATACCTCTTCCAGCCGCACCACGGACGTGATTCAGCTGGCCACTTCGCTCCGGGGGCTGGGTGCCACCGCGACCGTGCACGCCCCGGCGAGCATGGACGCCATCGACGCGGCGCTGGCCGCGGGCAACCCCGTCATCGCCGGCGGGCATCCGTTCAACTCCGGAGCCTGGGGGGCCTCCACCGCGGACTACCTGGAGGACGGTAAGAAGAACTTCCCGCACTGGGTCGTGGTCTCAGGCACGACGCCCGAGGGGAACTACCTCATCAACGACCCGCTGTCCCCGAACGGGGCCATCGAGGTCACCCGCGAGCAATTGGTGGCCTACCTCGACGAGGGCATGGGCATGATTGAGGTCAGCCCGTCCTCCCTGCCGGCTGCGTCCTGACGGGGCGTCACGGGAAGCGCGCGGGCCTGTCAGGACTCGCTCCGCACCATCAGGTCCACCCGGGCCGTCTGTCCTTCCGCCCCCTCGAAGGTCGTCGGCTCGCCCCGCTGGTTGACGACCTGGATGGAGCCGCGCCCTGGCGATACCCGGATGACGTACGTCCCGTCGGGACGGATGGGTGCGAAGTGCGCCTCCCCCTTCACCTCCACGCGGACGTCGCCGTCCTCCAGTGGTAGCCCGCGCGCATCCTTGACGGTGCCCCGCACCGTCAACCCATGAGGCAGCCGTACCCGCGCCTCCGTGACGCCCTCGGGCACGAGAATCCGTGTCAGTGGCCAGTCCGGGGAGTCCAGCTCGAGCATGACCGGCTCCGCCGGCACGTGGACGAGGTAGAGGCTCCCATCCGGGAGCGTCTCGCCGTGGCAGGCACTCGGATCCCGGTGTGTCGGCGCGCCGGGCCATCTGCACCGGACCGCCACTCCGGCAAGCTCCCAGCCTTCCGGGGTCTCCACGCGCCCTGTGAGCGTCCTGCCCTTGTCGAGCCGGACGGCCCCCAGTTTCCGCGACGCCGGGGCACGCGGATCGAGGGTCAGAAGCCTGGGGGCGAAGCCATCGGCGGAGATGCGCAGCACGACCGCCTCCGCGCCCGGCGGCACCGGCATCGAGAAGCGGCCCTTCGCGTGCCGCTTCTGGGTGCCGTTCACGCTGAACGAGCGAATGGGCCGGCCCCGCGCATCCATCACGCGGCCAGAGACCGGGACGCTCCGCTGCCGCTTCAGCACAAGGCGGAGCGGTGCCGAAGCGGGGACCCGGACCTCGGTGGAGACGGGCTCGTAGCCCTCCTTCCAGGCCACCACCGTCAGCGCTCTTTCAGGAAGGCTGTCGAAGGTAAAGGTGCCGTCGATGCTCCGGCGCATCACCGAGAAGCCCGCCCTCGCTTCTTCCTCGTGGCGGAGTGACAGCCGTACGCCCCGCACGGGACGCCCGCGCGCGTCGACGACACGCCCTCGGAGCGGGTGGGGACTCCGGAAGTCCAGCGCCAGGGCCGGCTCGTCGGCGGAGACCTGGACCCTGCGGGACATGGACCGCTCCTCCGCGCGAGAGCGCAGGCTCGCCGTCACCTGGTAGGTCCCGGGCACGAGGCCCTCGAGCACCGCGCCTCCCGCGGCGTCGGTCTCGACGGTTCGCTCCGAGGGGAAGTTGGCCGGGTCCGCCAGCGGTCCGGAGAAGGACACCGTGGCAGTCGCGGGCGCACCGCGCTTACCCGTGACGGTGGTGGAGACGCGGACGCCCTCCGGGAGCGCCCAGCGGACCTCGGAGGAGGGGACCTCCACGTCTCCGATGAGAGAGGCGTGGGCCCGATGCTCGAGCAGGAAGCTGTACCGGCCTCGCTGGAGACCCCCGATGGCGAAGGTGCCGTCACCTTCCGTCAGGGTGGCGAGCGAGTCATGGCCGGAGAAGGTCCTGGAGAACGACGTCTGCCCGTACCGCTTGAGACGAACCCGGACGCCCTTCACCGGCGCGCCTCGGCTGTCGGTGACCCTGCCGCGCAGCTCCACCGAGCTCTTGAGCACCACGTCCCACTCCCCGGTGGGCGACGCCTCGGTGACTTGCTGGCGAAGGAACCCTGGAGCGCTCACCTGGACCGCGATCGGAGAGAAGCCCGCCACTGCAAGCTCGAACCGTCCGTTGCTGGCGGTGCGGTACTCGCGGGGGTTTCGCAGTCCGTCCACGCCCTGGAGGCCCGCCTCCACCCGGGCTCCGAGCACGGGCAGGCCCGACTCGGCACGCACGACGCCGCGCACGGTCCTGGGCAGGCCCAGCTCCAGCACCACGTAGCGCGGCCCCTCTGCCCCTGGCGCTGCCTGGACTTCTCCCACCTCGGAGCCTCGGGACGCGGTCAGGGTCCACCAGCCGTCGGACAGGCCGCGGAGCACGAAGTGGCCGTGCGCGTCGGTGCGGGTGGTAACGACGCGCCCTCCATGGGTGGCGCGGACCTTCACCGAGGCCACGGGCCCCGTGCTCGCGACAGCGACGCCTTCGATGACGCGGGAGCCGCGCGCGGGCGGTGTGCCCGCATGGGCAACCGTCATGAGCGCCAAGGGGAGAAGCCAGAGCGCACCGCGCGCGAATCGGAGGGCCATCGTTGCTCCGGAAGGATAACCCGAAGCGCGCGGAGCGTGTGGCGCCCCTGCCTGGTGGGTAGGGGCTCCAGCGCGGCGCCTGCTACTGAGAGCGTCCCCGTTGCGTCGGCTCCGCCCCGCCAGCGTCAGTCCTGCGTCAGGGTCCGGAACACGGCTGGCAGCTCCTGGGTCCCCAGTCCCGCGCTGACGGCTCGCTTGTAGTTGTCGAGCAGTTCCTTCGGGAAGCGCGCGCTGATGCGGGCGTCGGTGCTCAGCCGGACGATGTGCTCGATGGCCGCGACGTGGGTGTTGAGGCTGCACTGGTCGCCGGAGAAGTCGTTGCTCTCGACCATGCCCTGCGCGGCGTCGGCGGTGACGGAGATCAAGCCGAGGAAGGAGTTCTTCTGGGCGAAGAAGGCCTTCGGGTCGAGACCTTCCGCCTTGCACATGGCCGCGGCATGGAGGAACGCCAGGGAGCCCCCGTAGTAGGCTTCGAGAATCGCGCAGTCGAGCGTCGCGGCGGAGCCAATCTTCTCGTCGACGTAGGTGGAGTTCTTGGCGATCGCCTGGAGCGTTTCGAGGTGCCGGTCGAAGACCGCTCGCGACCCGGCGTAGAAGACCGTCGCGTAGTCGGTGGCGACGAAGCTCGGGTAGGCGAGTATCGCGGCGTCCAGGTAGTCCACGCCGTGTGCCCGTGCCCACTCCAGCCCCGAGCGAGCGTCCGCCGGTGAGCCGCTGGTGAGCTGGACGAGCGTCTTTCCGGCAAGTGCCGCCGAGACGCCCTTCGCGGACAGCAGCTCGAAGCTGGCGGCATAGTTGGACACGGAGACGACGACGAGCTCCCGGCCCGATACGGCCTCGAGCAGGTTCTCGAACGCGGTGGTGCCACCGCCTACGGCCTTTGCCTTGCTGGGAGTCCGATTCCAGACCGCGACGTCGTGCCCCGCCGCCGCGAAGGCTCGCGCCAGTGCACTGCCCATGAGGCCAGTGCCGATCACCACGAGCTTTGAAGGACTGCTGGGGGCCATCTTCATCTCCGGGAGGTGGATAGTGGGTAGCGACTGTAGCCCATGTGGCTCATGGAGCCGTGAGCCATCCTCTCTGGCGGAGGTGCTCCAGCTCCAGGAAGGAGCGCATCCACGTGGCTCAAATGCGCATCAGGGAGCGAGGTGACGCAGGCTCGGCGTGGGGTCGAAGGGCGTCACGAGCGTCCTGCCATTCCTGTCACAGACGGTCCCCCGTCCCCCATCATCGGCCGGGTCCGGGCCGGGACCGGTGGGGGCTCCCCAGTAGTTGCGGGTCGCGTCGACGGTGTTGCCGGAGTCATTGCCCACGCCACAGTTGGGAACCGCCGGAAAGATGGCTGTCGCCTCGCCCAGGTTGCCGAAGAAGGCGTTCCCGCGGAGCCTGAAGTTCGCGCCCACCTGCACCCAGACCCCCGGCCCCCTGTTGCCGATGGCTTCGTTCTCCTTGAACTCGAACCCCGAGGCGTCCGTGGAGAGGAGCAGGAACCCGATGCCCTTGTTGCCGATGGACCTGTTCTCCACGATTGAGTCATTCAAGCCAAAGATGGCGAAGCCGTAGCCGGTATTGGCGAGGGCGACGTTGTCCTTGATGGTGTTTCCTTCCGCATCAGACCCGCAGTCGAATCCCGTCCCATTGCCGATGGAGAAGTTGTCCCTGGCCGTTTGACGGTTTCCATTGATGCGAAAACCCGTGGCCTGATTCCCCTGGGCAATGTTGTCAATCACACGCACGTCGCGAGCTGCCAGGATATCCAGTCCGAGACCGTCATCGTCGGTCACCATGCGCGCCCCCGTCACGGTGAAGCCCTTCCCATCTCCGCCGAAGATGACGCCGTTCGCGGTGATGTTGACGACATCCAGCACGGCCCCGCTCGCATCGAGCACGGTGGCCTTCGCGCCGTCCGTCGATTCTATCTGGAGGCGCTTGTCGATCAGGATCATGCACCTGCACCCCGTCAACACCTCGGCCGCTTCGTCGCCGGGGTCGCTGAAGTCGCCGTCGGCGTTCAAGTCTCCGTAACGGCCGGGGCCGACGACTATCCGGTCTCCATGACGAGCATTCTCGATGGCTTGACTGATGGACCGGCAGGGCTGGGCTCTCGAGCCACAAGTCCTACTGTCAATTGCGTTGTTGGCGACGAAGAGCGTCCTCTTCCATTCCGCCTGGGGTTCAGCCTTCGCCAGGGGCGGAAACAACATTGCGCCCACCAGGGCCAGTAGCTGGAGTGTCTGTCTGGACATGAGTGCCTCCCGTCCATTGCCTGACATGGCAATGAAATGCCCGTCGAGCGAGCGCGGGAACATGGAGACGCGAGGCTTTCGTGCACAGCTTGCCCCCGGGCAGGGTGTCAGCTTCGCGACGCTGACGTTTTGCCTGCGGGGAAAGACAGACTCCCAGGCCCTCCGCCTGCCCCACACCTCACGCACGCGCCCACGTCCAGCGGGAAGGTCCTGCTCACCAAACGACGCCTCCGAGACGTCGGCGGGATTCGACCCGGGTCGGCGCCTCGCCGGCGCTCCCTGGAAGGCGACGCCCCGGGCTTGGATTATGCGAGGCTCACCGATACAACGCGGAATCGATGATCGCCAACCTCCACAACGCAGACATCCCCAAGCCCGTGCTCGAGGTCATCGCCCGGCTGCGCGAGCTGGGCCATGCCGTGTACCTCGTGGGCGGCTGCGTCCGGGACATGGTGCGCCTCGTGCCCCCCAAGGACTTCGATGTGGCGACCAGCGCGCTGCCCGAGGAAGTCCAACGCGCCTTCCGCAAGGTCATCCCCACCGGCATCCAGCACGGCACCGTCACCGTCGTCCAGGGTGGCACCCACGTGGAGGTGACGACGTTCCGCTCCGAGGGCGACTACCACGACGGGCGCCGGCCCAGCTCCGTCGCCTTCGAGCGCGACATCGTCAAGGACCTGTCCCGCCGCGACTTCACCATCAACGCGATGGCCTACAACCCGGTGGACCGCGAGCTGGTGGACCCCTTCGGCGGGCAATCCGACCTCAAGGCCCAGCTCATCCGCTGTGTGGGGTCGGCCCTGGAGCGCTTCTCCGAGGACGGGCTCCGCCCCCTGCGAGCCGTGCGTTTCGCCGCGGTGCTCGGCTTCTCCCTGGACCCGGCGACGCGTGACGCCATCCCCACCACGCTCTCCGTCTTCCGGAAGGTGGCCTTCGAGCGCATCCATGACGAGCTGGTGAAGCTGCTCCACACCCCCCGTGCCGAGCTGGGACTGGAGCTGCTCGCGGCCACCGGGCTGCTGGATGTCTTCCTGCCCGAGCTGGCGCGCGCGACGCCCGAGGCCGCCCGCCAGGCGCGCGCCGCCGTGCAGGCCTCGCCCGTCGACGTGGAGGTCCGCATGGCCGTGCTGCTCGCGGACCTCGTGGACCGCACCCAGGCCCGTGATATCGGCCTGCGCCTCAAGTTCCCCAACAAGGTCGCCGACCTCGTCGCGATCCTCGTGGAGCACGCGAAACTGGAGGCGCGGGTGGGGGAGTCGGACCCCGCGCTCCGCAGGCTCCTGGCCCGGGTGGGACTGCCGCAGCTCCCGCAGTTGATTGCCGTGGTCCGCGCCCGCGTCCAGGTCCGCGAGCCGGACCGGCTGCCGGAGGTCGAAGCCCTCTTCGCCCGGCTGGAGGCGCTCGCCGCCGCGAAGCCTCCGCTGAGCGCGAAGGAGCTCGCGCTCACGGGAGGCGACATCATGGCCACCCTGGGCGTGGGGCCGTCCCCCATCGTCGGCGAGGCCACCCGCTTCCTCCTGGAGTCCGTGCTGGATGACCCGGGCCTGAACACGGCCGACACGCTGAAGGCCCGGCTGAAGGACTGGCAGGCCCGCTCCGGACGCTGAGCCCGGCCCGCTGCTGATGGGCCTGCGCCGGGCGCTGAGCCCGCTGGCGGTGGGGCAGGGGAGCAGCCTCGTCCGGGTCTACCGACACGTCCGGAGCGGTCCACCCCCGGCTCCGGATGTTCCCCTACGAGGGCGCATGTCGGGAAAGGGGCCGCCCGGGCGTCCTCCCGCGTGCGCCCGGACGTCAGGGCGTGTAGGAAGGAGCACCATGCGAGTCGTCGTAGCCATGAGCGGCGGGGTGGATTCCTCGGCCGCCGCCGCCCTGCTCAAGGAGCAGGGCCATGAGGTCATCGGCATCACCCTGCGCGTCTGGTCCTACGAGGGCAAGGCGAAGTGTGGGAGCTGCTGCAGCCCGGACGACATCGACGACGCGCGGGCCGTGGCCCAGTCGCTGGGGATTCCCTTCTACGTGGCCAACGCGGAGGAGATCTTCCAGGACCGCGTCATCAACCCCTTCGTCCAGTCCTACCTCGGGGGCCGCACGCCCATCCCCTGCGTCGCTTGCAACCGCGACGTGAAGTTCAACTTCCTCCTCAAGCGCGCCCGCGCGCTCGGCGCCCGCCTGGCCACCGGCCACTACGCGCGCGTGGAGGAGGTGGACGGCCGCTACGTCCTGCGCCGCGCCGTCGACACCGCGAAGGACCAGAGCTACTTCCTCTTCACGCTCGGCCAGGATGAGCTGCGCGACCTCCACTTCCCCGTGGGTCACCTGACGAAGGCCGAGGTCCGCGCCGTCGCCGAGCGCCATGGCCTCGTCACCAGCCAGAAGCCCGAGAGCATGGAGATCTGCTTCGTGCCCGACGGTGACTACGCCGGCTTCGTGGAGAAGGTCGCCGGGCCCCAGCCCGCGGGCGAGATTGTCGACACCGAGGGCCAGGTGCTCGGTACGCACCAGGGCATCCACCGCTACACCGTGGGCCAGCGCAAGGGCCTCAACCTGGGCGGCGGCGAGGCGCGCTACGTCCAGCGCCTGGAGCCGGAGTCCCACCGCGTCGTCGTGGGCCCCGCCGAGGGCACTGGCCGGGACAACTTCGGCCTGCTCCAGCCCCACTGGGTGGACGCGCCGCCCCCGCCCGAGCAGGCCGTGGAGGTCCGCATCCGCCACCGCCACGCGGGGGCTCCGGGCCGCGTGCACGTGTCCCCGCATGGGCTCGTCTCCGTGAAGCTGGACGCTCCCGCGCGCGCCGTGACGCCAGGACAGGCCGCGGTGGTCTACCATCAGGACCGTGTGCTCGGCGGTGGTTGGATCGTCTGACCCCGCGTCACCCCGAGGGAGCCGGTCATGGCGCAGCGCCTGGTGGAGTGCCTGCTCGTGGCCGTCGCCCTGGGGTTCGCCTCGGGGTGCAAGGAGCGCTCGGACAAGCCCATCGCCGGACTGCTCGCCGCGGGCGCTCCGGTGATGCGCACCGAGGGCAAGGAGCAGCGCCCCGTCGCCGTCGGGGCCCAGCTCCTCGCGCATGAGCAGCTCACCGCCACCGGGCCCGCGGTGCTCGAGTACTTCGGCGGCGGCCTGCGCTTCCTGGAGGAAGGCGACACGCTGGAGGTCGGCGACGCGGACGAGGCGAAGCTCCACGGCGTCAACCTGCCTTCCCGCCGCTGGGAGGAGGGCGAGGTCCAGGAGGCCCCCCCTCCGCTGCGCATTGTCGCCGCGCGTTACACCCAGGTGCAGGTGACGCCCGCGTCCGCCCAGGCCCAGCAGGGCACCTACAGCAACGCCGAATACCTCGTGGCCTTCTTCACGCCCAACGGCATCCAGAAGCTGGGCTCCGGCTCGGCGCAGGAGGGGCCCCGCCAGCCGCTGCCCCCGCCACCGCTCCGGCCGAAGGTGCCCTTCATCCACGCGGGCGAGCTGGGGGAGGGCGGGCTGGTGGCCACCGTGGAGGACGGCTTCGTGGTGGCGGAGACGGACGACCTCGCCACCGCCGTGCTGCTGGAGGACCGCGAGGTGCCGCTGGGCCGCACTGTGCGCCTGCTGGTTCCAGACGGCGCCGAGGTGGTGCTGCGCTCGGTGACGGGCCGGGAAATCGAGGTGGAGGGCCCAGCGGACCTCAGCTTCCGCTAGCCCCGCGGGGAGGGGTGGTTTGTCCTGGCGGGCCTGCTTTCTGTAGAGTCGCCCGTCCCTCCAGGTTGAGAGGTGTGCGATGACGAGGAGTGAGCTCATCGAGCGCATCGTGGCGCGTGCCCCGCACGTCCCCCGGCGTGAGGTGGAGGCCATCGTCCATGCCGTCTTCGACTGCATGTGTCGGTCCCTGGTGGCCGGCAAGCGCATCGAGCTGCGCGGCTTCGGCGTCTTCTCCGTCCGCACGCGCCGCGCGCGCACGGGCCGCAACCCGAAGACGGGGAAGAGCGTCGCCGTGCCCGAGCGCCGGACGCTGTCCTTCGCCGCCGGCAAGGAGCTGCGCGAGCGACTCAACGCGCCTCCCGCCGAGGAGCCCGCGCCCGTGACGCTCGCCCCTCCCGCCGAGGCGCTCACCTCGCTCGCCGCCGTGCCGCTCGTCCCGCCCGCGGAAGCACCTGGCTCGCTCGCCCCCCCGCCACTGTCCGCGACGTCCGCGTTCGCCACGCCCGCCACGGGTTGACATCGCCAGAGGAACCGCTTCCGTGAATTTGACCCGTTCGGGGGTGGGGCGTACCTTGCCCTCCATGCCGACGCTACAGGCCGCAACACGGAATCGTGTGGCCCGCTGCGTCCGCGCCCGAGGACTTCCAAGCCATGCGTGACGCCCACCGGATGAAGGAGAAGTTCGACGTCTCCCTGGACAACAGGCAGATCGTCAGCCTGCTGATCGCCGGCATCGTCGTCATGGGCGCCGTCTTCGTCCTGGGAGTCGTCGTCGGCAAGAAGCTGGCGGGCAACGCCCAGACGGCCAGCGCTCCGGACCTGCTCTCCGCGCTGGACGCGAATGCGCAGGCGCTCCAGGACGTGCAGAAGGACTCGCCGCTCACCTTCCAGGACGAGCTGACCCGCAAGGCCGCCGCCGAGCCCGTCGCCGCCGCGCCCAAGCCGGCTCCGAAGCCCGCCGCCGCCGCGCCCGCTCCGGCTCAGAAGCCCGTTGCCGCGGCGCCGCTCCCCAAGCTCGCGCCCACCCCGGACCCGGACACGGGCGAATTGCCCCCCGAGGAGCCCGAGGAGGAGGCCGAGACTGTCGTTGCCGCCGAGGCTCCCAGCGCGCCTACCGCGCCCACCGCCGTGGCCCAGAAGCCGGAGCCCGTGAAGCCCGAGCCCGTGAAGCCCGAGCCCGTCAAGGTGGAGCCGGTGGTCAAGGCCGTGCCGGTGTCGGGCAAGGTGGAAGTCGCGGCCGTCCCCACGCGCACCACGAACAAGGAGGGTGGGACGCTGAAGGAGGCCATCGCCCGTGCCGCCCAGCCGCCCGCCCAGGCCGTGAAGGGTGGGGCCTTCACCCTCCAGATCTCCGCCTCCCAGGACCGCCAGGAGGCCGACCGCTTCGCCGCCCGGTTGCGCGACAAGGGCTATGCCCCCTATATCCTGGCCGCCGAGGTGCCCGGAAAGGGCACGTGGTATCGCGTCCGGATGGGCAGCTTCGCCTCCAAGGATACGGCCAGCCGGTATCTGGCAGACTTCAAGCGTGAGACCCAGCTCGACGCCTTCGTGGCCGGCACGAACTAGAGCAGGGCGAGGAAGACGGTAAGCATCATGACGACGACGAGGCGGGTGGAGAAGCCCTGGGGACACGAGCTCATCTGGGCTCACACCGAGCGCTACGTGGGCAAGCTGCTGCACGTGAAGCAGGGCCACAAGCTCAGCCTGCAGTTCCACAACCAGAAGGACGAGACGATCCACGTCCAGAGCGGGAAGCTGCTCTTCGTCGTCGATGAAGGCCAGGGGCTCATCGAGAGGGAGATGAACCCCGGCGAGAGCTACCACATCAAGCCGCTCACCAAGCACCGCATGGTGGCGCTGACCGACTGCAACATCCTCGAGGTCAGCACCCCGGAGCTGGACGACGTGGTGCGGCTGGAGGACTCGTACGGCCGCACCGGCACCAGCAAGCCGTAGCCGCTGACTGTCCCGCGCGGTCCGCGTCCTACTCGCGGGCCGCGTTGTTGGGGTTGCGGGTCCACTTGTCCACGGTGCCGTCCCCGTCCAGGTCCTCGCCGATGCGGTCCACCTGGCCGCCCTCCCAGTACTCCCAGTAGTCCACCTTGCCGTCGGTGTTGGTGTCGCGCTCCTTCCGCACCAGCGTGCCACCCTCGTAGAAGGTGAAGCTGTCCGCGCGGCCGTCGCCGTTGACGTCCCGCTCGCGGCGCGTGTTGACGCCCTTCTCGAAGAAGTAGGTGGCGTCCACCTTGCCGTCGTAGTCCAGGTCCAGCGTCTCGCGCGTCTGATCGCCGTTGGCGTCGAAGTAGCGCGTCAGGTCCACGCGGCCGTCCCAGTTGAGGTCCAGCTCCTGGCGCACCCGGCGGTAGCCGTCCGACTCGGGCGCGCTCTCATCGCGCACGGTGTACGTCCACACGTCCGGTTTCCCGTCGCCGTTGACGTCCTGCTCCGCCACCCGCTCGTCGCCCGAGCGCCCCGGTTGGATGGGCTCCCCCGTCGTCCGGCCCGCCGCGGCCGCCCCTTCAGCCCCCGTGCCACGCTCCGCCGATTTGCCGCCCGCGCAGCCGGCCAGGGCCCCCGCGGCCAGAAAACCCAGGAAGAACAGACGCTTGGACTGTGGCATGGAGGACTCCGGTGGGGCGCTGCGGCGGGGCCTCGCCGCGTGCACGAGAGGCTTTCGCGCGACACGTCACTTCATATATTTTCACATATCGCCATGGCCCGAAAGAAGATCAGCACCACCATCTACATCACTCCGGAGCAGAACGAGCTCCTCAAGGCGCTGAACCAGAAGACGAAGGTTCCCGTGGCCGAGTACATCCGCCAGGGCATCGATCTGGTACTCGAGAAGTACAAGGCTCAGCTCCCCGGTCAGGTGACCTTCGACGAGCTGTGAGAGAGAGGCGTGACGTGAAGAGCTTTCGTGGCAAGCGGGTGGTGGTGCTCGGCGGTGCGGGCTTCGTCGGTTCTCACCTGTGCGAGCGGCTGCTGGACGACGGCGCTGCGTCCGTGGTCGCGGTGGACAACCTCATCACCGGGAGCGAGCAGAACCTGCGCACGCTCACCGGGCGCCAGGGCTTCGAGTACGTGAAGGCGGACATCGTCGAGGGCATCCCCGTGAAGGGCCCCGTCGACTACGTGTTCAACATGGCGTCGCCGGCGTCGCCCATCGACTACGCGGAGCTGCCGCTGGAGACGCTGCGCGTGGGCTCCATCGGCACGGAGAACGGGCTGAAGCTGGCCGAGGCGAACAAGGCCGTCTTCCTCATGGCCTCCACCTCCGAGGTGTACGGCGACCCGCTCGTCCACCCGCAGCGCGAGGACTACTGGGGCAACGTGAATCCCATCGGCCCGCGCTCGGTGTACGACGAGGCCAAGCGCTACGCGGAGGCGATTACCGCCGCCTACGGCCGCAGCCGCGGCGTGCAGGTGCGCATCGTCCGCATCTTCAACACCTACGGTCCGCGCATGCGCCTCAACGACGGTCGCGTGGTGCCGGCCTTCGTGGGCCAGGCGCTCAAGGGAGAGGACTTCACCGTCTTCGGCGACGGCAGCCAGACGCGCTCATTCTGCTACGTGAAGGACCTGGTGGACGGGCTGGTGCGGCTGATGCTCTCGGACGAGACGAGCCCCGTGAATGTCGGCAACCCGCGCGAGATGACCATCCGCCAGTTCGCGGAGGCGGTGCGCGTGGCCGCGGGCGGCGGCGGGAAGATCATCGAGAAGCCCCTGCCCAAGGATGATCCGAAGCAGCGGCAGCCGGACATCACCCGTGCCCGCACGCTGCTGGGCTGGGAGCCGAAGGTGCTCCTGGAAGACGGTCTGAAGGAGACCATTGCCTATTTCCGGGAGGTTGCCGGAGTGAAGCCCACGGCATAGGTTGCCGGCGGCTTGATTCTTGAATCCCTGTAGACACTGCGGCCACACGGATGGGTGGCGGGAGGAAGCGTGAAAGTCCTGGTGACGGGTGGTGCGGGCTTCATCGGCTCGCACGTGTGCGATGAGTTCCTGCGAAGTGGGCATGAGGTCATCGCCCTGGATGACCTGTCCGGTGGCAAGCGGGAGAACCTGGACCCGCGCGTCCGCCTGGCGGTGCATGACATCCGCAGCCGCGAGGCGGCGGAGATCATCAAGGCCGAGAAGCCGCAGGTGCTCTGCCACCTGGCGGCGCAGATGGACGTGCGCCGCAGCGTGGACGACCCGGGTTTCGACGCGGACGTGAACATCCGCGGCATGCTCAACCTCCTGGAGGCTGCGCGCGTCTCCGGGGTGAAGAAGGTCATCTTCAGCTCCACCGGCGGCGCCATCTACGGCGAGCAGGATGTCTTCCCCGCGCCGGAGGGCCACCCGACGCGTCCGGTGTCTCCGTACGGCGTGTCCAAGGCGGCCGGCGAGCTGTACCTCGGCTACTACCGCGCCCAGTACGGCCTGCCGTACGTGGCCCTGCGGTACGCCAACGTCTACGGCCCCCGGCAGAACCCGCATGGCGAGGCCGGTGTGGTGGCCATCTTCAGCCAGCGGCTGATCGCCGGCCAGGGCTGCACCATCTTCGGCGAGGGCAAGCAGACGCGTGACTTCGTCTTCGGCCCGGACGTGGCCCGCGCCAACCGGCTCGCCTTCGAGAAGGACTACGTGGGCGCCATCAACATCGGCACCGGCGTGGAGACGGACATCAACCGCCTCTACGCGCTGCTGGCCGAGGCCGCTGGCTCCACCGCCGCCGTGGCGCACGCGCCGGCGAAGCCCGGTGAGCAGCTGCGCTCCTGCATCGACAACGCCCTGGCGAAGAAGGTGCTCGGCTGGGAGCCCACCGTGGACGTTCGCGAGGGCCTGAGCCGCACCATCGCCTTCTTCCGCGAGAAGGCCGGCTTGCCCTCCCGCGCCCACGGCTGAGGGCAGGGGCCTCGCCCCGGCCTCTGGCTGGGGCGAAGCCATCAGGGTGTGCGGTGCTTCCCGCTCCTCCCTGGCAGGTCGCCCGGCGCGGGTCGGCTTTCCGGAGAGGCCTTGCTCCCTTCCCACGAGCCAGACGGGGGCTGCTCGGTGCGGGGGGCGTGCATTCGCCCGGGCGGGCGCTCATGGTGACTGGGGAACAAACGGGCTCCCCTGGCGGGTTGCTCGTCCAGCGGGCGCTCGCGCGTAGATTTTCGCGCGGTTCGGTGTTACTCACGCCCGCTTCTTCCGACGAGCGCCCCGAAAATGCCGGCTGAAAACGCGCACATCCGCAACTTCTGCATCATCGCCCATATCGACCATGGAAAGTCGACGCTGGCCGACCGTCTCCTCGACAAGACGGGGACGTTGACCAAGCGAGAGGCGCAGGCCCAGTTCCTCGACAACATGGACATCGAGCGGGAACGGGGCATCACCATCAAGGCCCAGTCCGTGCGGATGAACTACACCGCGAAGGACGGCAAGCAGTACGTCCTCAACCTCATCGACACGCCGGGACACGTGGACTTCGCCTACGAGGTGAGCCGCAGCCTGGCCGCGTGCGAAGGCGCGCTCCTGGTGGTGGACGCGTCGCAGGGCGTCGAGGCCCAGACGCTGGCCAACGTCTACATGGCGCTGGACCACGACCTGGAGATCATCCCGGTCATCAACAAGATCGACCTGCCCAGCGCGGACGTGGCGCGCACCCGGTCGGAGATTGAAGACGTCATCGGCATCGATGCGTCCATCGCGGTGCCGGCCTCCGCCAAGGAGGGCATCGGCATCGAGGAGATCCTCGAGTCCGTGGTGGCGCGCGTGCCGCCCCCCAGCGGCTCGCCGGACGCCCCGCTCAAGGCGCTCATCTTCGACTCCTGGTACGACAACTACCGGGGCGTGGTGACGCTGGTGCGCGTGCTGGAAGGCACCCTCAAGCTCAAGCAGAAGATCAAGCTCTTCAGCAACAACAAGGTCTTCGAGGTGCAGGAGCTGGGCGTGTTCAGCCCCTTCTCTCGCCCGGTGCAGCAGCTGATGGCCGGCGAGGTGGGTGTGCTCGTCGCCAACGTGAAGGAGCTGCAGGACGCGAAGGTGGGCGACACCGTCACCGAGGAGGCCCGTCCCACGGAAGCGCCGTTCCCCGGCTTCAAGGAAGTGAAGCCGATGGTGTTCTCCGGCATCTTCCCGGTGGACTCCGCGGAGTACGAGAACCTGCGCGACGCGCTGGCCAAGCTGACGCTGAACGACTCCGCCTTCACGTACGAGCCCGAGTCCTCCACCGCGCTGGGCTTCGGCTTCCGCTGCGGCTACCTGGGCCTGCTGCACATGGAGATCGTCCAGGAGCGCCTGGAGCGCGAGTACAACCTGAACCTCATCACCACCGCGCCCAGCGTGGTGTACCGCATCACCACCGGCAAGGGTGACGTGATGCTGGTGGACAACCCGGCCAAGCTGCCGCCGGTGCAGAACATCGAGAAGTTCGAGGAGCCCCTCCTCACCTGCCACATCCACGTCCCCAACGACCACCTGGGTGCCATCCTCAAGCTGTGCCAGGACCGGCGCGGCGTGCAGAAGGACATCAAGTACCTGGGCAGCAGCGGCCAGCGCGTGCAGGTGACGTACGCGATGCCGCTCGCCGAGGTGGTGTTCGACTTCTTCGACAAGCTGAAGAGCGTGTCGCGCGGTTACGCGAGCCTGGACTACGAGCTGGCCGGGTACATGGAGTCCGACCTGGCCCGGCTGGACATCCTCATCAACGGGGACCCGGTGGACGCGCTGAGCGTCATCGTGCACCGCGAGCGCGCCTACCTGCGCGGCCGCGAGGTGTGCCAGAAGCTGAAGGAGGTCATCCCGAAGCAGATGTACGAGGTGGCCATCCAGGCGGCGATTGGCGCGAAGATCATCTCGCGGGAAACCATCTCCGCCATGCGCAAGAACGTGCTCGCCAAGTGCTACGGCGGTGACATCAGCCGCAAGCGCAAGCTCCTGGAGAAGCAGAAGGAGGGCAAGAAGCGCATGAAGCAGGTGGGCACGGTGGAGATCCCGCAGGAAGCCTTCCTCGCGGTCCTCAAATCGGAGCAGTAGCGCATGAACGCGGCCACTCCCTCCGCAACCCCGACGCCTCCCGTGAAGCTCGCCGCGGCCATGGCCGCGCGCCGCTCGCCGGAGCAGCTGCGCGCCCGCCGCCTGCTGGTGTGGCGCGAGCTGCTCACCAGCCTGTGGGCGCCGCTGTGCATCATCGGCCTGGCGTTCGTCCCCTACACCATCCTCATTGAGTTCGCGCCTGCCGCGGCCGCCTGGGCCCAGCCGCTCATGAAGGGGCTGGGGCTGCTGATGGTGGCCTGCTTCGTCGTGCTCCTGGTGTGGCGCAACGCGTCCCCCAAGGAGAAGGCGCTGCGCGGGCTGCGCCACGAGGCCAGCGAGCTCATCGCCGAGAACGAGCGCATCCTCCAGAAGCCGCACGTGCGGGAGAAGCTGGGCGCGCAGGTGCCCGAGCGCATCACCGAGCAGGCGCTGCGCGTGGAGACGGCGTCCATCGACGGCAACGCCGACAGGATGCGCGAGGAGCTCAAGGGGCTGGAGGAGCTGACCGCGAAGCACCTGGGCCCGTTCCGCAAGCAGTCCGCCATGGACTTCGTGGGCGGCTTCGGCAAGGCGCTGCTCATCGCCCTGGTCATCCGCACCTTCATCGTGGAGCCGTACCGGATTCCGTCCGGCTCCATGCTCCCCACGCTGCAGATTGGCGACCAGGTCTTCGTCAACAAGTTCATCTACGGGGTGCGCGTCCCGTTCGCCAACGTGGTGCCGTTCGTCATCGTCCGGAAGCCGGAGCGCGGAGACGTCATCGTCTTCAACAACCCGGTGGACGAGTCCAAGGACTACATCAAGCGCGTGGTGGGGCTGCCCGGTGACACCGTGGAGGTGCTCGACGGCGTCATCCACATCAACGGCAAGCCGCAGACGCGCAAGGTCATCTCCACCGACTACGTCGTCCACAACATCACCGACGACGGCCGCTGGTACGACCAGTCCGAGGCGCTGTTCGAGGAGGACCTGTCCGGGGTGACGCACGCGGCGCTGCAGACGCTGGCCCACATGCCCGCTCGCGAGGGCCCCTACGAGGTCCCCCCGGGGCACGTCTTCGTCATGGGCGACAACCGGGACAACAGCGCGGACAGCCGCCATGGCCTGGGCGTCACCGGCCGGGGCAAGGCGGAGTACGTGCCGTACGGCCACATCAAGGGCAAGGCCATGGTGGTGTGGCTGTCGCTGGGCTACGAGGGCCTGCTGCACGGCCTCTTCGGCGGCACCGGCCTGCGGGTGGACCGCTTCTTCGAGCCGGTCCGCTGAAGCACACCCCCGGAAGCGACCGGCCTGCCGGTCCGCTGACGCACACCCGGAAGTCAGGCGACCCGGCGTTCCACGCACGGTGCTTGACGCGCCGTGCGGCGCGGGGTACGCGGCGCCCCCGGCCATGAGACACCTCCTTGGAATCGAAGGCTGGCGCCGGGACGAGCTGGAAGCCCTGCTCGACAGAGCCCAGGCGCACCTGCCCGGCAGACCGGACGCCACGAACATCCTGCGTGGCAAGGTGGTGGCGAACCTCTTCTTCGAGGACTCCACCCGGACGCGCACCTCGTTCCACATGGCCGCCAAGGGCCTGGGCGCGAGCGTGATGAACTGGACCCAGACGGGCTCCTCCGTCTCCAAGGGCGAGACGCTGCTGGACACCGCGCGCAACATCGAGGCGACGGGGCCGACGGTCATCGTCATGCGGCACAGGTCCTCGGGCGCGCCGCACCTGGTGGCGAAGCACGTGCGCTGCGCCATCATCAACGCCGGTGACGGCACCCACGAGCACCCCTCGCAGGCACTGCTGGACGCCTTCACGCTGCGTCAGCGGTGGGGCTCGCTGGACGGGCGCACGGTGCTCATCCTCGGCGACATCATGCACAGTCGCGTGGCGCGCTCGAACCTGCTCTGCCTCCGGGCGCTGGGTGCACGCGTCGTGCTCTGCGGCCCGCCCACGCTGATGCCGCCAGGGCTGGAGGCGATGGGCGCGGAGGTGACACACAGCCTGGACTCGGCGCTGCCGCAGGCGGACGCAGTCATGTGCCTGCGCCTGCAACTGGAGCGGATGAGCGAGAACTTCCTGCCGTCCACGCGTGAGTACTCGCGCCTGTTCGGCCTCAACGCGGCCCGCGAGGAGCGGATGAAGGAGGGCGCGGTGGTGATGCACCCGGGCCCCATCAACCGCGGCGTGGAGATTGCTCCGTCGGTGGCGGACGGCGCCCGCAGCGTCATCCTGGAGCAGGTGTCCAACGGCGTGGCCGTGCGGCGGGCCATCCTGGAGGTATGCGCGTCATGAGCTCCACGGTGCTCTTCCGGCGGGGCCGCGTCATCGACCCGCGCAACGGTGTGGACGGCGTGCGCGACGTGCTGGTGCGCGACGGCAAGGTGGTGGAGGTCTCCGAGGCTCCGCTGCCAGTGCCCGCCAGCGCCGAGGTGGTCGACGCCAACGGCAAGTGGGTGGTGCCGGGCTTCATCGACCTGCACGTGCACCTGCGCGAGCCGGGCGAGGAGGGGAAGGAGACCGTCCTCACGGGCTGCCGCGCCGCGGTGGCGGGCGGCTTCACCGCCGTGGTGGCCATGCCCAACACCAAGGTCGTCAACGACAACGGCATGGTGACGGAGCTGGTGCTGTCCCGCGCCCGCGCGGCGAACCTCTGCCACGTGTACCCCGCCGGGGCCATTACCAAGGGCCTCAAGGGCGAGGAGATGGCGGAGATGGGCGAGCTGGTGTCCGCCGGCTGCGTGGCCATCACCGACGACGGGCGCCCCGTCATGAACGCGGCGCTGATGCGGCGCGCGCTCCAGTACTCCACCCAGTTCGGCGTCCCCATCATGGTCCACGAGGAGGACCTGACGCTGTCCGCCGGCGGCGCCATGCACGAGGGTGCCACGTCCACCCGACTGGGCCTGCGCGGCATCCCCGCCTCGGCGGAGGTGGCCATGGTGGCGCGCGACTTGGTGCTGCTGGAGGAGACGGGCGCCCGGCTGCACCTGGCCCACGTGTCCTGCGAGGGCAGCGTGCGCCTCATCCGCGAGGCGAAGCGCCGCGGCCTGCGCGTCACGTCGGAGGTGACGCCGCACCACCTCATCCTGGATGACCGGGCGGTGGGGGACTACGACACCCACGCGAAGATGGCGCCCCCGCTGCGCTCGGACCGGGATGTCCAGGCCCTGCGCGAGGCGATTGCCGACGGCACGGTGGAGGCCATCGCCACGGACCACGCGCCGCATGGCGTGCTGGACAAGCTGGTGGAGTTCGAGAAGGGCATCAACGGCATCGTCGGGCTGGAGACGGCCCTGGGGCTGACGCTGGAGCTGGTCCACGCGGGCGTGCTCACCGCGACGCGGGCGGTGGAGCTGCTGACGCACGGGCCGGCCCAGGCGTTCAGCCTGCCGGGCGGTCACCTGGCCCCCGGGGCCCCGGCGGACGTCACGGTGGTGGACCCCACGGAGGAGTGGACGGTGGACGCCCACCGGTTCTATTCCCGCAGCCGGAATACCCCCTTCCACGGGCGCAAGCAGAAGGGACGCGTGGTGCAGACGTGGGTCGGCGGTCGCAAGGTGTTCGAGAACGGCCAGGTTGGCCCGGGCAAGGAGTCGCGGTGATGACGAAGAAGGCAGTGCTCGCGCTGGCGGATGGCACCACCTTCGAGGGCCGGGCCTTTGGCGCGGTCGGCGAGATGGTGGGCGAGGTGGTCTTCAACACGACCATGTACGGCTACCAGGAGGTCCTCACGGACCCTTCGTACGTCGGGCAGATCGTCACCATGGCGTACCCGGAGATGGGCAATGTCGGCGCCAACCCGGAGGACGAAGAGGGCTCCAAGGTCCACGCGGTGGGCATGGTGGTCCGCGCGCTGACGGAGCAGCCGTCCAACTGGCGCGCGAAGGAGTCCCTGGACGCGTACCTCAAGCGCAACGGCGTCGCCGGCATCGAGGGCCTGGACACCCGCCGCCTCGTGCGCCACCTGCGCACGCACGGCGCGCAGATGGGCGTCATCTCCAGCGAGGGGCTGTCCCCCGCCGCCCTGGTGGAGCGCGCGAAGACGGCGCGCGGCATGGAGGGGCTGGACCTGGCCACCGGCGTGTCCACGAAGGCGCCGTACACCTTCACCACGCCGTCGCCGGACGTGTTCACCGGCGTGGGTGAGAAGCAGCCCGAGGCGAAGCTCCACTTCGACGTGGTGGCGTACGACTACGGCCTGAAGAAGTCGATGCTCCACTTCCTGGTGGACCAGGGCTGCCGGGTGACGGTGGTGCCCTCCACCACCACGGCGGACGAGGTGCTGGCGCGCAAGCCGCACGGCGTCTTCCTGGCCAACGGCCCCGGGGACCCGGCCGCCGTGAAGGGCGCGGACCGCACCGTGGCGGCGCTGCTGGGCAAGGTGCCGGTGTTCGGTATCTGCCTCGGCCACCAGATCATGGCCCTGGCCCTGGGCGGCCGGACGTACAAGATGAAGTTCGGCCACCGCGGCGGAAACCAGCCCGTGAAGGATTTGACGACGGGCAAGGTGGAGATCACCGCACAGAATCACGGCTTCGCCGTGGACGACGCCAGCCTCAAGGGCCTGGCCGTCGTCACGCACATCAACCTGAATGATGGCACGGTGGAGGGCCTGGCCGTCCCGGACGCTCGGGCCTTCAGCGTGCAGTACCACCCCGAGGCCTCGCCCGGCCCGCATGACGCGCGCTATCTCTTCGGCCGGTTCGCGAAGCTGATGGCGGAGTAGGATGGCAGACCGCCCTATGGACTCGCCGCTGTCACCGCTTTCGTATCAGCCGTATCTGGATCAGCTCATCGCCTTCGGCAGCGCGGAGCCTCGCAAGGAGGACCTCCTCGCCGCCAAGGCGGACTACTTCCGCCTGACGGGAGAGGTGTTCGAGGACGACAAGCTCTTCGAGTTGAGGATGGCGTCCTTCCTCGACTACTACCTCTATGACCGCGTCTCTCCGCTCACCGGCAAGACGCCGGCCGCGGAGCTGTACGAGCAGCGCCTGGCCAACGCTCCGCCCGAGGAGGCCAACGCCTTCCGCAGCTTCACGGAGACGGTCCACGGCCTCTTCGAGGTCCGCAAGCTGGGCAAGGGCGAGGTCCGCCTGCGCGAGCTGTACTCCGGCAAGGACTTCGACGTGACGGAGCGCCGCCACATCGCCGGCCTGGAGACGGGGGACATCATCGAGGCCCGCCTCCTCCCCTTCGGCGGGCACCTGCTGTTCTCCTCCGCCTTCTGCTACCACCCGCGCGTGGCCGTGAAGCCCATCAAGGCCGAGGTGAAGCGCCGCAAGAAGAAGGAGCCGGCACGCACCCCCAACGAGCTCGTCTGGGAGTGTGCCCGCCGCGCCCTCAACGTGGAGCGCTACCGCCAGCTCCCCGTGGAGAAGATCTACGACTTCGAGCAGAAGGTGCTCTGAGTCTCCCTGCCCCGGCCCGCGTCGACTCGCGGGCCCGGGGAAGGGCAGGGCGCCCGCCGCTCAGACCCGGTGGATGCTCATGAGGTTGGTGTTGCCAGGCACGTTGAGCGGGACGCCGGCCACCACCACCACGAGCGTGCCTGTCTTGCAGAGGCCCTCATCGCGGCACAGCTTGCGCACCTGCTTGAGCATGCCGTCCGTGGACGTCACCCGGCCCACCTGGTGCCCCGTCACGCCCCAGTAGAGCGCCATCCGGTTCACCGTGTCCGCGCTCGGCGTGAGGGCGATGATGCGCGCGTTGGGCCGGAACTCGGAGATGAGGCGCGCGGTGTGCCCGCTCTCCGTGTAGGCCACAATCGTGTCGACGTTGAGCTGCGTGGCCGCCGCCACCGCCGCCGCCGCCACGCCCGTCCCCATGTCCTCCGAGCGCTCGAAGGGCGAGTGGTGCTGGTGCCGCACCACGCCCCGCTCCGTCTCCTCGACGATGCGCGCCATGGTGGCCGCGGCCTCGATGGGGTAGCGCCCCGCCGCCGTCTCGCCTGACAGCATCACCGCGTCCGCCCCGTCGAGGATGGCGTTGGCCACGTCCGACACCTCGGCGCGGGTGGGGCGCGGGTTGCTCACCATGCTCTCCAGCATCTCCGTGGCGACGATGACCAGGCCGCCCCGGCGGTTCACCTCGCGCACCATGCGCTTCTGGATGGCGGGGAGCTGCTCGAGCGGCATCTCCACCCCCAGGTCGCCGCGCGCCACCATGATGCCGTCCGCCGCCTCGGCGATGGACTCCAGCGCGTCC
This sequence comes from Pyxidicoccus trucidator, assembly GCF_010894435.1. NCBI lineage: Bacteria > Pseudomonadati > Myxococcota > Myxococcia > Myxococcales > Myxococcaceae > Pyxidicoccus > Pyxidicoccus trucidator. Next base: position 141,610 of record NZ_JAAIXZ010000024.1, on the reverse strand, counting down.
ACGGCCTGGGGCTTTTCAATCTTCGCGATGAGGGGCGTCTTGTTCTTCTTCACCAGCTCGCGCGCCTTGTGGATGTCGGCCGCGGAGCGCACGAAGGACAGCGCCACGTAGTCCACGCCGACCTCCTGCCCGAAGGCCAGGTCGTCGATGTCCTTGCGGGTAATCGTGGGCACGGACATGGGCGAGCCCGGCAGGTTCAGCCCCTTCTTGTCCTTCAGCAGCCCGCCGACCTCCACGCGGCAGGTGACATCCGGCCCCTGCACCTTCATCACCCGCAGCCGCACCCGGCCGTCGTCCAGGAGGATGTCGTCCCCGCGCACCACGTCCTTCACCAGCGACTTGATGGGCGTGGGGATGACCGAGCCCTGGCCCAGCACCGCGCGCGTCGTCACCGTCACCGTCTGACCGGGCTTCACGGTGAGCTGCCCGCCGTCGAACCTACCCAGGCGGATCTTCGGCCCCTGGACGTCCTGGAGGATGGCCACCGGCGTGCCCAGGCGCTTCGCCACCTTGCGGATGATGGCCACCCGCTGGCGGTGCTCCTCGTGCGTACCGTGGGAGAAGTTCAGCCGCGCCACGTTCATGCCGGCGCGGATGAGGCCCTCGATGACTTCCGGTGTGTCCGACGCGGGCCCGAGGGTGCAGATGATCTTCGCCTTGCGCATATGCGCGGGCATCCTAGGCGTCCGGGAGGGCGGCTTGACAGTCTCTCGCTCACGGGACAATCCTTCCGCCTCGACGCGAGGCGCCCGCCACACCGGCGGGCCCTCGCGTCTTCTTTTGTGCTCTCGACGTCAGAGAGAAAGAAAGCCCGGCTTCCCTGGGAGGGGGGGCCGGGCTTTCTTGCATCTTCACCTGTCCTCGCGCCCGGTAGCCGGGGCCGGCGGCCTAGAGCTCGATCTGCTTGCCCGTTCCCTGGGGCGTGACGGGCGGGTGGCCCGGCGGCAGCGAGTCCAGGTCCATGTCGAGCGGCGGCGGCTGGCCCTGCGAGGGCGCGCCAGGCATGCCGGGCAGGGGCAGGGGCACGCCCTCCTCCGTGTCCATGCCACCGCTGCCACCCACGCCGGGGCCGCCCTGCATGCCCTCGATTTCGTCGCGGCTGATGCCGGCCAGCGTCAGCACCTTGCGGGTGACGCGGATGCGGGCGTGGCTGGTGAGGGCCATGGCGATGGAGTCCGAGGGGCGCGCGTCCAGGGTCATCTTGCGCTTGCCCTGCTCCAGGAAGACGCGGCCGGAGTAGACGTTGTCGCGGAGGTCATCGATGCGGACCTCGGTGACTTTGCCACCGAGCTCCTTCACCACGTCGTCCAGCAGGTCCTGGGCGAGCGGCTGGGGCGGGCTGCGTTCGGCCAGCCGGAAGGCGATGGAGACCGCCGAGGCCTCGTCCACGAAGACGGGCAGGACGATGTCGCGGTCCTTCGTCGTCAGCACGACGGCGTGCGTCTGCGCCTCCACCAGCGGCACCACGTCCTGCACCTCCAGCTCCACGAGCTCGGCGCAGGCCTTGGGGTCGTCCCCATCGTCGGTGATGCAGGGCTGAGAACTCGCCGCGGGTACCGCCGCGGCCACGGCACCTGCCGAGCTGAAGGCAGGCAGGAGCAGCAACCCTCCCAGCGCCAGGACCACTGCGGAGAGGGGGGCTACGAAGAGGGTGGCGCGGTTGGGCGTTTTCACACCCTTAAGCTACGCACCCGGTACCCCCCCGGGAGGGCGCCGCTCCGGGCACGCCCCTCCCGGTGAGACGGCCATGCCCCCCGGGTAGGAGGGCAGGCAGGCGGGCTTCAGCGGGTTTCGTCCTCACCGTCGTCGTCGTCGTAGTCCTCGTCGTCGTCGACGTCCTCGTCCTCATCCTCGTCGAGGTCGTCGTCCTCCTCCGACTCCTCCTCGTCCTCGTCGTCCTCCTCGTCGTCGAGCGTGTCCTCCACGTCCACGGACTCGAGCGTCATGGACACGGCGAACTTCTTGTCGAGCGCGGCGATCTGCGCCCGCATCTCCGTGAGCGCCGCCACGAAGTCCTCCGTCAAGTTGGTGGGCGCCTTCGCGTCGCAGTGAGGGCAGACGATCTTCTCCGTCCCCTCGATGAGATCCTGGGCGTCCAGCTCGAAGCTCGCCTCGCACTTCTGGCAGGTGAAGTCGATGCTCATGGTCGGGCGCGGCATACAAAGCCCTCCAACCAGCTGTCAACGTCGGAGACGCGTGAGGCTGCTGGCGGCGGCGGGTGGGCTTCCGTTAGCTTCCCTCCATGGAACTTCCGAAGACCGTCATTCACGCACTCCATGACCGGGCCACCCAGCTGGATCAGCAGCCCGCCCTCTGGACGCTCCAAGAGGGCGCCTATGTGCCCACCTCCTGGGCCGAGTACGCGCAGCGGGTGCGCCGCTTCGCCCTGGGCCTGCGCGCCCTGGGGTTCGGGGCGGGGCAGCCGGTGGGCATCCTCGGCTTCAACCGCGAGGAGTGGCACGTGGCGGACCTGGCCACCATCGCCATGGGCGGCGTGCCGGTGGGGCTCTACACCACCAGCTCCCTGGAGCAGCTCGAGTACATCCTCGGGCACTGTGAGGCCACCGTCCTGGTGGTGGAGAACGAGAAGCACCTGCGCACCGGCCTGGCCCTGCGCCAGCGGCTGCCCGGGCTGCGCCACCTCGTCGTCATCGACCCGCCGGCCACGCTGCCCGAGGGTGTGCTGACGTACGCGGACGTCATGGCGCGGGGTACCGGGGTGGACGAGGGGCCGTACTGGGACAGTGTCAACGCGCTCAAGCCGGAGGCGATGGGCACCCTCATCTACACCTCGGGCACCACCGGCCACCCCAAGGGGGTGATGCTGAGCCACTACAACCTGACGTGGACGGCGAAGCAGCTGAAGGACTCGGTGGAGTTCGGGCAGAACAACCCGCCCTCGCTCATCTCCTACCTGCCGTTGTCCCACATCGCCGAGCAGATCATCTCCCTGCACTGTCCGCTGCTGATGGGCATCCAGGTGTACTTCGCCCAGTCGGTGGACACGATGCCGGACAGCCTGAAGGCGGTGCGGCCCACCTTCTTCTTCGGCGTGCCCCGCGTGTGGGAGAAGTTCAAGGTCAAGGCGGAGTCGGGGCTCAACTCGCAGCCGCCCATGAAGCGGCGACTGGTGGACTGGGCCCGCGGCGTGGCCATGGAGCGCCACACCCGCGTCATGCGCCACGAGCGCGTCTCCGTGTTCCTGGAGGCGAAGTTCCGCCTGGCGCAGCGGCTCGTCTTCGCCCCGCTGCGGGCGCGCATCGGCATGGACCGGGTGGAGTTCTTCGCCACCGCGGCGGCGCCCATCGGCCGGGACGTGCTGGACTTCTTCGCCTCCATCGACATGGTCATCCACGAGGTGTGGGGCATGACGGAGGTGACGGGCCCGGGCACGGTGAACACCGAGGACGCCACGCGGCTGGGCACGGTGGGGCGCGCCATGCTGGGCGTGGAGATCCGCATCGCCGAGGACGGGGAAATCCTCGTGCGCGGCGGCAACGTCTGCATGGGCTACTACAAGAACCCGGAGGCCACCGCGGAGCTGCTGGAGGACGGGTGGCTGCACACCGGTGACGTGGGCCAGCTGGACGCGGAGGGCTTCGTCCACATCACCGGCCGCAAGAAGGAGATCATCGTCACCTCCGGCGGGAAGAAGACGGCCCCAAGCAACATCGAGGAGCTGCTGAAGATGCTGCCGGGCGTGGGCAACGCGCTGGTGGTGGGCGAGCGGCGCAACTACCTGGTGGCCCTGCTGGTGCTGGAGGGGGAGAAGGCCCGCGCCCTGGCGAAGCAGAAGGGCTGGCCCGAGGACCTGATGCTGCTGGCCGAGGACTCGCGCCTGCAGCAGTTCCTCCAGGAGGCGGTGGAGCGCGACGTCAACCCGAAGCTGGCCCGCTTCGAGACCATCAAGCGCTTCGCCGTGGTGGGGAAGGAGTTCTCCATCGACGGCGGCGAGCTGACGCCCAAGCTGAGCGTGCGCCGCAAGGTGGTGGAGGAGAAGTACTCCGCCCTCATCGAGACGCTCTACGCCGAGACGAAGCACGGCGCCGACAAGGCCCACACGGGCTGAGGCGCGGGGGCCCTCTGGAAAAGCGAAGGGGCGGGGAACCTCGCGGTTCCTCGCCCCTTTTCACTTCAGGCCCGTGCTACCGCGCGGGCCTGGGTGGCGCCGACTACTTCGCGGCGCGCTTGTCCATGGCGATGTAGTCGCGGCGCTTGGAGCCGGTGTACACCTGACGGGGACGGGCAATCTTCTGCTCCGAGTCCATCACCATCTCCTCCCACTGCGCGCACCAGCCCACCGTGCGGGGGATGGCGAAGAGCACCGGGAACATCTCCACCTGGAAGCCCATCGCCTCGTAGATGAGGCCCGAGTAGAAGTCGACGTTGGGGTACAGCTTCCGCTTCACGAAGTACTCGTCCTGGAGGGCGATGCGCTCCAGCTCCAGGGCGATGTCGAGCAGCGGGTTCTTGCCCGTCACCTCGAAGACCTCGTCCGCCACGCGCTTGATGACCTTGGCGCGCGGGTCGTAGGACTTGTAGACGCGGTGGCCGAAGCCCATCAGCTTCTTCTCGCCCTCGCCGCTCTTCACCGACTTGATGAAGTCCGGGATCTTGGAGATGTGGCCGATCTCCCGGAGCATGCGGAGCACCGCCTCGTTGGCGCCGCCGTGGAGCGGGCCGTAGAGGGCGCCGATGCCCGCCGTGACGGCGGAGTACGGGTCCACTTCGGAGGAGCCCACGGTGCGCACGGACGTGGTGGAGCAGTTCTGCTCGTGGTCCGCGTGGAGGATGAAGAGCACGTCGAGCGCGCGCTCCAGCACCGGGTGCACCTTGTAGGTGGTGGTGCCGATGCGCTTGATCATCGCCAGGAAGTTGGCGACGTAGGACAGGTCGTTGTCCGGGTAGATGTACGGCAGGCCCATGCTGTGCCGGTAGGAGAACGCGGCGATGGTGGGCATCTTCGCGATGAGGCGCGTGATCTGGATGCGGCGGCTGCGCTCATCCTTGATGTTCTTCGCGTCCGGGTAGAAGCCGGAGAGCGCGGCGACGGTGGAGCCCAGCATGGACATGGGGTGCGCGTCGTAGCGGAACCCGTCCATGAAGGACTTCACGTTCTCGTGCACGTAGGTGTGGTGCGTGACGAGGTGGATGAACTGCTCCAGCTCCTTCGGCGTGGGCAGCTCCCCGTTCAGCAGGAGGTACGCGACCTCCAGGAAGCTGGACTTCTCCGCGAGCTGCTCGATGGGGTAGCCACGGTACTCGAGGATGCCCTTGTCACCGTCGATGAAGGTGATGGCGCTCTTGCAGTTGGCCGTGTTGAGGAACGCCGGGTCGTAGCCCATCAGCCCGAAGTCTTCGTCACTGGCTTTGATCTGGCGGAGAGCGTTGGTGCGAATACAGCCGTTCTCGATCGGGACCTCGTACGTCTTCCCGGTCCGATTGTCGGTGATCGTCAGCGTGTCCTTGGCCATGGGGCGGAGATTTCACAGGCCGCAGAGTGCTTTCAACAAAAAAGAACGATAAGTCCGATGGGCGGACACTGATGCCCCTATGGCTCTCGGGAAATAAGAGCGCCGGTGCGTGAAAGCTGGCGCCAGAAGCCGGGAAAACTCTTCTCCACGCACTCGGGGCCGGTGAGGAGGAGGGGCGTACCGGATAGCACGCACAGTGTGGCAGCCGTCATCGCCAGGCGGTGGTCACCCCGGCTGTCCATCTCGAAGCGCGCCGGGGGCGAGGACGGGGGGTGGATTTCCAGCGACTCACCCTGGAGCTTCGTGGTGCCGCCATAGGCCGCCACGAGGGTGCGGATGCCTTCCAGGCGGTCGCTCTCCTTCACCCGGAGGATTTCCACGTCCGTGAGGGTGGAGGGGGCCGGCAGCACACACGCCAGGGCCGCCAGCGTGGGCAGCAGGTCCGGGCACTCCTTGCCGGAGGCCCGCAGCCCACCGGACAGGCGTCCTTCGACCTTCAGCGTGTGCTGGCCCCCGGCGGGCACGGCCCGGAGGCCCACCTGCTCGATGAGCCGGACGATGGCGTCGTCCGGGTGCGCGCTGCCCGTGTCCGCCCGCTCCACGGTGCCGCCCGCCTTCCAGGAGATGAGCAGCAGGTAGCCCAGCGAGGACCAGTCGCCCGGCAGCGAGGGGACGCTCGGGGGCGCGGTGTAGCCGGCCACCGTGTAGCGGGAAGAGGACTCCTGGATGTCGAAGCCGAAGCGCTTCAGCCAGGTGACGGTGAGCTCCAGGTAGCCGGCGCTCGTCAGGGCGCCTTCGATTTCCACGCTCCACGCGCGGCGCTCGCGCAGGAAGAGCGCGGCGCAGCCCAGCAGCAGGCTGGAGGCGTACTGGCTGCTCTGCGCGCCCGGCACCCGGAACACCGGGGCCACGGCGGAGGTGTCTCGGGGCGCCTTCAGCTCCACCGGCCAGGGCGTGCCTTCCGTGAGCGTGAGGCCGGCCGTCCCGAGCGCCGCGCGCACGGAGGTGAACAGCGGCCCGTGGGGGCGCTCCCCCAGGCGCGGCGTGCCCGTGAAGCGCACGTGCGCGCCGGGCGTCACCGCGGCCTGGGTGACGAGGATGCGGAAGGGCGCGCCACCGTCGGCGCAGTCCACGTCGCGCACGGTGCCCTGAGGCTCCCACCGCTGGCGCAGGGCCTCCACGCCCCGGCGCAGCACGCGGACGTCCGCGGGGAGGTCCTCGTCGGGCTCGGCCTGCACGGAAGGCAGGGGCCAGGCGCCGGTGAGGTGGCCCAGCACCAGGGCCCGCTGCGCGTCCGACTTGGACACGGGCGGGTTGAGGGGCGCGGCGCGCAGGCCGGCCGGATTCACGAGGATGCGGGAGTCACTCGTCGAGCTCATGGGCGGACACCTTTCGTCCAGGCGGGCCACAGCTCACGCCAGGTGTGCTCGGCCACGTCGTGCACCTCGGTGGTGCCGATGGCGCTGAGCAGCACCATGCGCAGCTCGCCGGCGCTGCCCGCCTTCTTGTCGGCGCCGAGCAGCGTCACGATGTCCTTCAGCGGGGCGCGGCGGAGCAGGGCGGCGGCCCGCTCGCGGCCTGGCACTCCGGGGCCGTTGGCGAGGGCTTCCTCGGCCCGGGCGGCCACGTCCCCGGGCGTCACGCCCAGGAGCCGGCCCACGTCCAGGGCCAGCAGCATGCCCAGCCCCACGCCGTCACCGTGCGACAGCTTGAAGTGGGACACGCTCTCCAGCACGTGGCCGAAGGTGTGGCCGAAGTTGAGCACGCGGCGCAGGCCCTGGTGCTCGTACGGGTCCTGCGAGCAGACGCTCTCCTTGAGTCTGCGGGCGTCCTTCACCAGCTTCGTCAGCGCGGGCGGCGTGCGGACGTAGCGGCGGAAGAGGGAGGCATCGAGGCTGATGACCATCTTCCACGCCTCGAGCGAGCCCTCGCGCACCTGCGTCTCGGACAGGGTGGTGAAGAACTCCGGGCAGAGCCAGCCCTCCTCGGCGTAGTGGAAGACGCCGGCGGGATTCTTCACCACGCGGCCGCGCACGGTGAGGTCCACCGCGCCCTTGCCGCCGAGGCTGCTGTCCACCGCCGCCAGCAGCGTGGTGGGTACCTGCACCAGCCGCACGCCGCGCTTGAGCAGGTGCGCGGCCACGGTGGACACGTCGCCCACGGTGCCGCCCCCCACGGCGAGCAGGGTGCCGGAGCGCGGCAGGGACAGGCCCCCCGCGAGCACCTTCTCCAGGGCGGTGAAGGACTTCGCGCTCTCGCCGCCGGTGAGCTGGACGATGGCGCGCGGGCGCCGGGCCTCCAGCGTGGGAAGGAGCGTGGGGTGCAGCTTCGCCACGGTGCGGTCGACGACGGCCACGCTGCCCTCGGGGAGGCTTGCGGCGAGACGGGCGAAGGTGCCCCAGCGGTCGACGGGCGGACGGTAGGCCCCGGGAGGAAGGAAGGCGGTCGTCATAGGGTGTGGGGCCGGGCGTTCAGCTGCAGGACGAGGTCGGCGATGACCATGGACACCATCGCCTCCAGCACGGGGACGGCGCGGGGCATGATGCACGGGTCATGGCGCCCGCCCTTGGCGTGGTCCATCAGCGTGGCGGGCGGCTTGAAGAAGGCGCGCACCTGCATGGGCTCCCCGTTGGCCAGGCCCCCCTGGATGCCGCCGTAGGCGTCCTTCACCGAGTGGAAGACGGTGCCGGGCTGGCCGATGCGCTCGAGCAGGTCCGGCGGCCCCCAGACGACACCCGTCACCGCGCCGATGCTGCCGAGCGCCTGGGCGATGAGCGCCTTGATCTTCCCGAAGATGGGCTCGCCCAGGCCGACGGGCAGGCCCTCCACGCGCACGTCGATGGAGCCGCCCAGGCTGTCCCCGGCCTCCTTGGCGGCGAGGATGCGGCGGGACATCTCGTCGCGCACGGCGAGGTCCGGGCAGCGGGTGGCGTGGGTGTCCACCTGCTCGCGCGTCAGGCCGGGCGCGGGCACCGCGGCCACGAGCTCGCCCACCTGCGACACGTACGCGACGGTGCGGATGGCGGGGAGGTCCCGGGCGAGGTACGCCTCGGCGATGGCGCCGCCGATGACGCGGCAGAGCGTCTCGCGCCCGCTGGTGCGGCCTCCGCCCCGGTGGTCGCGGTGCTTGAAGCGCTCGCGCCACACGGCGTCCGCGTGGCCGGGGCGGTCCTCCGCCTTCAGCTTCTCGTAGTCGCCCGAGCGCTGGTTGGTGTTCCGGACGATGGCGGCGATGGGCGTGCCCAGCGTCTTGTCCTCGAAGACGCCGGACAGGATCTCCACCTGGTCGGGCTCGCTGCGGGCGGTGACGAGGGCGGACTGGCCCGGGCGGCGCCGGTCCAGGGCCACCTGGATCTGCTCGCGGGTGAGGGGAACGCCGGCGGGGCAGCCATCGATGATGGAGCCGAGCGCGGGCCCGTGGCTCTCGCCAAAGGTCGTCAAGCGGAAGAGTGTGCCGAAGGTGTTCATGTCGCGGACTCCCAGAGCTGGCGCTGCCGCCGGGCCTGCGCGATGAACCATGCCGCGCCCAGCAGGACCGGAGTACCTCCACGGCGCGAAATCTCCGTGGCGATACGCCGGCCCGGAGCACCGTAGGCGATCACCGCGACGCGCGCTCGCTCGAAACGCAGGGACTCCGGCGCGGGCACCCGGTCCGGCCACGTCCAGATGCCTGCCCCCTTGAGGGGCGCCTGGATGTCGGCCCGGCGGAGGATGCGCAGGTTGCAGCCAATCTCGCCCGCCACGGCCCGCATGGCCGCGGTGGCGCCGCCGTCGCCCAGCACGAAGGCGTCCATGGCGTTGAGCCTGTCCAACACCGTGAGGGCGCCGTACGTGTCGGTGTTGAAGGACTCCCAGCGGTTGCCCCGGCGCACCAGCGTGTTGATGGCCTCCAGCGGCGAGCGCGTGTGCCGCGCGAGGCGGAGCTTGAAGGGGCTGGTGACGGCGAAGCCGGCGTAGTGCGGCAGCAGCGAGTCCACCAGCGTCTCGACGGGCCCGTCCTCGGGGATGTCGATGCGGTCGAACGGCTGCCGGTGGATGCGCGGCGAGCGCGAGTGGACGATGGACGTGCCGAGGATTCCGAGCCGCAGCGGCGGCGCCAGCGCCAGGCTGTCGGCCCCGCGCGTCTCCCGGACGACGTCGTCCAGCAGGCGCTGCCCGGGCGCCGCGGCCCAGGAGCCTCCCGCCGCCACGTAGTCGAGCACGTTGTTGCGCGCCAGCACCGCCCGCGCCGGCAGCGCGAACGGGCCCATGCCCAGCACCGTGACGCGCGTCACGCCTAAGCGCTCCGTCAGCAGGCGCTGGGTCTCCAGCAGCGTCACCAGGTGCTCCGGCCCGTGCATGGGCTCCACGTGCTTCACCAGTGCATCCGGGGGCAGCTCGCGCTCCCACAGTCGGAGGGCCTCGACGGTGGAGAGCTGGCGCTCCGCATGGTGCGACGCGAGCAGCTTCCCGGAGGGCGCGTCCAGGGCGCCCTCGCGCCCCTTCGTGTCCTTCAAGTCACGGTCCACGCGCCACGCGGCGGCCACCCAGGCGGCCGGGAGGGGCTTGCCCCGCTCGGAGACGAGCAGTGGGAGCACGGCCGCGAGCGCGTCGGCGTCGACTGCGTCGGGCGCATGCAGGTCCGTGCGGATTTCCAGCACGCTCGCGCCCCGAAGCTGGCACTCGCGCGCGAAGCGCGGAGCGTCGGGGCCGGACACGGTGGGGGGAAGGGTGACGACGCGACGGGCGGGCGTCACGGGAGGACCTCGGTGGTGAGGCAGCCCCGGAGGAACTCCACCAGGGCCACGGTGGGGACGCGGGCGTGGAGGGCCTCGCGCTCATGGAACACGGAGGACAGCTCCTCTTCGAGCGAGAGCTCGGGACGCAGGCGCGGGCGCGTCCGGTCCCTGAGCAGGCGCTCGCGGTAGCTGTCGAAGCTGATGGGGACGAGCAGGGTGAACACGCCCGTCAGTGCGTCCGCATGGTGGGAGAGGAAGCCGCCGCCCAGGGACACCAGCCCTCCGGGCGGCAAATCCAGCAGGGCGCGGCGCTCGGCGGCGCGGAACTCCGCCGGGGCCTCGGCCACCCAGGTGCGGAGCGGGCGGCCATGGGTGCGCTCCAGGTGGGCGTCCAGGTCCAGCCCGGTCCTGCCAAGCAGCGCGCCCACCAGCGGCAGCAGGCGCGTCTTGCCCGCGCTGCGGTGGCCGGCAATCGCCACCGTCTGCCCGGGCGTCGGGAGCAGGCCCGGCCCGGGACGGGCGAGTGCCTCGCGAAGCCCCGGCGAGAGCCGGGGATCAACGCAGGTGAGGACCTGTTCTACGAGGCGTTGGCGCTCTTCAGCGGACGGTGCCGACATAGACGTAGGCGGTGCCGAACGTCAGCGGGTGGGCGGCCCGCTCCGAGTACGCGCCGGACTGCTCCATCAGCTCCACGAACTTGTCCCCGGAGGGGAAGGCCGCGGAGGTGCGGGGCAGGTACTCGTACGCGGCGCGGTTGCCGGTGAGCAGGCCGCCGATGGCGGGCATGATGCTCTTGCTGTAGAAGCGGAACAGCGCGCCGAACGCGCCGTTGGGCTGGCCGAACTCCAGCACCACCACGCGGCCGCCGGGGCGCACCACGCGGGCCATCTCCTTCAGGCACTTCACCGGGTCATCCACGTTGCGGATGCCGAAGGCGATGGAGGCCACGTCGAAGGAGTTGTCCGCGAAGGGCAGGGCGAGCGCGTCCGCCACCTGGAACTCCACCTGGAGGCCGGCCTTCGCCGCCTTGGCGGGAGCGCTCTCCAGCATCTCCGGGCAGAAGTCGGTGCCGACGACGCGGCCGGCGCCGCCCACCTTGCGCTTGAAGACCATGGCCAGGTCGCCCGTGCCGGTGGCGCAGTCGAGGACGCTGCTGCCCTCCTTCGCACCACTGAGCCGCACGGCGGTCCGACGCCACAGGCGGTGGACGCCGAACGAGAGGACCTCGTTCGTCACGTCGTACCGCGGAGCGATGGAAGAGAACATCTGACGGACTTCGCTGCTCATCGCGCCCTCGCGACCTGGGCCGGACTGTCCGGCCTCCAAAGGTGTCGGTCCACCGCTCCTAGCACGGCTGGCAGCCGGCGCATCAAAGTCTGGAAGCGCTCGGGAGTCAGGGCCTGGTGGCCGTCGCACATTGCTTGCTCCGGCCGGGGGTGGACTTCAATCAATAATCCGTCCGCCCCGGCGGCAGCGGCCGCCAGCGACATGGGGAGGATGAGCTCCGGGTCGCCCGTCGCATGCGACGGGTCGACGATGACGGGCAGGTGCGAGCGCTGCTTCGCCCACGCCACCGCCGCCAGGTCCAGCGTGTTGCGCAGCTCCGTCTCGAAGGTGCGGATGCCGCGCTCACACAGCATCACCTGCTCGTTGCCACCGTCGAGGATGTACTCCGCCGCCAGCAGCCACTCCTGGAGCGTCGCGGAAAGTCCCCGCTTGAGCAGCACCGGCCGGCGCGACTTTCCCAAAGCTCGTAGCAGCGAGTAGTTCTGCATGTTCCGCGCGCCCACCTGGAGGATGTCGGCGGACTCCTCCATGAGCGGCAGCTGCTCGCGCTCCATCACCTCACTGATGATGGGCAGCCCGTGGCGGCGCCCGGCCTCGGCCAGCACGTGCAGGCCCGGCTCTCCCATGCCCTGGAAGGCGTAGGGGCTGGTGCGAGGCTTGAATACGCCGCCCCGCAACACATGGGCCCCGGCTGCGGCCACCGCGGCGGCGGCGCGGTCCACCTGCTCCACGCCCTCCACCGCGCACGGCCCCGCCATGACGACGAAGCCCGGGCCGCCGAACTCGACGGAGCCCACGCGGACTCGCGTGCCCTCGGGCCGTGCGGCACGGAGCACCTTCCTCGCGCCTGTGTCCCGCGCCGACACCGCCGGTGCGGGTACGTCTGGCCGCTCGCCTCCCACGGACCCTCCGATTCATGGAGTTCAAGAGGTTTTGAACTCCTTGGTGCATGTATAGCCGAGATGGCTTAGAAGACAACCGAAGGTGATTGCGAGGCAATCATCGATGAGGACCGCTGATGAAGACGCTCAATCCCGTTGAGGGCCAGCGCTGGGTGGCCGGAATGATGCCCCTGGCGGTGGGGGATCCGCTGGCGGGAGCGGACGTGCTGGGCGTTCCTTCGGTGTACTGGGAGCGGCCGCTGGCGCGGGAGGCGGCGGCGGGGTGGGGCGAGGCCGCGGTGGTGGAGGCGGGGGACGCGTCGCAGGCCCCGGCGGCGCTGGCGTCCCTGGGCGCCCTGTCCCTGCGCTGGATGGGCGAGGAGCCCGAGTCGATGCCGGGCCCCTGGTTCGGCGGCATGCGCTTTGGCTCCACAGGTGTGCCGGATGCGGCGTGGGACTCACATGGTGTGGCGCGCTGGACACTGCCGGAGGTGCTGGTGTGGCGCACGGACGCTGGCCTGCGGGTGGCGGCCTTCGCGCAGGAGGGCCGGGGTGGCGAGGACGCGGTGCGCTCGCGGCTGGAGCGTGTGCGCGCGTGCTTCCCGGACACGTACCGGCACCCGCGTGGCGCGCAGGCGTCGCTGGAGCTGACCTCCTCGCGCTCCGCCTTCGAGGCGCGGGTGAACCGCGCGCTGGAGGCGATTGCGTCGGGTCACCTCCAGAAGGTGGTGCTGGCGCGCTCGCTGGACGCGGACGGGACGGCGCCCTTCGACGTGGTGGACGTGCTGTCGCGGCTGCGTGAGCAGAACCCGCGCTGCGCCACCTTCCTCTTCCGCGCGCCGGACGGGACGTGCTTCCTGGGCGCCACGCCGGAGACGCTGTGCCGGGTGGAGGGGCGCGTGCTGGAGACGGACGCGCTCGCGGGCACGGCGGCGCCGGGGCAGGCCGAGGGGCTGCGGGGGCACGACAAGGACCTGCGCGAGCATGACTCGGTGGTGCGCTACATCCTCGCGACGCTGCGCCCGCTGTCGGAGCAGGTGACGTCGGACGCGGAGCCCGCGCTGCTGACGCTGAAGAACGTGGTGCACCTGCGCACGGGCATCCGCGCGGAGTTGCGCCAGGGCGTCACGGCGGCGCAGGTGGTGGCGGCGCTGCACCCCACGCCGGCGGTGGGCGGCTTCCCGCGAGAGCGCGCGCTGGCGTTCCTGCTGGAGCACGAGGGGTTGGACCGGGGCTGGTACGCGGGGCCGGTGGGCTGGGTGGGACCGAAGCGCGCACACCTGATGGTGGCGCTGCGCTCGGCGCTGGTGCGGGGAGCGAAGGCGCGGCTGTTCGTGGGCGTGGGGCTGGTTGCTGGCTCCACCCCCGAGGCCGAGTGGCGGGAGACGGAGATGAAGAGTCTGGCCATGTTGCGGGCGCTGGGAGGCGGGGATGTCGTCAGACGCTAACCTCAACGTGCTGTGGGCACGCGCGCTGATGGAGGAGCTGACGCGCGGAGGCGTGCGGCACGCGGTGGTATGCCCGGGCTCTCGCTCGTCGCCGCTCGCGCTGGCCTGTGCCCGCGCGGAGGGATTGCGCACCTGGTCCGTCATCGACGAGCGGAGCGCGGGCTTCTTCGCCCTGGGCCTCGCGAAGCAGTCGCGGGCCCCGGTGGTGGTGGTGGCCACGAGTGGCACGGCGGGCGCGCACTTCTACCCGGCGGTCATCGAGGCGGCGCTGGCCCATGTGCCGCTGGTGGTGCTGACGGCGGACCGGCCGCTGGAGTTGCAGGGGTGGGGTGCGCCGCAGACGGTGTCGCAGGCACGCTTCTACGGTGAGCACGCGCGCCTCTTCGCGGACCTGGGCCAGCCCGAGGCGAGTGACGTGGCGCTGGGCCACCTGCGCGCCACCGCTGCTCGCGCCGTGGCCACCGCGATGCGCGCGCCGCGCGGGGCCGTGCAGCTCAACGTGCCCTTCCGCGAGCCGCTGGCCCCCGTGGCCGAGCCCTTCGGAGAGGAGCGCCTGTCCGCGCTGGCGAAGTCGGGCCGGCCTGGGGCTCCGCTCACGCGAATCGTTCCGCCCACACCCGCTCCGGACGCGGCCGTGCTGGAGGACGTGCGCAAGCGCATCTCCGCCACCGAGCGCGGAGTCATCGTCTGTGGCCCGCGCGACGAGGCGGACGGGTTCTCGGAGGCCATCAGCGCGCTGTCGCGGGCGACGGGCTACCCGGTGCTGGCCGAGGCCACGTCGCAGGCCCGCTATGGCGGTGGCCCGCTCACGGTGTCGCACTACGACGCGCTGCTGCGCCACGCGCCCTTCGCGAAGGCGCACCGGCCCGAACTGGTGCTGCGCTTCGGCGGCGGGCTGACGCCCAGGGTGCCGCAGCAGTGGATGGATGCGTCCGGCGCGGACATCGTCCTCTTCAGCGACGGGGGCGCGCTGTTCGACCCGGCGCACCGCGCGGGGCTGGTGGTGGAGGGCTCGGCGGTGGCTGCGTGCGAGGCGCTGGCGCGGGGCCTGTCGCGTGGAGCGGGGCCGTGGGCGCGCAGCTTCCTGGGCGCGGAGCGGCTGGCGCGCGCCGAGTTGGAGTCCGCCTTCGCGGAGCGTCCCGAGGTGCTGAACGAGCCGCGCATCGCCCGCGAGGTGGTGGCGGCGCTGCCGGCGGGAGTGCCGCTCTTCGTCTCCAGCAGCATGCCCATCCGCGACGTGGACGCCTTCGCCCCCGCGGGACCGGTGCCGCTGCGGGTGCTGGCGAACCGCGGGGCCAACGGCATCGACGGAATCATCTCCAGCGCCCTCGGCATGGCCGCGGCGGCGGGGCGGCCGGCGGTGCTGCTCACGGGGGACCTGGCCCTGCTGCACGACGTGGGCGCCTTCGTCACCGCGTCGCGCGCCCGCCTGTCGCTCACCGTGGTGGTGGTGAACAACGACGGCGGCGGCATCTTCTCGTTCCTGCCCATCGCCCAGGCGGCGCGGCCGGACGACTTCGAGTCCCTCTTCGGCACTCCGCACGGGGTGGACCTCGCCCACGCGGCGGCGCTCGGTGGCGCGCGCCTGCACCGGCCCGAGACGCCCACGGCGCTCCGGGCGGCGGTGCGCGAGGGCCTGGAGGGGGGACTGCATCTGGTGGAGGCGCGGGTCGACCGGGCCTCCAACGTCGACGAGCACCGGCAGTTGTTCGCGCGGATGGCTGCCGCACTGGGAGAAGGACCATGGGCGTGACGCTGGCATACGAGCAGTGGGGCGAAGGCCCCCGGCCCCTCGTGCTGCTGCACGGCTTCACCGGGAGCCGCAACTCCTTCGATGACCTGCGCCCCTGGCTGGGGAAGACGGTGAAGGCCATCGCGGTGGACCTGCCCGGTCATGGCGCCACGCCGCTGCCGGAGAAGAAGGGGCGCGAGGGCTTCCTGGAGACGGTGGACGCGCTGGTGGCGCTGGTGGACCGGCTGGAGCTGGGGCCGGTGGACCTGCTGGGCTACTCGCAGGGTGCGCGGGTGGCGCTGGCGGCGGCTGTGCGTGCGCCGGACCGCTTCGGCCGGCTCATCATGGAGAGCGGCTCGCCGGGCCTGCACCGTCGTCAGGAGCGGGCGGCGCGGCGCGAGGCGGATGCCCAACTCGCGGCCTTCATCCGCGCCCGGGGCGTGGACGCCTTCGTGGAGCGCTGGGAGGCGCTGCCCCTGTTCGAGGGCCTGCGTCAGCTCCCGCCCGAGCGCCAGGAAGTCCTGCGAGCCCGCCGCCGGGCCTGCACGGCGGAGGGACTGGCCGGGGCGCTGGAGTGCCTGGGCCTCGGCGTCCAGCCGGACTACTGGCCGGAGCTGCACGCGCAGCGGCTGCCCACGCTGCTGCTCACCGGGGCCAAGGACGCGAAGTTCACCCAGACGGCGCGCCGCATGGCCGCGGAGCTGCCGGTGGTGTGGCGTCACGCCTTCGCGGAGTGCCACCACGCGCCACATCTGGAATCGCCGGAGGACTACGCGCGTGAGGTGCTGGGCTTCCTCCAGACGCCCTGGTACGAGGCGCCGCAGTTCGACAGCCCCGCCGCGACGGTGGCGGCCCCGGGGAGGGTGAGCCCGTGAGCACGTCGGTTCCGGTACCGGGCCCCGCGGCGGTGAAGCCGCGTCCTGGGGTGAAGCTGTGGGTGATGGCGGCCCGGCCGAAGACGCTGACAGCGGCGTTGGTGCCGGTGTTGGTGGGGACGGCGCTCGCGTTCGGCCTGGGCGTGGGGCGCGCGCTGCCGGCGCTCGCGGCGCTGGTGGGCGCGGTGCTCATCCAGATCGGCACCAACTTCATCAACGACTACTACGACTTCAAGAAGGGCGCGGACACGCACGAGCGGCTCGGCCCCAAGCGGGTGACGCAGAGCGGGCTCATCGCTCCGAGCACGGTGCTGGCTGGCGCGGCGGTGTGCTTCGGGCTGGCGACGGCGGTGGGCCTGTACCTGGTGGTGGTGGGCGGGTGGCCCATCATCGCGATTGGCGTGGCGTCACTGGTGTGCGGGTTCGCATACACGGGCGGTCCCTTCCCGCTGGGCTACCACGGGCTCGGGGATGTGTTCGTGTTCATCTTCTTCGGCCTCGTGGCGGTGACGGGGACGTACTACGTGCAGGCGGGCACGGTGGACCCGGCGACGTGGTGGGCCGCCGTTCCGGTGGGGGCCATTGGCACCGCGCTCATCGTGGTGAACAACCAGCGCGACGCCTCGACGGACGTGAAGGCAGGCAAGCGCACGCTGGTGGTGCGCTTCGGGACCGGTATGGGCAAGGCGGAGTACGTGCTGCTGCTCGTGCTCTCCTACGCCACGCCGTTCGCCATGTACGCGCTGGGGCTGGCAAGCCCCTGGGTCTTCCTGGCCCTCCTGAGTCTTCCCCTGGCGATTCCACCTCTGAGGTTGATGCTGACCTCGGAGGGGGCGGCGCTGAACCCGGCGCTTGGTGGGACGGCCCGGCTGCAACTCTTCTACGGCCTGCTGTTCGCACTGGGGCTGTACCTGCGATGATGTGAGCCCATGCGGATTGCCCAGGCGTCGTTCACCCCGTTGCGGTTGGAGCTGCTCCAGCCCCTGAAGACCTCCCGAGGCACGTACACGGCGCGCGAGGGGTTCCTCGTGCGACTGGAGGACGAGGCGGGACGGGTAGGGCTCGGTGAGGCGATGCCGCTGCCGGAGTTCGGCACCGAGTCACTCGCCGACTGCGGCGCCACGCTGGGCGCCTGGCTCTCCGCGCTGAAGGGACAGTTCCTCGGCGACTCGGTGCGCGCCATCGAGGACACGCTGTCTCCCTTCCCGCCCCAGGTGGCGCGAGGCGAGGGCGTGCGAATCCGCGCACGACAGACGACGCCCGAAGGGCCCATGCCCGCCTCGGAGCACGCGCTGGAGCTGGCGCTGCTGGACCTGCTTGCGCAGCGGCAGGGCGTCCCCCTGTGCTGGCTGCTGGCGGAGGAGGCGCGTCCGGAGGTTGCCGTGAATGCGCTGCTGGGCGCGGACGGGCCGGAGGCGCTGGCGGACGAGGCGCGCAAGGCGGTGGCCGAGGGCTTCGGCACGCTGAAGCTGAAGGTGGCGGCGGGCCGCTCATTGGATGAGGACGAGCAGCGCGTGAAGGCGGTGCGCGAGGCGGTGGGCCCGGACGTGAAGCTGCGGCTGGACGCGAATGGCGGCTGGTCCGAGCCCGAGGCGAAGCGCGCGCTGGACAAGCTGGGCTGGTACGGGCTGGAGCTGGTGGAGCAGCCCACGCCGCCGGAGGACCTGGCGGCGCTGTGGCGCGTGCAGCGACGGGCGCCGTGCCTGGTGGCCGCGGACGAGTCGCTCGGCTCGCCGGAGGCGCTGCGGGCGCTGCTGGCGGTGGATCCGCTGATGGGCGGAGGCCCGGCGGTGGGCGCGGTGGTGCTGAAGCCGATGGTGCTCGGCGGGCTGCTGCCATGCCTGGTGGTGGCGATGCGCGCGGCGCGGCTGGGAATGCAGTCGTACGTCACGAGCTCGATTGACGGGGTGGTGGCGCGCGCGGGGGCGACCCACCTGGCGGCGGCGCTGCCCTCGGGAGCGCTTGCGTCGGGGCTCGCTGTGGGGCGCCTCTTCACGAAGGAGCCCGCGTCGCACCCGTACCGGCCCGTGCAGGGGAACATCCGGCTGCCGCAGTCATCGGGGCTCGGCCTGACGCCCGACATGGTGGGATGACGGGCGCGGCACCCCGAAGCCACGGCGACCCCACCGGGCCGCGTGCTGGCTACAGGAGCGCCCGACCCACGAAATACGAGGCGGTGGGATGACGGACCCGAAGACCGGCGACGCGGGGACTCTCACTGGCTCCCGGTGCGGCCCCTGGAGCTGTCCCATCCGGGAAGGCGCCCAGAAGTTTCCGGACGCGGAGGCGCTCACCTTCGCCGGCCGCACCTGGACCTACAGCGCGCTGGACGCGGAGGTGGGCCCGTGGGTGAAGGCCCTCGAGTCCGAAGGGGTCGGAGCGGGAGACCGGGTGGCGGTGCTCGCCACGAACCACGTGGCTTCCGTGGGGCTGTTCTGGGCCCTGGGGCGACTGGGGGCCGTGCTGGCGCCGCTCAATGCCCGCCTCACGCGCGCGGAGCTGGCGCCGCTGGTGGAGGACGTGGCCCCGCGCCTCACGCTGGCCCTGGGCGCGCTGATGGACCGGCTCCCCGGCGCCCGGCCCCTGGAGTCCTTCGTCGCTGCCACCGGAACGCCGTCCCACACATGCACACCGCTCTCCGGGGACTCGCCTCGCGTGGTCCTCTTCACCAGCGGGACGACGGGCCGGCCCAAGGGCGCGGTGCTGACGGAGGGCAACTTCCGGGCGTCAACCCAGGCCTCCGCGGCCAACCTGGGCCCACACCCCGCGCCGCGCTGGCTGGGCACGCTGCCGCTCTTCCATGTGGGCGGCCTCGCCATGCTCACCCGCACCGCCTACGAGGGGGGCTGCCTCGTCCTGCACGACCGCTTCGACGCGGACGCGGTCAACCGGGCCATCGACGCGGAGGGCGTCTCCCACGCCAGCCTCGTCGCCACCACGCTGGAGCGCGTCCTGGACGCGCGAGGTGATAGCCCCGTGCCGCCGACGTTCCGTCTGGCGCTCATTGGCGGAGGCCCGGTCCCCGTGCCGCTGTTGAAGCGGGCCCGCGCGGCCGGGATGCTGGCGCTCCAGACCTACGGCCTCACGGAGGCGTGCTCCCAGGTCACCACCGAGCGCCCCACCGAGGCCGACGGCCGCACCGCGGGGCCACCGCTCCCCGGCGTGGAGGTCCGCATCGTCGGAGGGGACGGCGCGCTGAAGGCCCCCGGCGAGGAAGGCGACATCGAGGTCCGCGGCCCCACGGTGATGGCCGGCTACTGGCAACGCCCGGACGCCACGCGCGAGGCGCTGCGGGACGGCTGGCTGCGCACGAAGGACCTGGGCGTGCTCGACGCGCGGGGGCGCCTCACGGTGCTCTCCCGGCGCACGGACCTCATCGTCCGCGGCGGAGAGAACATCTACCCCGCGGAGGTGGAGGCGGTGCTCGCCAACCACCCGGCGGTGCAGGAGGTCGCCGTGGTGGGCCTGCCCGACGCCCGCTGGGGCGAGGTACCCGTGGCCTTCCTCGCGCCTCGCGCCGGCCAGCCGACGCCCACCACTGAGGAACTGGAGTCCTGGTGCCGCCAGTCGCTCGCGGGCTTCAAGACGCCCGCGCGCTTCACCTGGGTGGATGCGCTGCCCCGCAACGCCATGGGCAAGGTCGAGCGCACCGTGCTCCGCCAGCGCTCCATGGGCTGACGCGGAAGCCTGATTCTGGAGTCAAGGTCGAGACCGGGGGCTGCGCTCCCGTCCCTCGGATGAGGGCGGAGGAGGGGCCTCGTCGCGGTCTCCCGTGCTGGGCTCGCGCCGGCCGCGCCCTGGCGCCGTCAGCGGCGGACGGGCCGGGCCACGGGGCGCGAGGCGCTCAGCATTCGGAGGCGGGGTGGCCCCAGGGATTGGTACGCGGGTATGAGCGCAGCATCGCGTTCAGCCGGTACGCCGCGGCGACGGTGGCGCTGGCGCCGGGCTTGCGAGCCGCGAGGGCTCCGCGGCTCATCGCCGCCCCAAGTCGCGCGGCCTGCATCGCCAGCTGCCGCTCCACTTCAGGGGACCAACGCGGGAATTCGAGCCATTCCATCTGTGTGTACTCCTTGAGGAACTTCACCCCGCATCCAACAACCGTGAGCCGTGGAAATCACGACGCCCCGCGTTGGTGCAGGGCGTCACTGCCGGGTTCCCGACACGGTCCTCGTGCCGCCTCTCGGAGCTGTCACCTGGCGAGCGGACGAGTCCTCGCCCTCTTCACGTCCCACCTCACACTCCACGGCACCAGGTCTTCGCGCCGTGGCGCAATCTTGAAGCCTCCAAGGAACTGTCTCGGCTGTCTTGCTACGTGGATCCACTTACGTCGTGTGTCCTTCGGCGACGCAGATTCCAGACATGCGGGAAAGCCAAACCCATGCGGGAAGAAAAAGCGCAGACATGCAAGGAATTTCACCCCGTGCGTTCAATTAAGTGAAGGCGGTGGCGACGCGGTGGGGTGGGTCGCCCAGGCAGCTGAAGGCCCGCGGCAGCATGTCGCGGTGAGATCGCATTCCGGGTCGACTCCCGAGGGAAAACGCGTCCTGCGCAGAGCGGGGTGGGTGTGGGAGTCCGATGCTTGTCAGGTCGGCAGGGTAGTGGCGTCGAGATAGGCGACCGAGGGGTTGTCAGGTTGTATTGGTATCTCTATCTCCCAGGTCAAGGGGGAGCTCGGCTCAAAGGCAGCTCAAATCCGTAGACACGTAACAGGAGGCGGACATGGCTCCAGAGTCTGTTGATGTCATCATCGTCGGATGTGGTCCTGTCGGTGCGATGGCGGCGAACCTCCTGGGGCAGCAGGGCGTCCGCACCCTCGTCATCGAGCGTGAAACCGAGCCCAACGGCCAGTCCCGCGCCTTCAGCCTGGACGACGAAACGCAGCGCATCTTCCAGTCCGTGGGCCTGGTGGGCGAGCTGGATCCGGGCTTCCTCCCGTGCCGGCGCCTCCAGTACCTGAACGACGATCTGGTCTCCCTGGCGGAGGTGGACTTCACGAAGGTGGACATGCCCTACAGCCACTTCGCGTGCGCGTTCTTCCAGCAGCCGCGGATGGAGGCGGCGCTCCACAAGGGCATGGCGCGCTTCCCCCACGTGAGCCTGTGGCGAGGCCACGAGGTGGAGTCCTTCGTGCAGGACGACGAGGGCGTCACCGCACGGGTCAAGGAGTGCGGGACCGAGCACGCCGTCACGGTGCGCGCCCGCTACCTGCTGGCCTGCGACGGCGCGCACAGCGCCATCCGTCGGCGGCTGGGGCTGCAGCTCCAGGGCACGACGGCACTGGAGCACTCGCTCGCCATCTCCGTGACGACCGCCTCTCCGGAGCCGGCGTTCACCGCCTATCTCTGCGGTCCGAACCGCCGGGGCTTCATCACCCGCACGTCGCGGGACGAGATGCGCTTCGACGTCATCCTCGCGCCGGACCAGGACCTGGAGGCCGCGCGTCGGCCCGAGTACGTGCGCAACATCATCTCGCACTACGTGGACCCGGCCACCGTGAAGGTCCGTTCCGCCAACGTGTACTCGTACCACAGCCGCATCACGGAGAAGTGGCAGGTGGGCAGGGTCTTCCTCCTCGGGGACGCTGCGCACCTGATGCCGCCCTTCCTGGGGCAGGGGCTGTGCGCGGGCATGCGCGACGCGGCGAACCTGTCGTGGAAGCTGGCCCTGGTGCTCGGGGACGCGGCGGACGCGTCGCTGCTGGATTCCTACGAGCAGGAGCGGCGCGCGCACGTGGTGGAGATCATCCGCGGCTCGGACGCCATGGGCCGGGTGATGATGACGGGCGGCCAGCTGCTGGCGCGGGCGCGCAACGCCCTCATCCAGGTGCTCTACCGCCTGCCCTTCACCGGTGAGTTCATCCGCCAGTACAAGGTCAAGCCGGTGGAGCCGCTGGCGCAGGGCTTCCTCATCCGCGGTCGCCGCATGGGGAAGGGCGCCGCCGAGGGCAACTGCTTCCCGCAGCCGCGCGTGGAGCTGCCGGACGGGACTACCGCCCTGCTGGACGACGTCCTGGGAGAGGGCTTCGCGGTGCTGACCCGGCCTGGCGCCTCACTGGACACGCAGCGCGAGGCCCGGGCCCTGGCGGAGGAGCTCGGCGGGCGCTGGCTGTCGGTGTCCGCCGCGGAGCGGACGGGTGCAGGCCGCTCGGACGGGGTGGTGGACGTGGAGGGCCGGCTGGGCGCCTGGTTCGCGCAGCACGCGGCGGACCTCGTGGTGCTCCGCCCGGATCGCTACGTCTACGGGACGGCGGGCGCCGGCCAGTCGGGCCAGCTCCAGGGCTCGCTCCGGGGACGCATCCGTCCGCTGGCGCGCCGCGGACAGGGCGCGGTGCGGCGGGCGGGCTGAGCCGGCGCGCTCCGGCCTCGCGCGGATTCGCGCTGGGACGGAACACGCCGCGGCCTCACGGCGGGGCAGGGGGCCGAAATGGACAGGGCGCCGAGGGCAGACTGAGGCCCGTGGCGCCCTGGGTACGGCGGGTGCTTCAGGGACTGAACGCGGTGCGGAGGCTCAGGCCGCGGCGGACTTCAGCATCTTCTGGGAGAGCTCGACGCAGATGGCCATGTGGTTCAGGTAGATGTCGAGGGCGCGGGCACCCGTCTGGCCGATGATCTCCGCCTTCTCCGGCACCTGGGTCAGCAGCTTGCCCAGCATCACCTCGTTGAGGGCGGTGTGGCCCACGTCGATCTCCGCGTGCTCCTTCAGGAAGGACAGGGCCTCCATGATGTCGTCGCCGAGCACGCGACGCGCCTGCTCCATCAGCCCGGGCACGAAGACCACCGACAGGTTCTCGATCTCGTACTCGATGGCGACCTGCGCGGCGGGCATCGGGCCGACGATGGTGTCCTCGTGGATGGCCCGGTACTCCTTCATCGGCTGCGTCGGGGTCTGGTTGAGCAGGGTCTCCACGTCCAGCTTGGGAGAGCGGCGCTTGTTCCAGTTGGCGACGAGGGCCTTCGAGTCCTCGATCATCATCAGGTGGTGACCGGCCTCATGCTTGGCGTGGGCGATGAGCTTGGTGCCCACGTCCTCCAGGCCCATCTTCACCGTCGCCTCACCGGCGCGGCGGATCCACCCGTCCACCGGCTCCGTCATGTACACGCCGAGGGTGTTGAACTGGATGAGGAAGGCCTCGACCAGCGCCGGGTCCGCCTTCGGATCCAGCAGCGCCTTCATGGCAGGGGACGTCTGGAGCCGCTCACGCGCCCCCTTGACGTGCGGCGCGTACAACTCCTCCACAAGCTTCTTGCTCATGTCATTTACCCTTGGCGAGTGTTGGGGGCGTTGCGGCGCCCGATGGTCAGCTCACTGATGTATTCCAGGTAGTCCGGGACCAGCTTGGCGGAGATGATCCACAGATACGGCTCGCATCCACCGTGGATGCCGGCTTCCTGGACGGCCTGCACCGCTTCGTCCTCTTCGCAGAGGAAGTGGAACGAAGTGCGACGGCGCGCGGCGTACCAGCGGCGGGCGGCATCAACCAGCGCGACATAAGCGGACGGCCCGTCCTCGGTCAGCGGGAACAGGCGGGACATGTCCAGCAGGCAGAACAGGTTGGTGCCCTGCTGGCCCAGTTCCAGAACGGCGGCGGCGATGGGAACGCCATGGCGGCGGGCGATGATGACCTCCCGCTCACGCTCCAGGCCGAACTCCTTCCAACGGGCCTGCATCGGGCTCAGGTCGAAGCTCTCGCGGGCGAAGTCGAGCGCCTCCACGTAGCAGCCGGGGCGGGTGCGGGCGATGCTGTCCGCCAGCATCGTGATTTCGTTCGGCGTGGCCGTGCCGATGGTGATGCCCTCGAAGGTGCGGCCCGTCAGCTCCTGGGTGAGCACGTCGAACATGTGCACCCGGCGGGTGAAGGCCTGGCTGGAGCCCGCCTCCATCTGCCGCTCGGCGTAGCGGATGTGCGAGCGCGCAATCCACGGGCTGAGGGGCTCCACGTAGGACACCACCCACTGGAAGTCCGGGTCGCTCTGCGGGTGCTCGAAGGCGCGCACATACAGGTCGCGCATGACCTGACCCGGCGCCGTCACGCCCGCGGGCGCCTTCCCCGGCTGCTTCGCCAGCTGATGAACCATCCACGTGTGCTGGTAGGGCTTCATCATGGACAGCGTCGCCTCGGGGCCGCGCTCGGACGTGCGCACCGCCTGGCAGAACAGCTGCGGAATCTCGGCGGCCCGCTTCGCCATGCTGCGGAAGGCCAGCCGCACTTCCTCGAACTCCGCGGCGGACTTGCCCGCCAGGCTGAAGAAGCCGGAGCGGGTGAAGAGGTCCCACAGCCCGTCCTCCAGGTTCTCACTGGTGCGGGTGTTGGGCGAGGCCGCCTGCGACACGAAGCGCACCCAGCGCGCCTCGTCAGAGGTGTAGGGCAGCACGCCCAGGCCGCACAGGACGGTGCCGTCCGCGCGCACGCTGCTGACGTAGCGGATCTCCCCGCGCAGGTTCAGCGTCTGGCCGTCGTCGGTGTGCAGCTCGAGCAGGGGCGGCAGCAGGCCCGGGAACACCAGGTCCTCCGGGCGGCAGCGCACGCACATGCCGGAGAAGGACACGTCCACCAGCTCACGCGAAATCTCACCCAGCTCCCGCCACAGCGGGTGGTGGAAGCGCACGCTGGCGCCGGCGGGGGCCGGCACGCGACGGTGCCACCGGTGACGGATGCGGAAGAGCTGCTCGGGCAGCGGCGTGGAGAGAAGGTTGCCGTCCGTGCTGCCCGACTCCGCCTTCATCCGGTACGCGCTGTTGTAGCCGATGACGTCGATGTCGTAGGGCGCCTCGCCCCACTCGGCCACCGGCTCCTCGGAGCGCCACTCCAGCTGCTCCGTCTCGGTGTTGAAGCGCTCCAGGACCATGCGCACCGTGCGGCCCATGCGGCGCAGCACGCCCTTGTTACCGGAGGCGCAGATGGCGACCAGGATGGAGCGGATGCGCTCGGCCTCGTCGATGGTGTCCTGCACCGGCAGCGCCGACGCGGCCGGCTCCGCCACGCCGTGCTTCAGCGCGTCCGCCAGCAGGGACAGCAGCTGCCGGCCCTGCTCCAGCGTCACACCCACCAGCTGCAGACCCACCGGAGCGTTCGCCGTCTCCGCGTCCGCCCGGATGAAGGCGCCGAAGAAGGGGCCAAGGGTGACGCCGCGGCCGGACAGGTACACCGACATCGTCCGCGCCTCGCTCGTATCGACCGGACCCTGGGGCATGACCCACACCACCGTGGGAGACAGCCGGGTGACTTCACCGATGATGCCGTCCGGCGTCCGCAGCGAACAGGTGATGGCGTCGGCGCCCGTGCCGTGCAGCGAATAGCCCGAGTCATCCAGGGCCGCCTCGGCCGGCGGGAGCGGAATCACATTGAACAGCGCGTCACGGCTGACGAACTCCAACGCCTGCTTGGAGGAGACCGGATTTCCCCCTTCCATCGGCAGGAGCCCCTTTCTCCGCTGCTGAGGAACGCCTGGTGCGGATGTCGAGATTGCAATCACAACAGTCCCTCCCTGCATCCGCGGTTCTGCGGCGGGCGGCGAATCGCTATAGGTCCGCATCATACGGATTCAGTAGGAACAGTCAAATCGAATTTATGCAGCCTGGCTGTTTTCTGGCTGGCGGGAATGTAGGCCTGTGGGTCGGGGGTGACAGATGCTTTCTCCGAGTTCCACAAATTGCGATGCCCGGTACCGAACAACATCACGGCGATGTTGTCGCGCGGCTGTAATGTCACAAGTCGGGCATGCTGTGCGTACTTTCTCGTAGTGAAATTCGCTGCGTCAGTGGAGGGCGTCAGACGGGGGCGTTAGAGTAGCTCCTGTCTGACAGAGGGAGGTGAGGGATGAGTGCAGCGTTCAGCACTATCGGTGGGGCGCAGTCCCAGGCGCCGTCGCAGCAGGGCGGCAGCGGCCGTGTCGGCACGCTGGAATCGGTGGACGTGCCGGACGTCTTCCGGGTGGATGTCGCGGCCATTGCCCGCAACGCGGTGGAGCTGCTGGGCGCCACGCGCCGCCTCCATGGAGTGGAAGTGGCGCTGCACCTGCCGGAGGACGTCGTCCCCGCGCGCGTCAGCGGCCGCCGGCTCCAGCAGGTGATGCTGCTCCTGCTGGCGCATGCCGCGGACGCGACCCACGGGCAGGGCGTCCGGCTGGTGGTGGACGCCGCGGATGACTTCGGAGACGAGGGCCCGCGCTTCCAGGTGGTGGCGACCGGGGCTTCACTGTCCGAGCGTGAGGCGCAGGCCGTCTTCCTGTCGCCCATGCTGGTGGGGCCGCTGCACCGCCGCCTCGCCCGCGCCCGCGAGCTGGTGGAATCCATGGGTGGCACCCTGGTCGTGGCTCGCGGCGCCAGCGCCGGCATCACCGTGACAGTGGAACTGCCCGCGCCGGGCCTGTCGAGCTGGTAGTCCGGGCCTGTGTCCGCGCCCGCCGCTGAGCCCCTCGGGCCGGCGGCGGTCGAGGCGGACCGCTCGGAAGCCCCTGGCCTGGAGGATTGCGGCGCGCTCGCGCCGGTCCTCCGCGCCGCCCCGCTTCAGTTCATTCCCTCATTAAAGGGTGCGCGGCTCCGGGGCCTGCGCGGTGGGCTGCTCCCTGCCGCGCCGTTGGCTCCGATAAGTCCTGCAACCTGAGCGGGCGGCCAAACTCCTTGACGGGAGGGGGCTTGTTTTCGACTATCCCGCGCCTCTTCTTACACGGCCACACCTTCCAGGAGTACGCCCATGGCGCCCCCGTCTTCCGGAGAGAAGATCTCCCTGCAGAACGGCAAGCTGTCCGTGCCAAACAACCCGATCATCCCCTACATCGAGGGAGATGGTACCGGCCGCGACATCTGGCGCGCGTCCCAGGCGGTCTTCGATGCCGCCGTCGAGAAGGCCTACAACGGCAAGAAGAAGATTGCCTGGTACGAGGTCCTCGCCGGCGAGAAGTCCTTCAAGCAGGTCAACAACTGGCTGCCGGACGAGACTGTCGAGGCGTTCCGCACGTACCTCGTCGGCATCAAGGGTCCGCTGACGACGCCGGTGGGCGGTGGCATCCGCTCGCTGAACGTGGCGCTGCGCCAGATGCTGGACCTGTACGTCTGCCTGCGCCCGGTGCGCTACTTCAAGGGCGTCCCCAGCCCGGTGAAGACGCCGGACAAGGTGGACATGGTCATCTTCCGTGAGAACACGGAGGACATCTACACCGGCATCGAGTTCGAGGCCGGCACGCCCGCCGCCGAGAAGTTCCTGGGCCTGCTGAAGCAGGAGTTCCCGAAGGAGTTCGCGAAGATCCGCTTCCCCGCCAACGTGGGCGTGGGTCTCAAGCCCGTCTCCAAGGAAGGCACCGAGCGCCTCGTGCGCGCCGCCATCCAGTACGCGGTGGACCACAAGCGCAAGAGCGTCACGCTGGTCCACAAGGGCAACATCATGAAGTTCACCGAGGGCGCCTTCCGCAAGTGGGGCTACGAGCTGGCCGCCCGCGAGTTCGGTGACAAGGTCTACACGTGGGATCAGTGGGAGGTGACGAAGGCGGCCAAGGGTGAGGACGCCGCCAACGCCGAGCAGAAGGCCGCCGTGGCCGCCGGCAAGGTCGTCATCAAGGACTCCATCGCGGACATCACCCTGCAGCAGGTGCTCACCCGTCCGGACGAGTTCGACGTCATCGCCACGCTGAACCTCAACGGCGACTACCTGTCGGACGCGCTCGCGGCCCAGGTGGGCGGCATCGGCATCGCCCCGGGCGGCAACATCAACTACGTCTCGGGCCACGCGGTGTTCGAGGCCACGCACGGTACGGCGCCCAAGTACGCGGACCAGGACAAGGTGAACCCGGGCTCGGTCATCCTCTCCGGTGAAATGATGTTCCGGCACCTGGGCTGGCACGAGGCCGCGGACCTGATGATCAAGGGCATGGACCGCGCCATCGCCAACAAGACGGTGACCTACGACTTCGCCCGCCTGATGAAGCAGGAGGCGCAGGGGACGGTGACCGAGGTGAAGTGCTCCGAGTTCGGGCAGGCCATCATCAAGAACATGTAGTCCCCCTCCGGGGACCTGAGAGAGGACGAATCCATGGCTCAGAATCGCAAGAAGAAGATCGGCCTCATCGGCGGCGGCCAGATCGGTGGCAACCTGGCGCTGCTCGCCGTGCAGAAGCAGCTCGGCGACGTGATGCTCTACGACATCCCGGTGGCCGAGGGCCTGGTCAAGGGCAAGGCGCTGGACATCAACCAGCTGTCGGCGGTGGACGGGCTCGACTGCCGCGTCACCGGCACCACGGACTGGAAGGACGTCGCCGGCTCGGACGTCATCATCATCACCGCCGGCGTGCCGCGGAAGCCGGGCATGTCCCGTGAGGACCTGCTCGAGATCAACCTCAAGATCATGAAGGACGTGGCGGCCAACATCAAGCAGCACGCCCCCAACGCCTTCGTCATCAACGTGGCCAACCCGCTGGACGCGATGGTGTTCGCGCTCCACAAGATCGCCGAGCTGCCCAAGCACATGGTGGCCGGCATGGCGGGCGTGCTGGACACCAGCCGCTTCAAGTGCTTCGTGGCCGAGGCGCTGGGCTGCTCCATCCGTGACGTGGAGGCGCTGGTGCTCGGCGGCCACGGCGACGACATGGTGCCCCTGGTGCGCCACAGCACCGTGGGCGGCGTGCCCCTGACGCAGCTGATCGCCAAGGACAAGCTGGACGCCATCATCAAGCGCACCCGCGAGGGCGGCGCGGAACTGGTGGGCCTCTACAAGACGGGCAGCGCCTACTTCGCCCCGGCGGCGTCCTCCATCGCCATGGCGGAGAGCTACCTCTTCGACCGCAAGCGCGTGCTGCCGGCCGCCGCCCTGCTCGAGGGCCAGTACGGCATCAGCGGCTACTTCTTCGGCGCCCCGGTGCAGATCGGCGCGGGCGGCGTGGAGAAGGTCATCACCGTGGAGCTCGACGGTGAGGAGAAGGCCGCGCTGGAGAAGTCCTTCCAGTCGGTGAAGAAGACGGTCGACTCCGTCAAGCTGTAGGCCGTACCGGGCGCACGCGGCCCGCCGGATACCTCCGGCGGGCCCTGTGCCTGATGCCGTGGATGACGCGGTCTTATCTTCCGCGATGCCGTCGTTGCGGCACGTTTTCACCAAGTTAACTAGCCTGTAGACCTCGCACGGGATGTCCGGGCCCTGGCGCGCCTCGCGGCGAGCTGGCTCACGGAGGCGGTGTCCGGCGCCCGGCAGTCAAGGAGACGATGATGGCAGCAGCAGCGCGGTTCACGGTGGTGGGCGGCGGTCTCGCCGGGCTGATGACGACAATCAAGCTCGCGGAGGCGGGCCACCAGGTGGATGTGCTCTCGCTCGTCCCGGTGAAGCGTTCCCACTCCGTTTGCGCCCAGGGCGGCATCAACGGTGCGGTGAACACCAAGGGCGAGGGTGACCACCCGGACATCCACGTGAAGGACACGCTGCGCGGCGGCGACTTCCTCGCGGAGCAGACGTCCGTGAATGGCATGTGCCAGGCGGCCCCGGGCATCATCTACCTGCTGGACCGCATGGGCGTGACGTTCAACCGCACGTCCGAGGGCCTGCTGGACTTCCGCCGCTTCGGCGGCACGCTGCACCACCGCACCGCCTTCGCCGGCGCCACCACCGGCCAGCAGCTGCTCTACGCGCTGGACGAGCAGGTGCGCCGCTACGAGGCCGAGGGCAAGGTCACCAAGTACGAGTACTGGGAGTGGCTCGGCACGGTGAAGGACGAGGGCGGGCGGGTCATCGGCAGCGTGGCCGTGGACCTGCGGACCATGGAGATCCGCACCTTCCCGGCGGAGGCCGTGTGCCTCGCCACCGGTGGCCCGGGCATCGTCTTCGGGCGCTCCACCAACTCCATCATCAACACCGGCACCGCTGCGGGTCGCGCCTACATGGAGGGCGCCATCTACGCCAACGGCGAGTTCATCCAGGTGCACCCCACCTCGATTCCAGGTGAGGACAAGCTGCGCCTGATGAGCGAGTCGGTGCGCGGCGAGGGTGGCCGCGTCTGGGTGCCCCGCAAGAAGGGCGACCCGCGCAACCCCCGGGACATCCCGGAGAGTGACCGCCTCTACTTCCTGGAGGAGAAGTACCCCAAGTACAAGAACCTGGTGCCGCGCGACGTGGCCACGCGCGAGATCTTCATCATCTGCCGCGACCAGGGCCTGGGCATCAACGGCAAGGACGGCGTGTACCTGGACGTCACGCACATCCCGGCCAAGACGCTCGACGCCAAGATCAAGGGCGTCATGGAGATCTACGAGAAGTTCGTGGGAGACGACCCGCGCGTCACGCCGATGGTCATCTTCCCGGGCATGCACTACTCGATGGGCGGCCTGTACGTGAACTTCGAGTCGGACCCGCGCACGAAGGCGCCGGCCGATGGCAGCCCGCGCAACCAGTCCACCAACGTCCCTGGCCTGTACGCCGCGGGCGAGGCGGACTACGCGTTCCACGGTGCGAACCGCCTGGGTGCCAACTCGCTGCTGTCGTGCATCTACTCGGGCATGATTGGCGGCCCGGCGATGGCGGCCTTCGCCAAGAACAACGCCACCAGCGCGGCGGCGATGCCGGAGAAGTACTTCCAGGACGCGAAGCGCTACTGGGAGGACCGGTTCGCCACCATCAAGAAGATGGCCGGCCCGGAGAACCCCTACGGGCTCGCGAAGGAGCTGGGCGACGTGATGACGGAGAACTGCACCGTCGTCCGGTACAACGACCGGCTGAAGAAGACGGTGGAGAAGGTCCGCGAGCTGAAGTCGCGCTGGGCCAACTGCAACGTGCTGGACACGGGCAACGTGGCCAACCGCGCGCTGTCGTACACGAACCAGGTCTGGAACATGCTCGAGCTGGGCGAGGTCATCGCCACCAGCGCGCTGCTGCGCGACGAGAGCCGTGGCGCGCACTACAAGCCGGAGTTCTCGCTGCCGGAGCCGAAGTCGAAGGACCCGCGCGAGGACGCCGACTGGATGTCGCTGTGGCGCAAGCGCCACGAGAAGTGGGCGAAGACGACCATCGCGAAGCACAGCGAGCAGGGCCCGCAGATCTCCTACGAGGAGATTCCCACGCCGGTCCTGGAACCCGAGCCCCGCTGGTACGCCTGAGCCGGGGTACTCATCTTGGTGGGCCCGCGCCAGCAGGGGCGGGCCGCCGTAACTGACTGGGAAGTGAAGGGTCGAGCGACATGGATACTGCACAGGCAAGCGCCGTCACCACCAAGACCATCACCTTCCGCATCTGGCGGCAGGACGATCCGAAACAGCCGGGTCACTTCGATGAGTTCAAGGTTCCCTACAGCAAGGGCGCCAACGTCATCTCGTGCCTGATGGAGATCCAGCGCAACCCCGTCACCGTGGAGGGCAAGAAGGTTGCCCCGGTGATCTGGGATGCCGCCTGCCTCGAGGAGGTGTGTGGCAGCTGCGCGATGAACATCAACGGCCGCGTGCGCATGGCGTGCTCGGCGCTGGTGGACAAGCTGGAGCAGCCGATCACCCTGGAGCCGATGAGCAAGTTCCCGGTGGTCAGGGATCTCACGGTGGACCGTGAGCGCATGTTCGACGCGCTCAAGCGGGTGAAGGGCTGGATTCCGGTGGACGGCACCCACAACCTGGGGCCGGGCCCGCGGCAGTCGCCGAAGGACCAGTCGGTCATGTACGTGCTGTCCACGTGCATCACGTGTGGAAGCTGCCTGGAGGCGTGCCCCCAGGTGACGCAGGGCAACGACTTCATCGGTGCGGCGGCCATCAGCCAGGCCCGCCTGTTCAACATGAACCCGACGGGAAAGCTGCAGGCCGAGGAGCGCGTCCGCTCGCTGATGGGGCCGGGCGGCATCCAGGACTGCGGCAAGGCGCAGAACTGCGTGAAGGTCTGCCCGAAGGAGATTCCCCTCACGACGTCCATCGCGGCGATGAACCGCGAGGTGACGAAGGTGATGATCAAGGACATCTTCTTCAAGGAAGAGGAGCAGAAGAGCCACAGCGGTCCGGGGTAGTCCGCCCGTCCGTCACTGCTCTTCACGCAGCGAAGCGGCCCCGTGCTGGCGTCCTCTCAGGACACCGGGCGGGGCCGCCGCCGTTTCAGACGCCGGGGAGCAGCGCCCTCCAAGCGGTGCGCTCGGCCGTTTCCGGCTTACGTCCTCCTGTCGTGTGAGGCCCTCACGGCTTCGCGCCAGCGCCGAGCGACTCCAGCGCCTCACGGACCTCCTCCGCCTGCATCGGGTCCTCCGTGTGCTTCGCCAGCGCGGTGAGCGCGGCCACGTGCGCGGTGCGCAGCGCATCCTCCGCCGGCACTGGCAGGTCGGGCTTCACTCCCACGCCTTCCCAGCTCGTCTTCGTCAGGGCGTGCACCGTCTGCCCCATCGGCACGCCCACGACGAAGTGGTCATCCACGGGCAGGGCCACGCCCGGGTTGGCGCCTCCCTGCGTCGTCTCGCCCACCACCCGAGCCCGCTTCCGTGCCTGGAGGTCATACGCGAGCGTCTCCGCCGCGGAGAAGGTGTTCCCGTCGGTGAGGACGTAGACGTCCTTGCCCCCATACCGGCCCGCGGGAGGGGACGCGGGCGTGTGGAGCTGTTCCCTGGGCCGGCCCTTCCACAGCGTGTCGAGCACATGAGTGCGCTCCGGCAGCAGCCAGCCCAGGTACAGCGCCACCAGCTCATTGTCTCCGCCGCCATTACCCCGGAGGTCGATGATGAGCGCGTCCGTGGCGGACAGCAGCCGCATGGCCGAGGCGGCGGCCTCTGCGGCGTACTTCGGCTCGGGGAAGCTCGTCAGGCGCAGGTAGCCCACGTTGCCGTCCAGGCGCTCCACGCGGCCGATGCCGTACGCCTCGCGAAGGGCCATCAGCCGTCGGCGCTCCTCGCGGCTGGCGCGGAACTTCTCCACCTCGGGCGAGGCGGGCTCCCAGGGCAGGGGCATGTTCCGGGGCACGGGCTGCGCGCTGTAGATGACGACGAAGTGCGCGTCCTGGCCGTCCCGCACCAGGTGCTCGGTGAGCACGTTCGCCAATTCCCGGTGCGCGGTGATGGCGTCGTAGTCCCCCCGCTTCAACCGGGAGCGCAGCATCCGCTCGGCCAGGGCCGCCTTCTCCGCCGAGTAGTGGCGCGCCTTCACCTGGGCGATGACCGCCTCGACCACCCGGGTCCGCTGCTTCGCGTCCAGCGCCGGGGCTTCCGACGCCTTCGGCGTTTCCGCCGCGAAGGTGAAGGCCGGCACCACGAGAAGGCACAGCCACAGCAGGGGCCACGAACGAAGGGACATGCGCGAAGGCTCCAAGGAGGGGCAGGGGACGAGCACCCGGCCCTGCCAACCGAACGCCCGGGGGAATGTTCCATACCGGCCCCATTGCCCTGGAGGGCAGGGTGGGGCGCCAATCCGCTCCGCGGTCAGCCTCCCCGGGCACCCGACAGCCGTGAAGCCGGGCTCATCCTGGCGGACATTCCTGGTTATCTCCTGTGCATGGGGCAGCACGGAGCGATTCCGCCGGGGTCAAACGGCCTTGCCATCCGTCGGTTTCTGCGCAATGAGGGCCCCGCGCTGACGCCTGTATAGAAGGCTGTCTCCCTCGTCTCCACCGGAGCCTCGATGAAGATCCACGAGTACCAGGGCAAGGAAATCTTCCGGAAGTACGGCGTGCCCACGCCGAAGGGCATCCTCGCGTTGTCGCCGAACGAGGCGGAAGCCGCGGCCAAGCAGCTCGGCACGGCCGTCGTCGTGGTGAAGGCCCAGATTCACGCGGGCGGTCGCGGCAAGGGCGGTGGCGTGAAGCTCGCCAAGAGCCCGGCCGAAGCGAAGGACCTTGCCAAGCAGATGCTGGGCATGAAGCTGAAGACCATCCAGACCGGCCCCGAGGGCCAGACGGTCCACAAGGTCTACATCGAGGAAGGCCTCGCCATCGGCCAGGAGCTGTACCTCGGCGTGACGCTGGACCGCGCCACCAGCCGCGTCACCTTCATGGCCTCCCGCGAGGGCGGCGTGGAGATCGAGGAAGTGGCGGAGAAGCACCCCGAGAAGATCCTCCGCGAGGCGGCGGACCCGGCGGTGGGCTTCACCGACTTCCAGGGCCGCAAGCTGGCCTTCGGCCTGGGCCTCACCGGCCCCACGGTGAACAAGTTCGTCCAGTTCTGCTCCGCCCTCTACCGGATGTTCATGGAGACGGACGCCGCGCTGGTGGAGGTCAACCCGCTCGTCATCCTGAAGGACGGCGGCGTGGTGGCGCTCGACGCGAAGGTCACCTTCGACGAGAACGCGCTCTACCGGCACAAGGAGCTGCTGGAGTACCGCGACCTCGCCGAGGAGGAGCCCCGCGAGACGCAGGCCAAGGAGTGGGACCTGGCCTACATCGCGCTCGACGGCAACATCGGCTGCATGGTGAACGGCGCCGGTCTGGCCATGGCCACCATGGACACCATCAAGCTGGTGGGCGGTGCCCCGGCCAACTTCCTCGACGTGGGCGGCGGCGCGAGCAAGGAGAAGGTCACCGCGGCCTTCAAGCTCATCCTAGCCGACCCGGCCGTGAAGGCGGTGCTCGTCAACATCTTCGGCGGCATCATGAAGTGCGACGTCATCGCCGAGGGCATCATCGCCGCGGCGAAGGAGGTCCAGCTCAAGGTCCCGCTCATCGTCCGGCTGGAAGGCACCAACGTCGAGAAGGGCAAGGAGCTGCTGCGCAACTCCGGGCTCGCCATCACTCCGGCGGACAACCTGCGGCAGGCCGCCGAGAAGGCCGTCGAGGCCATCAAGTAGTCCGGCGCACTCCGTCGCCAACAACTTCCTGAAGGAGCGCCATGAGCATCCTCGTCAACGAAAACACGAAGGTGGTCTGCCAGGGCATCACCGGCTCTGCGGGCTCGTTCCATTCGAAGCAGATGCTGGAGTACGGCACGAAGCTCGTCGCCGGTGTGACGCCGGGCAAGGGCGGCACCGACTTCGAGGGCAAGGTCCCCGTGTTCAACACGGTGGCCGACGCAGTGAAGCAGGCGGGCGCCAACACCTCCGTCATCTTCGTCCCGCCGCCCTTCGCCGCCGACTCCATCATGGAGGCCGCCGACGCGGGTATCTCCCTCATCATCACCATCACCGAGGGCATCCCCGTCAACGACATGGTGCGCGCCAAGCGCTACCTGCAGGGCAAGCCGGGCGTGCGCCTCATCGGCCCCAACTGCCCGGGCGTGATTACGCCGGGCGCGAAGTGCAAGATCGGCATCATGCCGGGCCACATCCACAAGCCGGGCCGCATCGGCGTGGTGTCCCGCTCCGGCACGCTGACCTACGAGGCCGTGCACCAGCTCACGCAGCTGGGCCTGGGCCAGTCCACCGCCGTCGGCATCGGTGGTGACCCGGTCAACGGCACGGACTTCGTGGACGTGCTGAAGCTCTTCAACGCGGACCCGGAGACGGACGCGGTCATCATGATTGGTGAGATCGGCGGAAGCGCCGAGGAGGCGGGCGCGGAGTATGTGGCCCGCGAGTTCACCAAGCCCATCGCCGGGTTCATCGCCGGCCAGTCGGCGCCCCCGGGCAAGCGCATGGGCCACGCCGGCGCCATCATCTCCGGCGGCAAGGGCACGGCGACGGAGAAGATGAAGGCCATGGAGGCCGCCGGCTTCCTGATGGCCGCCAGCCCCGCCGAGCTGGGCACCACCCTCCAGGAGGCCCTCAAGCGGGGCGCTCCCAAGAAGCGCTGAAACGAAGCGCTAAACCCCAACGAGCACAAGGAGCCACTCACATGGCCATCGAGCGCACGCTGTCCATCATCAAGCCGGACGGTCTGGAAAAGGGCGTCATCGGGAAGATCATCAGCCGCTTCGAGGAGAAGGGTCTGAAGCCGGTCGCCATCCGGCTGCAGCAGCTCTCCCAGAAGGAGGCCGAGGGCTTCTACGCGGTCCACAAGGCCCGGCCCTTCTTCAAGGACCTGGTGCAGTTCATGATCTCCGGCCCCGTGGTCCTCATGGTGCTGGAGGGCGAGAACGCCGTCCTGGGCAACCGCGACATCATGGGCGCCACCAACCCGGCCCAGGCCGCCGCGGGCACCATCCGCAAGGACTTCGCCACCAGCATCGACAAGAACACGGTGCACGGCTCCGACAGCCTGGAGAACGCGAAGAACGAGATCGCGTACTTCTTCCGGGAGACGGAGATCCAGGCGTACCCGTACCAGAAGTAGCCGGCCGGCCCCCTCTCGGGGCCGCCGTTCACGGCCCGGTGTCCGTGCCTGCGAAGGCCCGGGCCCGGGTCGTTGTTCTTCCTGGAGAGGGCCGGAAAGCGTCCAGCGGGCGGGTAGGGGAGCGTGCGCTCCTTTGACTTGCCGTGCCCAGGTGTGGGAAGGGACGCCCTCGGTCCCACCGTTTACAGGCCAACGACGATGTCAGAGACCTCCGCTACCGCCCTGCCTGTGACCGAGCCGCTCGCGGCGCCCGCCCCCACGAAGCTCGTGGACGTGGCCAGCCTGTCGCTGGAAGCGCTCACGCGGTTCGTCACCGAGACGCTCGGCGAGCGTGCCTTCCGCGCCCCGCAGCTCTACCGTTGGCTGCACCAGCGCGGCGTCACCGCGTTCGACGAGATGACGGACCTGTCCAAGGCCCTGCGCGAGAAGCTCAAGGCCCAGGCGGAGATCGTCCCCCTGGTGAAGGACGCCGAGCTGCGCAGCACCGACGGCACCATCAAGTACCGGTGGAAGACGCGGGACGGCCGCTTCATCGAGTCCGTCTACATGCCCGCCGATGACCGCCGGACGCTGTGCGTGTCCACCCAGGTGGGCTGCGCCATGGCCTGCGGCTTCTGCATGACGGGCACCATGGGGCTCAAGCGGAACCTGACGCCCGGGGAAATCGTCGCCCAGGTCCACGCGGTGAACCGCGAGGTCCGGAAGAACGAGGGGCACGAGACGCTCCGCCCGCTCAGCAACCTGGTGTTCATGGGCATGGGCGAGCCCCTGCACAACTTCGAGAACCTCAAGACGGCGCTCTCCATCCTCCAGTCCCAGGACGGGCCCAACTTCAGCCACCGGCACATCACCGTCTCCACGGTGGGCCTGGTGCCCATGATCGAGCGCTTCGGCCAGGAGACGGACGTCAAGCTGGCCATCTCCCTCAACGCCAGCACCGACGAGCAGCGCAGCAAGACGATGCCCGTCAACCGCAAGTGGAACATCGCGGCGCTGCTGGACGCGTGCCGGAAGTTCCCCCTGCGTCAGGGCCGCCGCATCACCTTCGAGTACGTGCTCATCAAGGGCTTCAACGACGCCGACGAGGATGCCCACCGGCTCATC
The DNA here is from genome assembly GCF_010894435.1 of Pyxidicoccus trucidator. Taxonomy (NCBI): domain Bacteria; kingdom Pseudomonadati; phylum Myxococcota; class Myxococcia; order Myxococcales; family Myxococcaceae; genus Pyxidicoccus; species Pyxidicoccus trucidator. Next base: position 103,963 of record NZ_JAAIXZ010000024.1, on the reverse strand, counting down.
GAGCTGCTGAAGGGCATTCCGGTGAAGGTGAACCTGATTCCGTATAACGAGAACCCCGGGTTGGGGTTCCACACCACCGGCGACGAGCGGGCGGAGCAGTTCCGCGCCATCCTCGCCGACGGGCACATCGGCGCCTACATCCGCAGGAACCGGGGTCGGGACATCGCCGGCGCCTGTGGACAGCTCGCGAACCAGGGTGAGTCGGCTCCCGCCGACGGCACGACATAAGCTCCCGAGCTTCCTTGACAATCCCGCGGGTGCGGCGGTAAGAGCGCCCCCCTTTCCTAGTTTGTAACCTGTTCGTTGGAGCAACTCATGGCCGTCGTCCTCCGTCTCGCCCGCGCGGGCGCCAAGAAGAAGCCGTACTACCACGTGGTCGCCACCGACTCCCGGAACCCCCGGGATGGCAAGTTCATCGAGGCCGTGGGCGCGTATGACCCCAACCTCGAGCCCCCCAAGGTGGAGTTCAACGAGGAGCGGCTGAACTACTGGCTGAAGACGGGCGCGACGCCTTCCGAGACGGTGGCGGACCTCATCAAGGTCGCCGCGAAGGCCAAGACCGCCGCTCCCGCGGTCTGAACCCGCTTCGCTGAGCGGACGTGGAGCAACTTCTCACCTATCTGGCGCGGGCCCTGGTCGACCAACCGGACCAGGTCAGCCTGCGCATGTCCGATGTGGACGGCGCCCGGCTCTACGAGCTGAAGGTCGCCCCCGAGGACGTTGGCAAGGTCATCGGCCGTGACGGGCGCACCGTGAATGCCCTCCGGACGCTGCTCAACGCCGCCGCTCAGAAGTCCGGGCAGAAGGTCCGCCTGGAGATCCTCGACGACCGGCGCAACGCGGCTGGCGTGCCTGGCGCAGCGGCCGTCCCGGATTCCTCCCGGTGACGCCGCCTCCCACCCTCGAGCTCGGCTTCGTGTCACGTGCGCACGGGCTGCGCGGCGAGGTGGCCATCCGCACGTTCGACCCTGCCTCGGAGGCGCTCGACGTCGTGGAGCGCGTCCTGCTGCACACCCGCTCCGGTGAGGTGCGCGAGGTGTTCCTGGAGGCCGTGCGCCCCACGCCCAAGGAGAACATCGTCGTCATCGAGGGCGTGGACTCACGCACCGAGGCTGAGTCCCTGGTGGGCTCCAAGGTGTTCGTCTACCGCGAGGACCTGGAGCCCCCGGGCGAGGGCGAGTTCTTCCAGGGCGACCTGGTGGGGCTCATCGCCGTGGACGAGTCCGGCGCCGAGCTGGGCCGGGTGGAGGAGATCTGGTCCACCGGCGAGGTGCCCAACCTCGTCATCCGCGCCCCGAAGCGGCCGGAGTTGGTGGTGCCCTTCGCGGACGAGTTCGTGCCCTCCGTGGACTTGGCCACCCAGCGCATCGTCATCCGCCCCCCGGAGTACGTGGAGGTCGGGCGCCCCGGTGGCGGTCCCTCCGCCGTGAAGACCGCGCCCGAGGGCGGGGCGGTTGGAGCCCCTGAAGTCCCGGACGACAAGGGTGGCGGGGACTCGGAATGAGCCCGCCGTACCCGGTGGAAATCCTCACGCTCTTCCCGGGCATGGTGTCCAGCTACCTGGGGGCGAGCATCCTCGGGAAGGCCCAGGAGAAGGGCCTGCTGTCCGTCACCGTCACCGACGTGCGCGAGTACGCCGAGGGTAAGCACCGCGTCACCGACGACGCGCCCTATGGCGGCGGCGCCGGCATGGTGATGAAGCCCGAGCCGCTGGTGGCCGCGATTGAGGCCGCCCGGGCACGGCTGTCGGGTGCCAGGGCGCTGCTGATGAGCCCCCGCGGGCCCACCTTCGCCCAGGCCACCGCGCGTGAGTTGGTGCGCCACGAGGCCGGGCTGATCCTCGTCTGTGGTCGCTACGAAGGCGTCGACGAGCGCGTCATGGCCCACCTGGACGGCGAGCTGTCCCTGGGGGACTTCGTCCTCACCGGCGGCGAGATTGCCGCGCTGGCGGTGGTGGACGCGGTGGCGAGGTTGGTGCCCGGCGTGCTGGGCAACGTGGACTCGTCCGTCACGGAGAGCTTCGAAGAGGGGTTGCTGGAGCACCCCCACTACACCCGCCCGCCCGTCTTCCGGGGAACCGAGGTGCCCGCCGTCCTCCAGTCTGGAGATCATGCGCGCATTGCCCGGTGGCGCCGGTGGAAGTCGCTGATCCTCACCCGGGAGCGCCGGCCGGACCTGTACGCTCGTCTGGTGCTCTCGGCCGCCGACCAGAAATTGCTGGCCCGGCGGGAGGAAGACCTGTAACCCTGAGCGTTCCCAGCGGGTTGACTCATCTGTGGGCTTGTCCGACACCGCTCTCTCTGGTAGTACGGCCCGCTCTTTCACGCGCCCCGCGCGTAAGTTTCCGATTTTCCGGAGTCCGTCATGCGTAACGCCGCCATTCAGCACGTCGAGGCCAAGTTCCTGCGCCAGGACGTCACCGCTTTCCGTCCTGGTGACTCCGTGCGCGTCCACTGGAAGGTGAAGGAGGGCGACAAGGAGCGCGTTCAGGCTTTCGAGGGCGTCGTCATCCGGCTGAGCGGCCGTGCGCACCGCGCGACCTTCGCCGTCCGGAAGATGTCCTTCGGCGTCGGCGTGGAGCGCATCTTCCCCCTGCACAGCCCCCGCTATGAGCGCATCGAGGTCCTGTCGCGTGGCGCCGTGAACCGCAGCCGCCTGTTCTACCTCCGCGACCTCAAGGGCAAGGCCGCCCGCGTGGACGTGCAGGAGGAGCCGACGGCCAAGACGGTCGCCGCTGCCGCCGCCAAGAAGGCCGCCAAGTCGGCGTCCTGATCGCCTGCCTGCCCGCAAGGGCACAGGGGCTGTCATGAAAAGGAGCGTCCGATCCCGGACGCTCCTTTTTTCATTCGCGCTAACATGCGTGGGCCATGCAATTCGCCGAGGTCGCCGTCCAGAACGTCCGGGGCTTCTCTCCAGCGGGGCGCTTCGCCCTCAAAGCCGGGTACCTGGTCCTCAAGCCCCCCACGGCGGAGATCAGTCCGCTGGCGGGCCTGTCGCTCGCGTTGCTATTCGCCGATGGGCGCGGCGGTGACGCCAGCTTCCTCTCGCCGGGCGCGAAGTCGGGCAAGGCGGCCCTCACCTTCGTCGGCGTGGACGGGGTGACGTACCGCGTGCTGCGCGAGCTGGGCGGCTCCGGGACGCTGCACCGGATGAACAAGACGACGCAGCAGGCGGAGCTGGTGTCCTCGGACGCGTCGGAGGTCAGCCAGTTCCTCCGGGGCCAGGTGGGGCTGCCGCCGCGCACCACCTTCGAGCAGCTGTACTGCCTGCAGGCCGGGCAGCTCCCCTCGAAGCGCCCGCGCAAGCCGGCCGCGGGGGCGAAGCAGGACCCCAAGACGTCCGGGAAGTTCCCCTCGCTGGCGTCGGCGGCCACGGTGGCCCCCGCCGAGGACATTGGCGCCGCCGAGGCGAAGCTGCGCGCGCTCGAGCAGGAGCTGGTGGGCGCGAGCGAGGTGGACCAGATCCAATTCAAGGTGGACGGCCTGACGTCGCAGGTCTTCGACGCCGAGCAGCGCCTGAAGGGCACGGACGGGCTGAAGGTGGCCATCTCCGAGGCGGAGGGCGCCTGGCGGGCCGCGCCCACGCCGCAGTCGCTCGGGCTGCCGCAGGACATCCTGGGTCGCGTGCAGCGCTACCCCAAGGTGGTGACGAAGCGGGACGACGCCCTGGCTCGGCTCAATCAGGACCGGGACGTCGAGGCGGAGTCGGTGCCCGCGCACGTGGAGCCGCTGAAGGAGAACCGCATCTTCTGGGCGGGGATGGGCGCGGGCGTGCTCTTCCTCGCGCTGGGCGTGGGCCTGGGCTTCGGCGTGGATGCGACGTTCCGCTACCTGACGCTGCTGAACATCCCCGCCTTCGGCGTGGCCGCGTTCATGGCGCTGCGCTACGTGGACGAGCTGCAGAAGGCGTCCCGGCACGGCAGCAAGGAAGGCCGCTTCGAGGCCCGCGAGAAGAAGATCCTCGAGGAGTTCGAGGCCGAGGCCGCGCCGCTGCGGATGGCGCAGAAGGCGCTCGGCGTGGAGTCACTGGACGAGATTGCCCCCACGCTGGAGCGCAAGGAGCTGCTGGGCGCGCGCGTGGTGGAGCTGAAGGACCAGCTGGCCTCCATGGAGGCGGACCCGGACTACGTGGCCGCCGTCACCCAGCGGCAGTCGCTGAGGAACGAGCTGGAGGCGCTCAACGCGGAGCTGACGCAGAAGGGCTCCTACGTGCGGGACATCCGCGAGGTGGAGCGGGAGATTGGCCGGGTGAAGGAGTCCATCGCCCTGGCCAAGGCACCGCCTCCGGTCGCGGCTCCGAGCGCGGATGGCACTCCGGCCCCGGTGGAGGCCCTGGAGGACCCGTCCCCCGCGCTGCTGGCCCAGGCCGCGGACGTCTTCAACACGGACGTGCTGTCCGTGCAGGGGCTGCTCAAGGAGCGCTGCCTCCAGTACCTCACCGCGCTCACGGACCGGCGCTACCAGGGGGTCGAGTGGGACAAGGAGGGCCGGGGCTTCGCACTCGCGGCCGGCAAGCGGACTCCCGTGGGAGAGCTGCCGCCGAAGGACCTGGACCTCTACTACCTGGCGCTGCGGATGACGGTGGTGGAGAAGGCGAGCGCCCGCGTGAAGCGGCCCTTCCTGCTGGAGGACGTCTTCGCCGGTGTCGAAGAGGTGAAGCTGCCCCTCATCGCCCGCATGCTGAAGCACCTGGGCACGCTGACGCAGGTGCTGCATGTCACCGGGCACCCCGGCTTCGCGCAGATGTCGGACGGCACCGTTAACGTGTAGGTGACTCGGCGGGTTGCCTCCAAAGGGGAGGAGCCGCCGGGCTACATACACGGGTGACTCGGCGGGGCACTTCCATGATGGAAGACCCATCGCGGCACAGCCGGGTGACTCGGCGGGGAACCTCTACACAGGGGAGAACCCGCCGCGGCACCTGAGCGGGCGAAGTGGCGGGGGCCTTCCGGAAGGAGGACCGCCAGGGGAGGGTGCATGGGACGGGCGGCGCCGCGCGAGCGGCGGGAGTACGGAAACGCGGCCGAGGAAGCGGCGGTGGGCTTCCTGGAAGCGCAGGGGTGGCGGGTGCTGGCGCGCAACTGGACGTGCCGGTACGGAGAGCTGGACGTGGTGGCCGAGCGGGAGGACACCGTGTGTTTCGTGGAGGTGCGGATGCGCTCCACGGCCGTGTGGGGAGACCCGGCGCACACCGTATCCTTCGCCAAGCAGCGTCGGGTGGTGAAGGCCGCGCTGCACTACCTCTTCGCTCACGACTTGCGCGAGCGGATGATGCGCTTCGACGTGATATCGGTGGTGGGGCGTGGTGAGCGCGCCACCGTGGAGCACATCCCCGGCGCCTTCGACGCGGGCATGTGAGAGGACGCCATGGCTGGAACGCTCTATCTGGTGGCAACGCCCATCGGGAACCTGGGGGATGTGACGTCACGGGCGCTGGAGACGCTGCGCACCGTGCGCTTCATCGCCTGTGAGGACACGCGGCATTCGCGCGTGCTGCTGGACCACTTCGGCATTGGCGGGAAGGACCTGGTGAGCCTGCCGGCCTTCGCGGAAGGGCAGCGTGCCGGGCGCATCCTGGACCGGATTGCCGAGGGCGACGACTGCGCGCTGGTGACGGACGCGGGCAGTCCGGCCATCAGCGACCCCGGAGAGAAGCTGGTGTCGGAGGCGCTGGAGCGGGGGCTGACGGTGGTGCCCATTCCAGGCCCCACGGCCCTCGTCGCGGCGCTGAGCGCGTCCGGGCTGCCCACGGGGCGTTTCCACTTCCTGGGCTTCATTCCACGCAAGGGAGCAGAGCGCCGGGCCATGCTGGAGGAGGTGGCCCAGCTGTCCGCGACGCTGGTGCTCTACGAGTCCCCGCGCCGGGTGGGCGAGACGCTGCCGGACCTGCTGGAAGTCTGGGGAGACCGGCGCGCCTGCGTGGCCCGCGAGCTGACGAAGCTGCACGAGGAGTTCGCCCGGGGCACGCTGTCGGAGCTGGCCGCGCGCTACGCGACGGAGGAGCCCCGGGGCGAGGTGGTGGTGCTGGTGGAAGGCCGCACCGGAGAGCGCCGCTGGTCCGAGGAGGAGCTGCGCAAGGCGCTGGAGGACGGCCTGTCGCGCGGCGAGAAGCTCAAGGCGCTGAGCACCGAGCTGGCCCGCCGCGCGGGCTGGGGCGGTCAGGACGTGTACCGGCTGGGCCTCTCGCTGAAGCGGTGAAGGCGCCCGCCGGCACGGAGGCCGAACCCGGCTGAGTGTCCGGGCCCGTGCCTGAATCCAAGGGACGGGCTCACTGCGCGCCCGTCCCCGTCCTGCCCGCTAGAAGCTGAACGTGGCGCTCAGGTCGAAGCGGAACGAGGTGCTCTCCACCGCGCGGAAGCGGCGGGAGACCAGGTCATAGCGCCAGTCGAACGTCGGGTTGACCTCCCCCGGGTTGGTCTCCACGTCCACCTCGCCGTTGCCGTCGAGGTCCTGGCCCAGCTCCTCGGCGGTGAGGGTGTGGTCCGTGTTGTAGAGGAACGTGCCGGACGCGCGGATGGTGAAGGACTCGGCCGCGCTCGCGGTGACGCCCAGCATGCCACCCAGCTGGAAGTAGTCCTCGGACGTGAGGAGCTTGCCCAGCGCCGAGCTCAGCTCGTTGTAGTACCGGCCGCGGCCCACGTAGTTGCCGATGGTGCGCACGTCGAGGGCGAACTTCTGGTGCTTCTGCGGCTTGTCGAAGGGGACCAGCTCCACGCCGAAGAGCATGCCGCCCGTCGTCGGGGCCTTGATGCCCGTCTCCTTGCGATTCCACGGGCCCGTGAAGCAGTTCTCCGGAGCGCCCAGGTTGTCCGGGTTGGACGCCGCCTGGTCGCAGTTGGAGTAGATGCCCGGGCCGCGCACGGGGATGGTGTAGTGGGCCTTGAAGTACGGCTCGGCCACGCCCATGCGGCGCGAGAAGGACGTGTAGAGCTGGTACTTGTGGACGCGGTCACCGATGTCGCCGCGCTCGTCCGGGTTCGTGGTGTCCACGCTCGGGTCGCGCTGCTTCGCGGTGGGGGCCTCGTAGTCCAGGCCGATGATCCACGTGGGCTTGGTGGGGTCCCTCTCCTGCTTGAAGAAGGCGTAGGCCAGCCCGAAGTGCATGTTGCCCAGGCCGCCGCGGAAGCTCTCCTGCGGCATGCCGAACAGGGGAATCGTGCCATCGCCAGTGAGCGGATTGCAGCCCGGGATGGTCGAGCCGTTCGCGTTCAGGCAGTTGTTGGTGATGGTGGAGATGGCCGCCGACGAGTCCGAGGTGAAGTCCCAGCGCTCGTTCTGCTGGAACACCAGCGGCAGCGTGAAGGAGAACTCCAGGTCCCGGTACAGGCCGAAGGCCAGCTCCAGGTTGAGCCGCGCGTCCACGGCTTTGTACCAGAGCTCCGAGGCGTCGATGCGGCCCGTGGAGCCGGATCCCGCTGGGGGCACCTGCTCACGGAGGATCTTCGCGCGCGTCTGCGTGCGCTCGAAGCCCACGTCGATGAAGAGGTCGAACGGATCGTCATCGTCGAAAGACGATGCAATCCGGGTGATGTCCGCCGCGCTGGCGGCGAGCGGCGCGCCCAGGGTGACAGCGGCGAGTACGGCGCGAAGCCTTTGCATCCGACCTCCGACGGCGAATCACCCGGGCCTTCCGGCAAGGCCCGGGGGGCTTCCAGCTAGCCGCGCCGTCGGAGGAGTGTCAAGAAACGGGTAACGATTACTTGCCGGCCACCGAGGTCCCGAGGAGCCCGTCCAGGCGCCGCACCTCGTTCTCGAAGAGCGCCTTGTGGCTGGTATTCAGGGACCGGCGGTACGTCTTGTGCTGCTCGAAGGGGTCCAGCACGCGGTCATCCTGCGTCATCAGCTGATAGTGCAGGTGGGGCGCGAAGGAGCGGCCCGTGTTGCCGCTGGCGGCGATGACCTGGCCCACCGTGAAGCGGCTCCCCGCCTTGATGTTCTTGTCCACCGCGTCCAGGTGCAGGAAGAGGGCCCGCCGGCCGCGGCCACCGGTCTCCACCAGCTCCAGGCAGTTGCCGTTGCTGCCGAAGTTCCAGTTCTTGCGCTTCACCACGCCGCTGAAGGGCGCCTTGATGGGCGTGCCCACCGGGGTGCGGAAGTCCACGCCCTTGTGACGGCGGCCGTCGCGCAGCAGGGACGTCACCTGCTCGTAGTTGTCGATGGGTGACTTCTCCAGGCGCAGCTCCAGCTCATCGCCGCTGGAGAGGTAGTAGCGGGCGTTCGGGTCGCCCTCGCCCTGGAAGCGGTAGGCGCTGAGCGTCTTGCCCAGCTTCCCGCTGGTGAAGCGCACCGCGTGCACCAGGGGCTCCTCGTTCGGCCGGCGCTGGAAGAGCACGTCGAGCGTGTCGCCCCGGAGGATCTCCCCGGGCACCTCCACCCACCACACCAGCGTGCGCGTCACCACCTGCGCCAGGGCGGGGCCCACGTCCGCGCCGGCAGCGCCGTTGAGCGCCGTCTCCAGCGGGCCGTCGATGCGCACCGAGGCACGCTCCAGGCCCGCGGCCTTCACGGGGTCCACCGGCGCCGGAGGGGCGACGGGCGCCGCGGCGACGGCCCCCGCGTCCACGGCCGCGGGAGCGGCCTGCGCGGCCCCTTCCGTGGCATGTGCCATCCGCTGCTTCCACCACCACACGCCGCCGGCGGCTCCGCCGAGGATGAGTGACACGGCGACCACCGGTCCGAAGGGACTGCGCTTCGGAGGGGCACCGAGGGTGGGAAGGTTCGGCCGCATACAAGCTCCCTGGGTTTGGAAAGAGTGGGCCGGCCCGAAACCGACGCGCGCGAGGAGGAATTCCGCCTCAGCGCGGGCTACTCGTCGGTGGTGTCGTCCTGCCCGTCTGGTGTGGTGTCGCGCAGGCCGAATTCCTTCATCTTGGTCTGCAGCGACTTGCGGCTGATCTGCAGCAGGCGAGCGGCCCGCGTGACGTTGCCGCCCGTCTCATCGAGCTTCTTCACGATGAGGTCCCGCTCCAGCTCGGCCGCCTTCATGCGGACGATGTCCTTGAGTCCGACTTCACCCGTGGGAACCTCCATGGCCGCCGAGGAGGATGACGACGCGGCGCCCGCCTGTACGCCCGCTCCTCCGCGCACCGGCTCCGGCAGGTCCTTCGCGGTGATGAAGGGTCCGTCCGCGAAGAGCAGCACGCGCTCGATGAGGTTCTCCAGCTCCCGGATGTTGCCCGGCCACGCATAGGCCTGGAGCAGTGCCATGGCGTCGTCGGCGATGCCTTCGATCTTCTTGTTGAGGCGCTTGTTGTACTTGTCCAGGAAGTGCCGCGCGAGCATCGGAATGTCGCTGCGGCGCTCGCGCAGGGCGGGCAGGGTGATGGGCACCACCGCCAGCCGGTAGTACAAATCCTTGCGGAAGCGGCCCGCCTCGATTTCCGCCTGCAAATCGCGGTTGGTGGCGGCCACCAGGCGCACGTCCACGCGCGTGGTCTTGATGCCGCCCACGCGCTCGAACTCGCCCTCCTGGAGCGCGCGCAGCAGCTTCACCTGCATCTCCACCGGGATTTCACCCAGCTCGTCCAGGAAGAGGGTGCCCTCGTCGGCCAGCTCGAAGCGGCCGGGCTTGGAGGTGACGGCGCCGGTGAAGGCTCCGCGCTCGTAGCCGAACAGCTCGCTCTCCAGCAGCGTGGCGGGGATGGCCGCGCAGTTGATCTTGATGAAGGGCTTGTCGCGGCGGCTGGACGCGCCGTGCAACGCGGTGGCGATGAGCTCCTTGCCCGTGCCGCTCTCCCCGGTGATGAGCACCGTGGAGGGCGTGTCCGCCACCTTGTCGATGATTTTGTAGACCTCTTGAATCTGCGGCGAGTCACCGATGATGGCGGCGCGCGCCTTGAGGTCCGGCCGGACGGAGCGGCGGGCGCTCTCGTTCGTCTTGGCGGCCTTGGCCACGACGGAGGACAGCTCCACCTGGTCGAAGGGCTTGGTGATGTAGTCGAACGCGCCGGCCTTGATGGCGTCCACGGCGGAGTCCACGGTGCCGTGCGCGGTGATGATGATGACCGGCACGTCCGGGTTGGCGGCGCGGACGGTGCCCAGCACCTCCATGCCGCCCACCTTGGGCATCACCAGGTCCGTCACCACGATGTCCGCGCCGTTCTTGTGAAACTCGGCGAGCCCCTGCTCGCCATTCTCCGCGACGGTGACGTCGAAGCCATCGCGGCGCAGCATCGCGGCGAGCACCTTGCGGAGGTTCGCCTCGTCGTCGATGACCAGAACTTTTGCCATGGGCGGGACTGAGGGGCCCAGGCTAGCGGCGGTGCGTGGGGGCGGGCGGCGCGCTGGCGGCGCCGGGGCCCTCGAGGGTGCAGATGGCGTCCGGGTGCTTGATGCGCAGCAGCAGCGCCTCCAGCACGCGGAAGGGGTGGTTCATCCGCGACGCGCCCAGGTACGCGGCCACCATGTCCATGGACACGGCGAGGTCCATGTTCTCCCGGCCGGTGGACACCACCACGCCGGAGTCCCCGCGCAGGCGGTTGGACTGGTAGACGCCGTCCGACGCGAGCTGGCGGATGGTCTCGATTTCGAGCACGCCCGTCTTCTCGTAGATGCGGTGCAGCTGCGAGTACAGCCGCGGCGACAGCACCACGGCGTAGGGGCCGAAGTGGCCGTGCTCGTTCAGCTTGCGGGTGGAGTCGACGATGGCCTGGAAGCCGCCGCCCGCCACAGTCCAGTCCCCGAGCGGCACGGTGAGCCGGCCGTTGGCCGTCATCAGCCCCTCGTAGCCCAGGCGCGCGTCGCCGTAGAAGATGAGCTCGTCCTCCTGCTGCGCGCACAGCGCGGCGGCGCCCGCGGCGGCGGACACGTCCAGCGGCATGTTGTGCGTGCGCGCCGCCTCGATATCCCGCCAGTGCAGCAGGAAGTCCTTGTAGAGGATGGGGATGGTCTTGAACTTGCGCGCGTCGGTGAAGACCATCGCGGTCTCCTGCTCCCCGACGATGTCCACCGCGCCCGGGGACACGCCCTGGAACTCGTCGTAGGGCACGGTCTGCACGCCCGCGCCCAGCGGACCGTAGATGTCCAGGATTCGACGGCCGACGAGCGAGCGCCGCGCGACCTGGATGACGGTCTCGTTCAGACGCGCCCACTCCTCTTCGCGCAGCGGGTTCTCGGCATGTCCAAGGAAGTCAGGCATCGGATTGTTCTCCAGAGGAGTCAACAAGGAGAGAAGAGGGGGACGTCAGCGACCGCTGCCACCGCCGCCACCACCCCGGCGGAGCGAGCCGACGGTGAGCGGATGGGACTCCACCGCGGGCGGCGGGGCGGGCAGGCCGTACATCAACCGCTGCGGAGGCAGCGACGTGGGGGGCTCCGAGCCCAGGCGGCCATTGCGGCCATTCCCGGACACGGAGGCAGGGGCAGGGGGCTCCACCGGAGCGTGCCGGTCGGCGGCGACGGTGGCGGGAGGCGCACCGGCCGTCCCCTCGAAGTGTCCGGGGACGAAAGGCTTCGTGAAGTGCGCGTCCTGACCGTTGTCCATCATGCGGAGCATGTGGACGGCCTCGGAGACGTGCTCCTTCTCCTCGGCGGCCAGGTGCAGGAAGAAGGCGCGGACCTCGGGCGCCGAGGAGGTCCTGGCGAAGGCCTCATACTCGTTGATGGTCTCGAGCTCGCGGGCCAGCACGCGGCGGATGCGCGCCACGTCGTCCAGGTCGCTGTCGGGGGTTCCGGCCATTGGCACCGGACCCTGGCAACCTGGCGAGTTAGCGTCAAGTGAAAGAGGCTGGCCGGGTTTCGCGCTTCATGCCACTCAACGGCGCGCGTAGAGTCCCGCGCCTTCGTGACTGCCTCCGCCCCCGAGTCCCCACCGCCGCCGCCGCCCGCCGTGCCCACCCGGTCCGCGCGTCCGGGCGGGAAGGGCGCGCTGCTCGTCGCCACTGGCATCCTGGCCTCACGGTTGATGGGGCTGGTGCGCGAGCGCGTCTTCGCGCACTACCTGGGCAACGAGGCGGCGGCCGCCGTCTTCAAGGCCGCGCTGCGCATCCCCAACTTCCTGCAGAACCTCTTCGGCGAGGGCGTCCTCTCCGGCTCGTTCATTCCCGTGTACGCGGGGCTGCTGGGGCGCAAGGAAGACGAGGAGGCGGACCGGGTGGCCGGCGCCGTCTTCGGCCTGCTGTCGCTGGTCACCGCGCTGGCGGTGGCGGCGGGCATGCTCGCCACGCCGCTCCTGGTGGACCTCATCGCCCCGGGCTTCGAGGGCCACGAGCGGGAGCTGGCCATCACCACGGTGCGCATCCTCTTCCCCGGCACGGGGATGCTGGTGCTGAGCGCGTGGTGCCTGGGCATCCTCAACAGCCATCGCCGCTTCCTGCTGTCGTACCTGGCGCCGGTGGTGTGGAACATCGTCATCATCCTCACCCTGGTCATCGCCGGCGGCCGCTACACCGAGGACCGGCTGGTGGAGGTGCTCGCGTACGGCGTGGTGCTGGGCTGCACCCTCCAGTTCGCGGTGCAGGTGCCCTCGACGCTGCGGCTGCTGGGGCGCTTCCGCCCGACGCTGTCGCTGGCGGGCGACTCCGTGCGCCAGGTGCTGAAGAACTTCGGCCCGGTGGTGCTGGGGCGTGGCGTGGTGCAGTTCAGCGCGTGGGTGGACACCGCCTTCGCGACGCTCATCTCCAACCGCGCGGTGTCCTCGCTGCTGTATGCGCAGACTATCTACCTCATCCCCGTGAGCCTCTTCGGCATGGCGGTGTCCGCCGCGGAGCTGCCGGAGATGTCCCGCGCCTCGGGCGAGGGCCAGGACGTGGCCGCGAAGCTGCGCGAGCGCATCGACAACGGCGCGCGGCGCATCGCCTTCTGGGTGGTGCCCTCCGCCGCCGCGTTCCTCTTCCTCGGGGACATGGTGGCCGCCGCGCTGCTGCAGACGGGCCGCTTCGACGCGGCCGACTCGCGCTACCTCTGGTACCTGCTGATGGGCTCGGCGGTGGGCCTCGTCGCCTCCACCGTGGGCCGCCTCTATGCCTCCGCCTTCTACGCGCTGAAGGACCCGAAGACGCCCCTGCGCTTCGCGGTGGTGCGAGTCACCGCGGGCGCCCTGGGCGCGTGGGTGCTGGGCCTGCACCTCCCGGAGTGGCTGGGCCTCCCCCAGTACCTGGGCGCGCTGGGGCTCACCCTGGCGAGCGGCATGGTGGCCTGGCTGGAGTCCACTCTCCTCCGCCGGAAGCTGGTGAAGCAGGTGGGGCCCGTGGGCGTTCCCCCGGGGCTGCTGCCCCGGCTGTGGGGCGCGGCCACCATCGCGGGCCTCGTTGGGCTGGGCATCAAGCTGGGGCTTGCCTTGCTGCTCGGCCCCATGCCGGGCGTGGAGGCGGAGTGGGGTGGGGCGCTGCTGGCGCCGCCCCACTTGCACCCCGCGGTGGGCTTTCTCGCGGTCGCTGTGCCCTTCGGTGCGGTTTATTTTGGACTGGCCGCCGCCATGGGGGTACCCGAGGCCGGCGCCGTGTTCCGCAAGGTCGGCCGCAAGCTGCGGCTGGTGCGCTAACCCCCCGCGAATACTCGGCTCCTGACTGACCAGCCGGCACTTCGTTGGGGGCGCAACCAGCACCTGGGGATGGCCTGACGCGCTGCCTCCGTTAATGGACGAAGCATCGGGGCACACGGCATCCGCGTCATCTGGCTTCCTCCGGAGTTGGCGCGCGTGTAGAGTGCGCCGCCTTTTTCACCGGGGCCCGGCTTCTCGGGAAGCCAGGGTCGAATTCGTCTCAGGAAGGTCTCGGCAGTGAGCGACGAGAAGAGCGGTTCCAATTCGGGCGGTCCGGGCGGGATGGGTCCCAAGAAGCCGAAGGCTACCTTCGGTGACGTGATGCTCGGCATCCCCTCTGGGGGAAGTGGCCGGGACGGGGACCGGGGTGGGCGCGGAGGTGGCCGCGGTGGTGAGCGTGGTGGCGATCGCGGAGGTCGTGGCGAGCGCGAAGCGTCGCCGCGTCCCGAGGGTGGCGCCCCGCGAGGCGACCGTCCTCCTCGTCCTGGCGGTGACCGGGGCGGCGAGCGCCGTGGTGGCGGGAGTGGTGGCGGCGAGCGCCGCCCGTCCGGCCCCATGGTGGTCGTGAAGCGCGCCTCGGGTGCCATTGAAACGCGCGGCCTGGCGGACGAGAAGCCCGCCGACGCTACGGCCACGTCCGAGGAGACCACGGCGACCGCCGAGGCCTCCGCCGCGACGCCGGCCGCGCCGCCCGCGCCGCGTCCGGTGACGCCGACTCCCGCGCCGTCCAGCGCGCTGTACGAGGAGGTCCCCGAGTCCCAGTCCTTCGCCGAGATGTTCGAGGCGCAGGGGGGGGCTCCCGGCCGCCGCGGCGTGCGCGTGGGCGAGAAGGTCAAGGGCACCATCTTCCAGCTCGGCGCGGACACCGCGTTCGTCTCGCTGGAGGGGTCCGCCAAGAGCGAGGCGATGATCGAGCTTCGCGAGCTGAAGGACGACGAGGGCATCCTCCGCTTCGGCGTGGGTGACAGCCTGGAGGCGCACGTCATCGAGGTGGGCGCCAAGGGCATCCTCCTCAGCCGCGCGCTGGCCAAGGGCAGCGCGTCCATGGCCATGCTGGCCGAGGCCCGCGCTTCCGGCATGCCCGTCGAGGGCATGGTGCTGAGCGTGAACAAGGGCGGTGTCGAGGTCGCCATCGGCGACATCCGCGCCTTCTGCCCCATCAGCCAGCTGGACCTGCGCTTCGTGGAGAAGCCGGACCAGTTCATCGGCGAGAAGCTCCAGTTCCGCGTCACCGAGGTCCGGGACCGCAACGTGGTGCTGTCGCGCCGGGCGCTCCTGGAAGAGGAGCAGCGGAAGCTGGCCAACGAGACGCGCAAGACGCTGTCCGAGGGCAAGGTCGTCAAGGGCAAGGTCTCCGGCGTCCGTGACTTCGGCGTGTTCGTCGACCTGGGCGGCGTCGAGGGAATGATTCCCGTCTCCGAGCTCTCGTACACGCGCGTGGGCCACCCCAGCGAGGTGGTCAACGCCGGTGACGAGGTCGAGGTGGAGATCCTCCGCATGGAGGCCGCCCAGCCCAACTCGCCCGACAAGAGCAAGCAGAAGGAGCGCATCACCCTGTCCATGCGCGCGCGCATGGAGGACCCCTTCAAGAAGGCGATCTCCGAGCTCAAGGAAGGCGACCGGCTCCAGGGCAAGGTCGTCCGCCTGCAGCCCTTCGGTGCCTTCGTGGAGCTGCGTCCGGGCGTGGATGGCCTGGTGCACATCTCCGCGCTGAGCGACCGCCGCATCGCGCACCCACGCGACGTGGTGAAGGAGGGTGAGGTCATCTGGGTCGCCATCGAGAAGATCGACCCCAACGACAAGCGCATCGGCCTGCGCCGCATCTCCGAGGAGGAGGCGCAGCGTCCTCCCGAGGAGCGTCCGGCCTCCACGGCCGCTGCCGCCAGCGCCGCCCCGGCCCGTCAGCCGGCCGCGCCCCGTCCCCAGGTCGGGCAGGTCGTCGTCGGCAAGGTGGACCGCATCGAGCCCTACGGCGTGTTCCTCGCCTTCCCCGGTGGCAAGGGCCTGCTGCCCGCCAGCGAGACGGGCACCGAGCGTGGCACCGACCTGCGCAAGCACTACTCGCTGGGCCAGGAGGTGAAGGTGGCCATCCTGGACATCGACGCCTCCGGGAAGATTCGCCTGTCCGTCACCGCCGCCGTTCGCGCGGAGGAGCGGGCCGAGGTGGAGGCCTGGCAGAAGACGCAGCAGCCCCAGGGCCAGGCCGCGGGCAAGAAGGGCTTCGGCACCTTCGCCGACCTGCTCAGCAAGATGGGCAAGTAACGCTCCTTCCTCCGGCGCTGATCACCTCAAAGTGATCAGCGCCGAGAAAGGTGTTGACGCTCCAGGCGGGGGACGGTACTTACGCCTCGCCTCTCTCTGCCGCGGGGTGGAGCAGCCTGGTAGCTCGTCGGGCTCATAACCCGAAGGTCGCAGGTTCAAATCCTGCCCCCGCAATTCGTACCCGTAGCACCCGAAAGCCCGGCTGGAATGAAGGTCGGGCGTCTTCGGTTTGAAGACAGACACACAACATGACGCGGGGTGGAGCAGCCTGGTAGCTCGTCGGGCTCATAACCCGAAGGTCGCAGGTTCAAATCCTGCCCCCGCAACTCGGATCGGCCCGGTCATCCTCTCGGATGACCGGGCCGATTGCTTTTGAGCACTTCGCTCGCCCTCGTGTCCGGGGCCGCGCGGAGTGGAAGCGTTCGCCGGGCCTCCTGCTCGTCCCTCGTGCGGACCAGGGGCACCTGTGGAAACCCGCAGACACAACCGGCCTCACGCTCCATCTTCCCGGTGTGGGCACTTTCGCGGACGGGCCTTCCCACCGCGCGTGCCCCCGGAGAGGAGGAGCGCGCCATGGACACCGAGGCCACGCACGTCCTGCTGGTGGGCGGCACGGGCAGGTTCGGCCGGAGGCTCGCCGCGGCGCTGCTCTCCAGGCCGGGCATCCACCTTCATGTGCTGGTGCGCCCGGGCCGGCGGCGCGAGTCGCTGGTCGGGCTCGCGGACCAGGGGGTGACGCTCGTCGAGGGCTCGCTGGAGGATGTCCGCTCGCTCGACTCGGCGGTGGAGGGCGTGGACGCCGTCGTCTCCGCGGTGCGCGGAGGCCCGGAAGTGCTGCTGGACGGGCAGCTGCGGCTGCTGGAGGCGGCCCGGCGGCACGGAGTCATGCGCTTCATCCCCTCGAACTACTCGCCGGACTTCTTCCAGCTCGCGGACGGCGAGGACTCGCTGCTGGACCTGCACCGCCGCGTGGCGGAGGCCGTGGAGCGGAGCGGGGTGCGGTACACGTTCATCCTGTGTGGCGGCTTCATGGAAGTCGCGCTGTCGCCGGTGGCGCACGTGTTCGATTTCGAGCGCGGCCAGGTGGCGTACTGGGGCACGGGCGACGAGCCCTTCGACGTCACCGCCATGGGCGACGTGGCCCGCTGGGTGGCGGAGCTGGTGGTGGACCGCCGCGCGGAGAACCGGAGGCTGGAGCTGGTGGGTGACGTGGTGTCGGTGAACGAAGTCGCACGCCTCTACGAGACGCTCACGGGCCGTCAGCTCCAGCGCTTCCACCGGGGCTCCGTCGAGGAGCTGCGCCGCTACCTCGCGCGGGCCGAGGGCGCCTCGCGCGCGTCACGCGACAGCGTCGTGCAGCCCCACTTCCTCATGCAGCTGACGGGGAAGGGGAGGCTGCTGCAGCCGGCCAACGCGGAGTTCCCCCGCATCCACCCCATGAAGGTGCGCGACTACCTCGAGGCGACGCTGCGGCCAATGCTGGCGGCGCCTCAGGAGTCCGCGCACCCCGCGCACCCGTGAAGGGTGACGCTCAGCGCTCCTCGGCCGGAGGCGGCAGCCGATGCGGTGCGGGGTCGCACGCAAGCTGCGCGCACTGCAACTCCGTGCCGCACGTCCCATCGCAGCAGGGCTGCTGTCTTCCAGGACACGCGCCGCCGTCGGGCGACTGAGCCGGGGCAGGCGGTGGCCTCTGGCGCGCTTGCACCCCCGCATCCCAACGCCTCACGTCCTGGAACGCCGCGGCGCTTCCGCCATCCGTCACGTGGCCGTTGCGCCCACCCGTCCCGGGCGCCGTCTCCGCGGTGCCCCGACAGGCCGCGTTGAGCAGAAGCAGGCCAACTCCCGCCAACACGGGCCCGACGGCGCTTCGCATCCACCGCATTTTTCCTCCCGATTTCGGCCATAACCTGCCGTAACCACGGAATTCTGCGTTGCGCTGGGAAAATGTGACCGTGTCGCCTTTCAACCTACATCAGTAAGGGCACTAATCTCTTCAACAGGCGACAGTCCGTCGCCTTGGGGGCCTCCCACAGGAAACCTGGCGTTCCGGCGATGGTGCCGGGACACCCGACCAGGTTGCAAGGTGGCTCCCACCCCGCCGCAGTAAACAGGGAGCTCCCCCACGTGAGAAGGTTGGTCGCCACGCTGTCTGGCCTGTCGCTGGTGCTGTCCGGAACCAGCGCAGTTGCCCGGACGTTGCCGAATTACGATGCACTGCAGGACGCGAAGCCCGCGGGTCGAGTTGCCGCTGGCTTCAAGCCTGTGGACTACAAGGGTCCCCGCGCCGCTCATCGTGACGAGCGCACCGGTTCCCCCACTTTCGTCTGGGCCAAGAAGAGCGCGGATCAGACGAAGCTGCGCTCCCAGTTCGCGAGCATGGCGCCCGAGCAGGC
The DNA here is from genome assembly GCF_010894435.1 of Pyxidicoccus trucidator. Lineage (NCBI taxonomy): Bacteria > Pseudomonadati > Myxococcota > Myxococcia > Myxococcales > Myxococcaceae > Pyxidicoccus > Pyxidicoccus trucidator. The sequence continues at coordinate 85,829 of NZ_JAAIXZ010000024.1, read as the reverse complement.
CGCTCTGGCGCAGATCGCGGACGCCGCTGCTCTCTATGGAGTGAGCTCCTTCGAGGCTGCTGGCGCGCGGGTGGTCAACGTCAGCCAGAACCGTCAGGGCGTCAAGGTCGTCACGCTGGCCCAGGAGTCGGGCGGCGTCGAGGTCTTCCGCCAGAACCTCAACCTCCTGCTCAACCGCAACAACGAGCTGGTGGCCATCTCCGGCGGCATCTCCCAGCACGTCAACAACACCGCCTCGCCGCGCGCCCGGTTCCAGCTGTCGGCCAATTCGGCCGTCGCCGCTGCGTACCGTGACCTCACCGGCAACGAGCTGGACGGCAGCCTGCTCAAGAACGTGAAGGCGCAGAACGCCGGAAAGTACACGCACTTCGAGCTGGCCTCCTACGCCCGCCCCCTGGATGAGGGGCTCCTCATCCCGGCGCGCGCGAAGCAGGTTCTCTACTCGCTGCCCACCACGCTGGTACCCGCGTACTACGTGGAGCTCAACACCGGCCGCGCCGACAGCCCGGACTCCGACTTCTACGGGTACGTCATCTCCGCGCTCGACGGCCGCGTGCTGATGCGCAACAACCTGACGTCGCACGCGGAGTTCAGCTACCGCGTCTTCGCCGACACCACTCCGCCGTACATCCCGCACGACGGCCCCACGGGCGCCGTCGGCTCCACGCCGCACCCCACGGGCAACCCGGACGGCTACCGCCCGGCGTACGTCGCGCCCGCCCTCGTCACCCTCGAGAGCGCCCCCTACAGCCAGAATGACCCCTGGCTCCCGGATGGCGCCACGGTGACCACGGGCAACAACGTGGACGCGTACGCGGACCTCGTCGCCCCGGACAACTACCAGGCGGGTGACCTGCGTCCCACCGTCACCGCGCCGGGCGTGTTCGACCGGACGATGCTGTTCGACATCCAGCCGAACGCGAACGCCGAGCAGATCTCCGCGGCCACCACGAGCCTGTTCTTCATGAACAACTGGCTCCACGACTGGTTCTACGACGCGGGCTTCGACGAGGCCGCGGGCAACGCGCAGACCGACAACTTCGGTCGCGGCGGCCTGGGCAACGACGCCATCCGCGCGCAGGCGCAGGACTACAGCGGCACCAACAACGCCAACATGTCCACGCCGGCGGACGGTCTGTCCCCGCGCATGCAGATGTACCTCTTCACCGGCCCGCGCAACGCGCGCCTGACGGTGAACCCGCCCAACAGCGCCGCGGGTGACTTCCAGGTGGGCATCGCGGCCACCATGGGTCCGCAGACGTTCGACGCCACGGGTGCGGTGATCGCCGCCCTGGACGCGTCCGACGCCGCCGGCCCGTCCACCACCGACGGTTGCACCGCGTTCACCAACGCGACCGACGTCGCCGGGAAGATCGCGCTCATCGATCGCGGCACGTGCTCCTTCAACGTGAAGATCGAGAACGCGCAGGCGGTGGGCGCCATCGGCGTCATCATCGCCGACAACGCGCCGGGCTTCGTCACCGACATCGGTGGCACGTCCACCATCCCCATCACCATCCCCTTGCTGCGCCTCACCCAGGCGGACGGCAACCGGGTGCGCGCCGCGATTCCCGCCGGCATGAACGCGCGGATGTTCCGCGGGGGGACCATCAACGTCGACGGCACGATCGACAACCAGATCGTGGCGCACGAGTGGGGCCACTACATCAGCAACCGCCTCATCGGCAACGCGTCCGGCCTGGTCAACAACCAGGGACGCGCCATGGGCGAGGGCTGGGGTGACTTCACCGCCCTGCTCATGACGGTGCGCGCCGAGGACATCAACACCCCGTCCAACGCGAACTGGAATGGCGTGTACGCCATGGCCGAGTACGCGACGCGCGGAATCTCTCCGGACTCGTCGTTCTTCGGCATCCGCCGTGGCGCCTACTCGGTGGACCCCACCAAGAACGCGCTGCGCTACCGCCACATCATGGACGGTGTGGCGCTGCCGACGACCGCCCCCTTCGCTCCGGGTGGCCTCAACTCGCAGGTCCACAACTCCGGCGAGATCTGGGCCTCCATGCTGTGGGAGTGCTACGTCTCGCTGCTCCGCGCGCATCCCTTCCAGGAGGCGCAGGACCGGATGAAGAGCTACCTGGTCAACGGCTACAAGATGACGCCGTCGTCGCCCACCTACCTGGAGGCGCGTGACGCCGTCATCGCTTCGGCCATGGCCAACGACCCGGCCGACGGCCAGCGCCTGTGGGCTGCCTTCGCCCGCCGCGGCGCCGGCGTGGGCGCGGTGGCTCCGGACCGCAACTCGGTCGACCACGCGGGAGTGGTGGAGAGCTACAACGTCGGCTCGGATGTGCAGATCCTCGCCGCCTTCTACGAGGATGACTCGGCGCACGCGGGTGACGAGGACCAGATCCTCGACAACGGCGAGACGGGCCTGCTGACCTTCGTCGTCTTCAACAACGGCTCCGAGCCCGCCGACACCGCCAGCGTCACCGTCCTGTCGACCACCCCGGGCGTCTCCGTGGGCAACCGCGGCACCGCGCAGTTCCCGGCGATGGGCATTGGCGACGTGAGCATCGTCTCCCTGCCCGTGTCGCTGACCGGCGCGAGCACGGCCCAGCGGCTCGACTTCGCGTTCTCCGTCCGGGATGACCGCCAGGCGACCCCGGGCGACAAGTCCGACGTGCTGGCCTTCAGGGGCAACTACGACGAAATCCCCCTGGCCACCACCAGTGAGACCGTGGAGGCCACGCCCTCCAACCTGCCGTGGACCACCCCGTTCGACCCGGAGCTCATCCCCGCCGAGTTCGGCGTGGTCGAGTTCACGGACCTCAACCGCGCCTTCTACGGTGAGGACGTGGGCGGCCCGGTCGACTTCAGCCTCGTCTCCCCCGCGCTGAACGTCAGCGCGACCGCGCCGTTCGTCGTGAACTTCCGTCACTCCTATGACTTCGAGTTCGACGTCACCGGCTTCTACGACGGCGCCGTCATCGAGCTCACCGAGGATGGCGGTCAGACGTGGGTCGACATCGGCGATGCCGTGTATACGGGCGAGCTGGTCGAGTACGCCGGCAACCTGAACCCGCTGCAGGGCCGCCGCGCCATCGTCGGCAGCCTGGTCGACTTCCCGACGTTCCACTCCGCCACCCTGGACCTGGGGACGGCGTACGCGGGCAAGACGGTGCAGATCCGCTTCCGCATCGGTTCCGACAACGCCGTCGGCGCCACGGGCTGGGTGCTGGACGACCTGTCCTTCTCCGGCATCACCAACCTGCCGTTCATCAAGATCTGCGCGGACACCGGCGCTTGCGGGAACACCGCTCCGGTGATCTCCGCGGGTCCGGACGTGACGGTCAACGAGCGTGCGGCGGTGTCCCTCACCGGTAACGCCTTCGACGCGGATGGCCAGGCGCTTACCTACGCCTGGACGCGCGTGTCCGGCCCGGTGGTGACGTTCACCAATGGCAACACGCTGACGCCGTCCTTCACCGCTCCCGAGGTGACCGCCGACACCAACCTGGTGCTGCGGCTGACCGTGGGCGACGGCGCCGCGACGGTGACCGACACGGTGACCGTGCGCATCACCCAGGTGAACCGTGCGCCCACCGTCAACGCGGGCCTCGACGGCGTCGCCGACGAGCGCACCAACGTCACGCTCTCCGGCTCCGCCAGCGACGCGGACAACGAGGCGCTGACCTACCTGTGGACCCAGACGAGCGGCACGGCGGTGGCGCTGCGCAACTACAACACCGCGACGGCCACCTTCACCGCTCCGGAGACGGTTACCGGTGAGACGCTCACCTTCCGCCTCGCGGTCAGCGACGGCAGGATCAGCGTCAACGACTCGGTGAGCATCAACATCAACAACGTGAACCGCGCGCCGGCCGTGACGGCTTCTTCCGTCGCTGTCGACGAGCGCAGCACCGCCACCCTCTCGGCCACGGGCTCGGATGCGGATGGCGACACGCTGACCTACGCCTGGACGCAGCTGTCCGGCGCCGCGGTGACGCTCTCGGGCGCCAACACGTCGACGGCCACCTTCTCCACGGCCGAGGTGTCCGCTGACGCTGTGCTCACCTTCCGCGTGACGGTGAGCGACGGCACGGCCACGGCCACCCAGGACGTGACGGTGAACGTGCGCAACATCAACCGCGCTCCCACGGCGAACGCGGGTGTGGACATCGCGGCGAGCGAGCTGCAGCCCGTGACGCTGAGCGGCTCCGCGAGCGACGACGATGGTGACAGCCTTACGTACACCTGGGTGCAGATCTCCGGTACCTCGGTTGCGCTGTCCGGTGCCACCACCGCCACGGCCACCTTCACGGTGCCGGATTCGGCCGGCAACGAGACGCTGTCCTTCCGCCTGACGGTGAGCGATGGCCAGCTGAGCACCAGCGACACGGTGAACGTGTCGGTGAACGCCAGCAACCACGCGCCGACCGTGACGGCCGCGCCGGTGACGGTGAACGAGCGCAGCACGGCCACCCTGTCGGCCACTGCCTCGGATGTGGACGGTGACACGCTGACCTACGCCTGGACGCAGCTGACGGGCGAGGCGGTGGTGCTGTCGAACGCCGACACGGCGACGGCCTCCTTCACCGCTCCGGAAGTGACCACCGACTCCGTTCTCAACTTCCGCGTGACGGTGAGCGACGGGACGGCCATTGCCACCCACGACGTGGCGGTGACCGTGCGCAACGCCAACCGCGCGCCCACGGCGAACGCGGGTGTGGATGGTTCCGCGGATGAGCGTACGCAGGTGAGTCTGAGCGGCTCCGCGAGCGACGCGGACGGCGACGCGCTGACCTACTCCTGGGTGCAGACGTCTGGCACCCCGGTGGGGCTGTCCGGCGCGGACACCGAGCTGGCCCTCTTCACCGCGCCGGAGACGGCCACCGGTGAGACGCTCACCTTCCTCTTCACGGTGAGCGACGGCGCGCTGACGACCAGCGACACCGTGTCGGTGTCCATCAACCCTGTGAACCTCGCTCCGACCGTGACGGCCTCTGCCGTCGTGGTCGACGAGCGCAGCACCGCGACCCTCGCGGCCGTTGCCTCGGATGCGGACGGCAACACCCTGACCTACGCCTGGACGCAGGTGTCCGGTCCGGAGGTCACGCTCTCGGGCGCTGACTCCGCGACGGCCACCTTCGCCACGGGCGAGGTGACCGCCGACACCGAGTTCACCTTCCGCGTGACGGTGAGCGATGGTGAGCTTTCGGCCAGCCACGACGTGGCGGTGACGGTGCGCCAGGTCAACCGGGCGCCCGTGGCCAACGCGGGTGAGGCGGTGTCCGCCAAGGGCAAGGCCTCCGTCAGCCTCAACGGCAGCGCGAGCGCCGACGCCGATGGCGGCACGCTGACGTACCAGTGGACGCAGGTGGGTGGCCCGTGGGTGACGCTGGCGGGGGCCGACACGGCCACGCCGTCCTTCACCGCGCCCGACGTGAGGGCGAACACGGAGCTGACCTTCCGCCTGGTGGTGAGCGACGGTTCGCTCACCAGCGACGCGGCCACCGTGACGGTGACTGTCACGCAGACCGACAACGTCGTCCCCGTGGCGAAGGCTCGCATCATCCTCTCTGGCGACCAGACGTCGATGACCCTCGACGGCTCGGCCTCCAGCGACCCGGATGGTGACGCCATCACCTACAAGTGGGAGCAGACGGGTGGCCCGTCCGTCACGCTGGGCAGCGCCAACCAGGCGGTGCTGAGCGTGGACGTGCCCGAGCTCGACGACGACAGCGCCACGTTCAGCTTCAAGCTGACCGTGACGGATGCTCGCGGCGGCTCGCACTCCGTCACCGTGGAGACCACGGCCACGCCTGACACCGGCGGTGGTTGCTCCTCCACGGGCGCGGGCGCCCCGGTCGGCATGCTCGGCCTGGCGCTCCTCAGCCTGCTGCGCCGTCGGCGCAACACGCTGGCCTGAGACGTAAGGCGCCTCCTCCGCCCCTCGGGGTGGAGGAGGCCGCCTCCAGGCCCGGACGGCTGAAGGGTCCGGGTCCGGTGGTTCGAACCTGAGCTTTGGAAATCCCTGGCGGCCGGTTCCTTGTTTCGAGGGGCCGGCCGCCAGTCTTTTGTGGTCAGAGCGGCCGCACGTGCTCCGCGACGCGCCCCGTGGCGATGAGCTCCAGCAGCTCGTCGCCCATGCGCTCGCTCTCGGAGACCACCTGGTTCCACGCGCGGATGCGCGCCGTGTCGCTGAGCCGCTCGAAGTCGATGCGGTCCGGAATCTTCCCTCCGGGCAGCCGTGCGAGCAGCTCGGGGGAGGGCGCAATCAGCAGGGCCCTGCGGAAGTTCGCCGGGCGCGCGCGCCGCCAGCGCAGGGACTTGTCGAACCAGCCCGGCACCACGTACGGGTAGAAGTGCGGGTAGAGCACCAGTCCCTCGCCCGGGCCGAAGTCCAGGTCCAGGTGGTAGTCGAGCACGCCGCCGTCCCGGTACACGCCCGGCCGCGCGCCCGGAATCCTCACGCCGCTGAGCACCAGCGGAATGGAGCCCGAGGCCAGCAGCGCCGGGCGCAGGTTCTCCCGCGTCAGCGGCAGGTGCACGGAGGGCAAATCCTTCAGCCCCGCGAACGGGCTGCTGTCGCCCGCCGTATGGAAGATGACGCGCTCCATGTGCAGCCCGAGCGTCCGTCGGCTCACCAGGTTCCCCATCGCGCACAGCGCCAGCCCCAGCATCTGGACGCGAGGGTGCTCCACGCCCACCGGCCCACGGCACAGCGCCGTCACGACGTGCAGCCGTGCCCACGGGTGGTTCAGGATCTGCGCCTCGCCTTCGTCGCCCAGCAGCGCGCCCAGGATGTGCGCGCTCGTCTCGCTCACCAGCGACGGCGGGGGCTTCGCGGGGTAGCGCTGGTCGATGTACGCCGCCTCGAACCGGTGCAGCGCCGCCACCGGGTCCTCCTGCGCCACGCACGCCAGCCGCCAGCTTCCAATGGACGAGCCAATCAGGTGCAGCGGCCGTGTCCGGCCCATGAAGAGTCCGGCGAAGAGGGCGCGGTCCAGACCGGCCAGCACCAGCCACTTCGGGCCCCCCGACGCCCCGGGAACGACGTCCACGTCATCGCCACGCAGGCCCCGCTCACGAATCAACCGCAGTGCGTCAGGGCCGGCCAGGAGGGTCAGGTTCGATGCCATACGGGGGCGGCAAGGTAGCAGGCCCGCTTGCGACAGTCCGCGCGCCGCTGCTGTAGTGCGCGGCACCCCATGAAGAAGCCCAACGCTTCCGGCAGTCCTCCTCCCGGCCTGAGCCGCCGCGCCTTCCTCGGCGGCACCGCCGCGGCCACCGCCCTCGTCACGCTGGACTCGCAGGCGCAGACCGCCGCCGCCCCGGCCCCGGTCCCCGCGTCCCGGCCCTTCGAGCTGGAGGAGGCCACCGTCGCGGACCTCCAGGCCGGGATGAAGTCCGGCAAGCACACCGCACAGGGGCTCACGGAGCGCTACCTCGCGCGCATCCACGCGCTGGACCGCAAGGGGGACCTCCCGCTGCTGTCCGTCATCGAGCTCAACCCGGATGCGCTCGCCATCGCCGCGGCGCTCGACAAGGAGCGCAAGGAGAAGGGGCCTCGCGGGCCGATGCACGGCATCCCCGTGCTCATCAAGGACAACATCGCCACCGCGGACCGGATGCAGACCACCGCGGGCTCGCTCGCGCTCGTGGGCGCGGTGCCCTCGAAGGACGCCTTTATCGTCGAGCGCCTGCGCGCGGCGGGCGCGGTCATCCTCGGAAAGACGAACCTCAGCGAGTGGGCCAACTTCCGCTCCACGAAGTCCTCCAGCGGCTGGAGCGGGCGCGGCGGCCAGTGCCGCAACCCGTACGCGCTGGACAGGACGCCGTCGGGCTCCAGCTCGGGCTCGGGCGTGGCGGCGGCCGCCAACTTCTGCGCGGTGGCCGTGGGCACGGAGACGGACGGCTCCGTCGTGTCGCCCGCGGCGGCCAGCTCGCTGGTGGGGCTCAAGCCGACGGTGGGCCTGGTGAGCCGCTCCGGCATCATCCCCATCTCCCACAGCCAGGACACCGCTGGCCCCATGACGCGCACCGTGGCGGACGCCGCGGCGCTCCTGTCGGCGCTCGTGGGCATCGACGCGGCGGACGCGGCCACGGCAGCGAGTCAGGGCAAGGCGCACGCGGACTACACGAAGTTCCTGGACCCCGACGGGCTGAAGGGCGCGCGCATCGGCGTCCCGCGCGAGCGCTTCTTCGGCTATCACGCTCCCACCGACGCGCTCGTGGAGCAGGCGCTCGAGCTGATGAAGGCCCGGGGTGCCACCATCATCGACCCGGCCCCCATCCCCGCGGCGGCGAAGCTGGACGGCCCCGAGTTCGAGGTCCTCCTCTACGAGTTCAAGGCGGACCTGGAGGCGTACCTCGCCGGGCTGGGGGAGGGGACGCACCCGCGCACGCTCGCGGACCTCATCAAGTACAACGAGGAGCACCGCGCCACCGAGCTGCCGTACTTCGGCCAGGAGCTCTTCCACATGGCCCAGGAGAAGGGCCCCCTGACGGACAGGAAGTACCGCAAGGCGCTCCAGGACTGCCGCACGCTGTCGCGCGAGCAGGGGCTGGACGCGGTGATGGCGAAGCACCGGCTGGACGCGCTCGTCGCCCCCACGCAGGCGCCTCCGGGCCTCATCGACCTGGTGAACGGCGACCACTGGCTGGGCAGCAGCTCCACGCCAGCGGCCGTCTCCGGCTATGCCACCCTCACCGTGCCCGTCGGCTACGTCTTCGGGCTGCCGGTGGGCATGTCCTTCATTGGCCGGGCGTGGAGCGAGCCGACGCTGCTGAAGCTCGCCTACGCCTACGAGCAGGCCTCCCGCCACCGCCGTCCGCCCACGTTCGCGCCCACGGCGGACCTGCGGCTGAAGGCCGCGACCTGAGTCCCCGGCCGGCGCCGTGGCTCAGGGCTTCGGCGAGGTCGCCCAGGGCGAGGTGGCCTGGAGCACGGCCTCCTGGAGCGCGGCGGTGCGCAGGTGGGAGATGCGCTGGTACTCCGGGTCCTCGACCATCTGCAGGAACGCCGCTCGGCTGGGATAGCGCACCAGCAGCACGGCGTCCCAGGACTGTCCGGACTCGGCCACCAGCGCGGTGGAGCCATCTCCCGCGTAGAGCGGCTGGCCGCCGGCCTTGAGGAGGAAGGGCATGACGGCGCTCGCGTACTCCGCGTAGGACGCCCGGCCTCCCTCCTTGAAGCGCACCAGGTTCAGCATGACCACGGGGCCTCCCGGGTCTTCCTGCACGAAGCGTTGGATGTCGGCGCGGTTCGGATCGACGGCCACGGTGTCTCCTCGGATGGGGCCGCCCGGAGCGGGGCGGTGCCCCATTGTCGCCTATGTCCGGTGCTTCAGGGGGACACCCGGGCCAACCGTGCCCGGGCCTCCCAACCCGACTCCGGGGAAGCCGGTGTCCGCGGGCGTGCTCCCGCGGGCCTCCGGTCCCCGGCGCCGTGGCTCAGCTCACTGGTAGTACGGCGACAGCGCGGCGTGGACGCGGGCGAGCAGGTCTTCCGCCTGCGCCCGCTCGGCGCCGCTCAGCGAGCCCAGTCCCGCGGTCAGCGTGTCCCGGGCATCCCGCAGGGCGAGGTACGCGGGCAGGCTCTGCATGGACTTGAGGATGTCCACCATGGTGCGGCGGGCCTTGAAGCTCCGCACGCCGTCCACGTTGAGCAGGATGCCCTGGATGTCCGCGAGCACCGCCGGGGTGACGGCGGCGTCCTCGCCCGGGGTGGCGGTGAAGGCATCTCTCAGGCTCGCCGGGTCCAGGTAGAGGCGGGCCAGGATGCGACGGGCCAGGTCATCCGCCACCGTGCCGTAGAACGGGCCGGCGTCGGGGGGCACGGCCAGGGGAGGCCGCACCTGGCCGATGGCCACGTCATAGGCGAACAGCTGGTCCGCCGGGGAGCCCGCGCGCACCCACTGGAGCGTGGTGTTGGCGTAGTAGTCGAACGCCGACTCCAGCGCGGGGAAGGGGAGCACCTCGTAGAGCAGCAGCTCCTGCACCAGCTGGTGCGTGGGCCCGAAGAAGAAGCCCAGCGGGTCCGAGTAGCGGTCGAACCGGATGCAGTACGGGTCCACCACCGTGTCCTCGTCCGTGCAGAACAGCTCCGTGGGCAGCGCGCTGTCCAGCCCGTAGAGGTAGCGCACGGCCTGCACGTCATAGGTGCCCGGCGTGTCCACGTAGATGGCGTCCGGGTCATAGACGTACTCCATCGCCGAGTTGGAGCGCGGCGAGGCCGGGTCGCCGTCGAACACCAGCGAGCCCGCGAAGTTGTGGCGCAGGCCCAGCGTGTGGCCGACCTCGTGCAGGATGACGTGCGTGAGGTACCGCTCCACCTTCTGCTTCTTGGTGAGCGGGCCGTCCACCGCCGCCGCGGGCAGCTTGTCGTGGCGCGTGTCGGCGTCGGGGCGCAGCGGGGGCAGGGCCAGCTCGCACAGGGGCTCACCGTCGAAGCCGCCCCACGTCATGCGCAGCGGCTTGCGGGCGTCCTTCAGCTTTGCCTTGAGGCTCGCCGCCGCGTCGTCGCTGAACTCGCCGTCGGCGAACTCCAGCCACAGCGCGTTGACGTAGACGCTGGCGCCGCGAATCTCGCCGGTGTTGGGGTTGGTGCGCCAGTCGGCGAAGGCGAAGCCCGCGGAGGCGTCCGGGTCGAAGATGATGACGTTCTTGTCGTCATCCGCGAAGCCGATGCTGTCGCCCACCGAGGCCTCGAACACCTTGAAGCCGAAGGCCGCGTTCCAGTTCTCCACGCCCTTCTTCACCGCGCCCACCACGTCGTAGTCCTTGAAGCGCGGGTCGGCCTGCACGGCCCTCACCGTGTCGGTGATGAGCCACTTGATGGGCTTCATGCCCGGCCGGATGTTCCACTTCGCCGCCGTCTGCACCACCTGGCCGGTGTTGGGCACCAGGCGCGGCTCGCTGCGGAAGTAGTGCTCCTGCGGGGGCAGCTCGGTGGGCGTATAGCCCGCGCCCTCCTGGTAGCGGCGCAGCGCCACGCCCAGCGTGCCGGAGCTGCGCAGCTGGTTGTCCTCCAGGTAGTCGGAAGAGCCCGGGTCCGCCACGTCCGCGTAGCCGGTGAAGAGCTGCTCGAAGGTGACGCCGTCGGAGATCTTCCGGAAGCGCTGGGCGAAGCTCAGCTCCACCTCGAAGCGCACGCCGCCCTGGCCGTACGCCTCGCCAATGAACCCGAACCGGTTCAGGCCCGCAGTCGGGTCCACCAGGATGTAGCCGTCCGAGCCGCGCAGGTGGTTGAAGGGGCCGTAGTCGTTGACGATGGGCCACGCCTCCACCAGCACCTGCGGGTCGAAGATATCGCTGGTCGTCTTCCGCTCATCCACGTCGAAGACGAACAGCTTGCCGTTCTGCTCCTTGAACGACACCACCCGCGTGCCCAGCGTGGACGCGGCGCCGTAGAACACCGCGCCGGGGAAGAGCTGCTTGAGGTACGCGGACAGGAACCAGCGCTGCCCCAGCTCGCTCTTGCGGATGGCCAGGTAGAAGCTCTCGCCGGAGTTGGACACCGCTCCGTCCAGGTGCTGCTTCAGCTGCTCCTGCTGCTCCGCGCTGACCGCGCGGGGCACGGCGACAAAGGCGTCATCCAGTTCCACTTGCAGCGTGGATGCCGGAGTCTCCGGAGCAGGTTGGGGGACCGGCGCGTCCGACGGGCCGCAGCCGACAGTCAGGGCCACAGCGGTGGATACAGCGCCCCAGAAGGAGCGTCGTAGCGGGGATTGCCACCTCATGTTTGCCTCCGTGATCGATGAAGAGCGGTGACGTCCCGGAATGGGAGTCCGCACTTCAGTCGTCGCGGAGCCAATGCTGAAAGTTGCTCCTCATACTGTTTTCTTGAATTTTCGCAATCTGGTTACTACTCCAACTCACCTGCGGGGCCGCTATCGGGCCGCTCCCGCTGGGCGTCGAGGTAGGCGGCGAAGCCGGCCTTGGACTGGATGCGGAAGGTGGGGATGCGCGCGAGCGCCTCGGGAGGGAAGGCATACTGCTCGCAGACGAGGCTCGCCCGCCGCGCGCCTTCCTCGCCGCCGGTGAAGGGCCGCACCTCGTGCTGGAGGTCGCCGCGGAAGTGCACCAGCAGTCCTTCGCGGGGCCGCACCTCGCCCACGGGCACGTCGTCGCGCAGCAGCCGCAGCTCGCCGCCCTTCGCGCGCTCGGGGACCTGGAGGTACAGCACGCTCACGTGCCGGGGCGTGGCGCCGGGCACGCCGCTGGGCTCCTGCAGCGTCGCGTCGATGTGCCGCCCCACGGGCGTGCCCGCGTCCAGCAGCAGCAGGTTCAGGTAGAACGCATTGGGGAGGATGCGCTCCCTGCTCGCTCCCAGCAGCCGTTCCCTCCACGGCAGCAGCCCGCGCGCGCTGGCAGGATCCAGAACCCGCGCCAGGTAGCAAGATAGGAAAGGGAAGCGTGCCTCCAGCATGGCCCGGCCCTGGAGCGTGAAGATGAAGGCGAAGCCGCGGCTGGCCCGGAACGTACCCATCAGCGGGCTGCGCGCGACGAAGCGCGAGCCCAGCAGGGCTTCCCGGAGCATCCTCAACTCCAGTACCGTCAGGGCTTCACGCTGGGTGGTGTACGTGCGCACGGCGAGCCAGCTGGGATGGCGGGTCGAACGGACCCATGGCAGGTTTACAGTCTACTTTCTATGTTTCAGCTCTGACGTTCCTTTATCCCCCGAGACGCTCTCATGAGCCAGCACCTCCAACCTTCCAGCGCTCCGCCTCCCGCGACCCTCATCATGAACCAGATGGTGTACGGCTTCTGGGTCTCCCGCTGCCTGCAGATTGCGGCGGAGCTGAGGCTCGCCGACACCATCGGCGACACGCCGAAGACGGTGGAGGAGCTCGCGACGGCCAGTGGCACCCATGCGCCCTCGCTGGCCCGCATGCTGCGCCTGCTGAGCGGCGTGGGGGTGATGGTGAAGGACGAGCAGACCCAGCGGTGGGCGCTGACGGAGATGGGCGCCCTGCTGCGCAAGGACCACCCGGGCTCGGTGCACGGCTCGCTGATGGCGCATGGCCACCCGCTGTCCTGGCGGGCCTGGGGCGAGCTCAAGACTTCGCTCACGACGGGCAAGCCGGTGGTCGAGCAGCTCGTGGGAGAGACCTTCTTCGAGTTCCTGGGGTCTCACCCGAAGGACGGGGCCATGTTCCAGGAGAGCATGGTGGCCTACCAGCTGCAGAACGCCCCGGCGGTGGTGAACGCGTATGACTTCTCCACGGCCCGCACCATCTGCGACGTGGGCGGCGGCACGGGCGCGCTGCTGGCCCACATCCTCCAGCGGCACCCCGCCGCCCGGGGCACCATCTTCGAGACGCCCCTGGTGACGAAGGAGGCGCGCGCGAAGCTCGCCGAGCAGGGGCTGACGGAGCGCTGCGACGCCATCGAAGGCGACTTCTTCGCCTCGAGTCCCAAGGGCCAGGACATCTACATCCTGTCGCAGATCCTCCACGACTGGAACGACGAGAACAGCCTCCGCATCCTCACCCAGATCCGCCAGGCCATGCGCCCCGACTCGCGGCTGCTCATCGTGGAGGCGGTGCTGCCGGGCGACAACGCCAATCACTTCGGCAACCTCTACGACATGGCGATGCTCATCCTGCTGGGCGGGAAGGAGCGCACGGAGGCGGAGTACAAGGAACTGGTGGCCAGGGCGGGGCTGCGCGTCTCCCGCATCGTCCCCACGTCCATGCCTCCCAGCATCGTCGAGGTGGTCCCCGCGTAGTCGGGGCTCCCCCAGGGCGGGCGGTGCCGGCGTCTCGTGGCCGTCCGCCCGCCTCAGTGCCTCGCCTCGTCCAGCAGGTCGAGCAGGGCCCGCTCCGAGCATTGCACTGCGCGCCCATGACCTCCTGGAGGGACTCGTCGACAACCCAGGCTTCGGCTGGCCGCCTGCTGGAGGAGAGAGCAGAAAAGCGCCCGGCGGCGTTTTCGATGGGAATAGAGGTCGATTAGAGTCCGGGGCGGTTCCCATGCACGAGTTCCTCAGCGCCATCCTCACGCTCCCGACCGCGGTCTTCACCATCGCCATGGGCGTGGTGCTGACCTACTGGCTGTTCGTCATCATCGGGGCGGTGGGCATCGACCTGCTGGATGGCAACCTCGACTTCGAGGCCGGTGGCAAGGCCCTGGGGGGCGCCTTCGAAGGCGGCGCCAAGGCGCTGGGCGGCGCGCTCGAGGGCGGCGGCAAGGCGCTGGGCGGCGCGCTGGAGGGCGGGGTCAAGGCCGCCGGTGAGGCCGTGCAGGGCGGCGCCAAGGCGCTGGCCGGGCACCACGACCATGACATGCACGTGGATGGCGGCATCCTGTCCGCGCTGGGCTTCGCGGGCATTCCACTCACCGTGTCCGTGAGCCTCGTGTCGCTCTTCTCCTGGACGCTGTCGCTGCTGAGCTCGCCGCCGGTCCACGCCATGCTGGGGCCGGTGCTGCCGAACTGGGTCCTCAGCCTCGCGCTGGGGCTCTTGTGCTTCGCCGTGGGCACCGTGGGCGCGGGGTTCACCGTCCGTCCGTTGCGGCCCATCTTCGTGGCGCGAAAGGCCCCGGGCCGCGACTCGCTGATGGGCCGGGTGTGCACCATCTCCAGCGGAAGCGTGACGGACCGGCATGGCCACGCCACCTTCGAGGATGGCGGCGCCGGCATGATTCTCAATGTCGTCTGTGACAAGCCGAATGAGCTCAAGCGGGGCGCCCCCGCACTCATTCTCGCCTACGACGCGGAGAAGGGCGTCTACGAGGTGGAGCCGGTGGACTGGCTGGTGCCGGAGGAACTGGAGCAGCTCCAGGACCCGGTCAGGGCCGCGGCCCTGGCCCGAGCGAAGGCTCGCGACTGAAGAGAAGCGCGGGCCGCTCCAATGGGGGGGAGGCCGGCAAGAATTCCAGGCTGGGGGGCTTTTGCGGGGGACCTCCGGCGCCTGATAAAAGGCCCGCTGTCATCACATTTCAGGATAGGCCATGGATTCCATCAACTGGGGCACAGTCGTCGGTGTCGCAATTCCCGTCCTCATCATCTTGTTCGGCGTGGGCATCACCATTGCCCGCCTCTACCGTCAGGTGGACCAGGGCAAGGTGCTCATCGTCAACACGATGAAGAGCGAGCCGGCCGTCACCTTCACCGGCATGGTGGTGTTCCCCATCATCAACCGCTCCGAGGTGATGGACATCTCCCTCAAGACGGTTGAAATCGACCGCCGCGGCAAGGAAGGCCTCATCTGCAAGGACAACATCCGCGCGGACATCAAGGTCACCTTCTTCGTGCGCATCAACAAGACGCGCGAGGACGTGCTCAAGGTGGCGCAGGCCATCGGCTGCGCCCGCGCGTCTGACCAGACCACGCTGGAGAACCTCTTCGAGGCCAAGTTCTCCGAGGCCCTCAAGACGGTGGGCAAGAGCTTCGACTTCGTCGAGCTCTACACCAAGCGTGACGAAATCAAGGACCAGGTGGTCCGCGTCATCGGCCGCGACCTCAACGGCTACATGCTGGAGGACTGCGCCATCGACTTCCTGGAGCAGACCCCCGTCGAGATGCTCGACAAGGACAACATCCTCGACGCCGAGGGCATCCGGAAGATCACCGAGCTGACGACGAAGCAGAACGTCTTCACCAACGAGCTGCGCCAGGACGAGCGCATGGCCGTCACCAAGCGCAACGTCGAGGCGGACGAGGCCATCTTCGCCCTCGAGCGCCAGCGCGAGGAGGCCTCCGCCAAGCAGAAGCGGGAAATCGACAGCATCCACGCGCGTGAGTCCTCCGAGGCCGAGCGCGTGAAGCAGGAGGAGCACGCCAAGGCCGAGCTCGCCCGCATCAAGGCCGAAGAGGAAATCCTCATCAACGAGCAGAACAAGCACCGTCAGGTCGAGGTGGCCCAGAAGAACCGCGAGCGCGTGGTCGGCGTGGAGTCCGAGCGCGTGGAGAAGGACCGCGCCCTGGAGGCCATCAACCGCGAGCGCGAGACGGAGCTGCAGCGCATCGCCAAGGAGAAGGCGCTGGAAGGCGAGAAGAAGCTCATCGCCGACGTGGTGCGCGCCCGCATCGCCGTGGAGAAGACGGTGGCCGAGGAGGAGGAGCGCATCAAGGACCTGCGCGTGAAGGCCGAGGCCACCCGCCGCAAGGACGCGCTCATCATCACCGCCGAGGCGCAGGCGCAGGAGAAGACGGTCAAGGACGTGAATGCCGCCAAGGCCAGCAGCGAGATGGCCACGTTCATGGCGAAGGAGAAGCTCATCCTGGCCGAGGCGGACTTCGAGGCCGCGGACAAGACGGCGAAGGCGAAGATCCGGCTGGCAGAGGGTGTCCAGGCCGAGTCCGCCGCGCACGGCCTGGCCGAGGTTCGCGTGAAGGAAGCCGACGCGCAGGCCACCGAGAAGCTCGGCATGGCGCAGGTGCGCGTGAAGGAGGCCGAGGCTGGCGCCATCGAGAAGCAGGGCCATGCCCAGGCGCAGGTCGTCCGCGAGCGGATGCTGGCGGAGGCCGCCGGTGAGCAGGAGAAGGGCCTGGCTCGCGCCCGCATCCAGGAGGCCGAGGCCGGAGCCGTCCAGAAGAGCGGCGAGGCAGAGGCCAGCGCCATCCGCGAGAAGCAGCTGGCGGAGGCCGCGGGCATCCAGGAGAAGCTGTTCGCCGAGGCCCGGGGCCTCGCCGAGAAGGCCGCGTCCATGAAGCTGATGGACGGCGTCGGCCGCGAGCACGAGGAGTTCCGCCTCAAGCTCAACAAGGAGCGCGACGTGGAGCTGGAGACCATCCGCGTGCGCAAGGACATCGCCCACGCCCAGGCCGAGGTGCTGGCCAAGGCGTTCACCAACGCGAAGTTCCAGATTGTCGGCGGCGACGGCCAGTTCTTCGAGCGCTTCGTCAAGGCGGTGTCGTTCGGCACCGCGGTGGACGGGGCCATGGACCACGGCGAGTCCCTGAAGAAGGCGCTCGGCGGCTACCTCAACGGTGAGAAGGACCTGCCGGCGGACCTGAAGGAGATCCTCTCCAAGCCGGGCCTGAGCGGCGACGCGCAGAACCTGGCGGTGGCCGCGCTGCTGCACAAGCTGGCGTCCAGCCCGGTGGCCGCGACGGGCGCCGGCCTGAAGGCGCTGGTCGACGAGAAGCAGGGCTGACAGGTCGATGGGCCGCCACCGCGCACCACGCGGTGGCGGCGGGTTGGTACGACGACCCTCGCTCCGGCCTCTCCTTCAGGGGGGTGCCGCTCCCTGAAGGGAGTGGGTGGGGCGGGGGTCTACGCTTTTTCCGGTGAACATCCATGGCAACTGACGGCAAGGGCGCGGCGCCCACGGGCGAGGCGGCGCTGGAGGGCGGCAGCTACGAGGTCATCCGGACGCGGCTGCTGGCGCAGGCGGACGCGCTGGCCGCGAAGGCGAACGACCTCAACACGCGCCGCAAGACGCTCTTTGGCGGCACGGAGCTCTCCGTCATCGGCAACGAGCGGGTGCGCACCGAGCACAACTGCGTCCCGCGCGACATCTCCGCCGTCGGGAAGTACCTCCTCTTCGGCTACAACGTCTTCATCGGGCTGAAGAAGGAGACGTCGGTGTCCGACGTCTTCTCGCTGCACCGCTTCGAGAAGACGGGGGAGGGCTTCGACTTCGCCACGGTGCCCAACACGGAGGCCGGCGGGTTCCTGGCGGACCCTCGCTTCGTGAAGGACTTCGGCGAGCTGTACAAGTACTACAAGGACGCGAAGCTCCTGCAGCTGCGCCGGCTGGACTCGCGCCTGCTGGCCATCTTCCAGACGGGCCAGTCGCTGCGGGACATCAAGGTCTTCCGCTTCAGCGTGGACGTGGAGGGCCGCGCCACCTACCTGGACAACCAGGGTGAGAGAGACCACGTCTTCCCGCCGTCCCACGACTTCGAGTGGACGGTGGCCACGCGCGACAACTACGTCACCGGCCAGCACCCGCACGTCAACGTGCTGGACCAGGTGTTCGTGGAGACGGTGAAGGGCGACCTCACCATCAAGGTGGAGGACAACACCTCCTCCGGCATGGGCATCTACAGCGAGCCGGTGGAGGACCCGGACCAGTCGCTGGACGACGCCGAGTTCGCCTACGCCCAGGTGGGCACGCTCATCCTGCTGCGGGTGCTGCCCTTCCGTGAGAAGGCCCACCGCTACCTCGTCTTCAACTCGCGCACGCAGCACGTGGTGCGCATCGACGCCCTCGGCCAGGCGTGTGTGCGGCTGCCGGAGGACCAGGGCATCGTCTTCCCCGGCGGCTACTACCTCCAGACGGGCGACTTCAAGGTCTTCGACGGTGACGCCGCTGGCGCGGGCATGGAGTTCAAGCGGGCCATCCGCTCGCCGAATGGTGAGGACGTGCTCTACGTCTTCCACCGTCGCGACGAAGGCTCCTACGTCCTCTTCCCGTACAACCTGGTGCGCAAGGAGGTGCAGAACCCCCTCGTCGGCCACGGCATGAGCCTCTTCGCGGACGGGCAGCTGGTCATCTTCCGCTCCACGTCCAGCGAGCCCACCCGCGTCCACCCCATGCAGGTGTGGCAGACGCCCTTCGTCTCCGCGGAGCACGCGGCGGCCACGCCGCCGGCCCCCGGCTACCTGGGCAAGGTGGGCAACGCGGAGCTGGTGCGCGGCATCTCCGACTCGCTGACGCTCCAGCGCATCGCGAAGTCGGACAAGCCCTCGCGGCGCACCTACGAGGACCTGGTCGCGGCGGCCACGCGCGCGCTGGACGCGTTTTACTGGCTGGGCCATGCGGAGACGGGCCTTCGCGAGCCGGTGGAGGCGCTGCGGCGCACCTCCGAGCTCATCATCGACGAGTTCGAGAAGGTCCTCACCCTCCAGAAGCGCGCCACCGAGGCGCTCGCGGCGGCGGTGACGGCGCAGGACGAGTTGCTCCTGCGGGTGCAGCCCGAGCAGCTCACGAATGCCGAGGCCTTCATGCAGGCCCTGGCGGACCTGCGCAAGCAGCGCGGCCACCTGATTACCCTCAAGGACATCCGCTACATGGACCTGGGGCGGGTGGAGGCCCTGGAAGCCGCGGTGGTGGAGGCGTCCGACAAGGCCAGCGCGGCCTGCGTGGACTTCCTCCAGACGGGCGAGGCGCTCCAGCCGCTGGCCACGCGCCTGGACGAGCTGCTGGCGAAGCTGGAGCCCCTCCAGACGACGGTGGAGCTGGCGCCGCTGGGCGAGGATGTGGATAAGACGGCCCACGGCCTGGAGGTGCTGGGCGAGGTGGTGGGCGGGCTCCAGGTGGGCGACCCGCTGGCCCGTGCCCGCATCCTGGAGGGCATCTCCGAGCTGTTCAGCCGCCTCAACCGGGTGCGCGCCAGCCTGGGCGCGAAGCGCAAGGAGCTGTCCGGCCGCGAGAAGCGCGCGGAGTTCGGCGCCCAGTTCAAGCTGCTGGGTCAGAGCATCGAAAGCGCGCTGACGCAGGCGGACTCGCCGGAGCGCTGTGACGAGGCGCTGTCGCGCCTCACGGTGCAGCTGGAGGAGCTGGAGGGCCGCTTCGGCGAGTTCGACGAGTTCCTCGGGCAGATCACCACCAAGCGCGAGGAGCTGCTGGAGGCCTTCGGCGCCCGGAAGCAGTCGCTGGTGGACGAGCGCCAGCGCCGCGCGCAGGGCCTCTTCAGCGCCGCGGAGCGCATCCTCCAGGGCGTGCAGCGCCGGTCGAAGTCGTTCAAGACGGACGACGAGCTCAACGGGTACTTCGCGTCCGACGCGATGATCCTCAAGCTGAAGCAGCTGGCCGAGCAGCTGATGGGGCTGCAGGACAGCGTGCGCGCGGACGAGGTGCAGTCGCGCATCAAGTCCGCGAAGCAGGACGCGCTGCGCGCCCTGCGCGACAAGCAGGACCTGTTCGCGGACGGCGACTCGCTCATCAAGCTGGGCGCGTACCGCTTCAACGTGAATACGCAGCCGCTGGAGCTGACGCTGGTGCCGCGCGAGGGCGCGCTGTACCTGCAGCTCACCGGCTCGGACTACGCGCAGAAGGTGGAGGACCCGGAGCTGCTGAAGTACCGCGACCTCTGGGACCAGCACCTCGTCTCCGAGTCGAAGGACTTGTACCGGGCGGAGTACCTGGCCGCCTGCGTCCTGTCCGACGCGGAGGACGGGAAGGGCGGCCTGACGCTGGCGGCCCTGCACGAGGCGTCGGTGGGCGGCGCGCTGCTGGAGAAGGTGCGTGCGTACGCGGCGGACCGCTTCGACGAGGGCTACGAGCGCGGCGTGCACGACGCGGACGCGGCGGCCCTGCTGGAGAAGCTGCTGCACCTGCACCAGGGCGCGGGCCTGCTGCGCTTCGCCCCGGTGCCGCGCGCCTGGGCGTCGCTGTTCTGGGCCTTCGACACGGACGAGGCCGTCCGGACCCTGTTCCACCGGCGCGCGCGCAGCCTCTCGCGGCTGCGCACCACCTTTGCCTCCACTGGCGGCATGGCCGACCTGGGCACCGAGCTGGGCGAGCAGGTGGCGGTGTTCCTCACCTCGCATGGCGTGGCGCACTCGCCCGCCGAGGCGCGGCAGGCGGGCCGCTACCTGGTGGAGGAGCTGGGCGTGGAGCGCCCGCGCTTCACCACCAGCGGCGAGGCCCTGGCGCTGAAGGATTTGTTCCTCGGGCAGCTGGACAGGCAGGGCACGCGCTCGGCCTTCGAGGACGACCTGAGCGGGCTGGAGAAGGACCTCTCCTCGCGGCTGGAGATTGCCCGGGCGTGGGTGGACGCGTACCTCGCGAAGCGCGAGGAGGGCCCTGGCGCGTGGGCGCACGTGGCGCTGGAGACGGCGGTGTTGCTGCTCACCGAGCGCAAGCTGGACCGCGAGCCCGCGGGCGCGCTGACGGCCAGCGAGGTGACGAATCTGCTGGGCAACCACCCGCGCATCCATGACAGGAAGCTGCCCCTGCGGCTGGACGAGTTCCTGGCGCGCACGGGCGAGTTCCGGCAGGTGCGGGTGCCGCAATACCAGGCCTACCGGGCCGTGCTGCGTGACTTGCTGGAGCGCGAGCGGCGCAAGCTGCGGCTGGAGGAGCTGACGCCGAAGGTGCTCAGCTCGTTCGTGCGCAACCGGCTCATCGACGAGGTGTACCTGCCGCTCATCGGCGCCAACCTGGCGAAGCAGCTGGGCGCGGCGGGCGAGGGCAAGCGCACGGACCGCATGGGCATGCTGCTGCTCATGTCGCCGCCGGGCTACGGCAAGACGACGTTGATGGAGTACGTGGCCAGCCGGCTGGGCCTCACCTTCGTCAAGGTGAACGGCCCCGCGCTGGGGCACGCGGTGAAGTCGCTGGACCCGGCCGAGGCGCCCAACGCCACGTCGCGCCAGGAGGTGGAGCGCATCAACCTGTCCTTCGAGATGGGCAACAACGTGATGCTCTACCTCGACGACATCCAGCACACGGACCCGGAGCTGCTCCAGAAGTTCATCTCGCTCTGCGACGGCCAGCGCCGGATTGAAGGCGTGTGGAACGGCCGGACGCGCACGTACGACCTGCGCGGCAAGAAGTTCTGCGTCGTCATGGCGGGCAACCCGTACACGGAGACGGGCGAGCGCTTCCGCATCCCGGACATGCTCGCCAACCGCGCGGACACCTACAACCTGGGTGACATCCTCGACGGGAAGGAGCACCTGTTCGCGCTCAGCTACATCGAGAACGCGCTGACCTCCAACCTGGCGACGGCGCCGCTGGCCACGAGAGATCCGGCGGACACGCACCGCCTCATCCGCATGGCGCAAGGCGAGGAGGTGCCCGCGGGCGAGCTGAAGCACGGCTACGCGGCGGCGGAGCTCCAGGAAATCGTCGCGGTGTTCCAGCGCATGTTCAAGGTGCAGTCGGTGCTGTTGAAGGTGAACATGCAGTACATCGCCTCGGCGGCGCAGGACGAGCGCTTCCGCTCGGAGCCCGCGTTCAAGTTGCAGGGCAGCTACCGCAACATGGGCAAGCTGACCGAGAAGGTCGTGGCGGCGATGACGGACGACGAGCTGGAGCGGCTCATCGACGACCACTACCAGGGCGAGTCGCAGACGCTCACCACGGCGGCGGAGCAGAACCTGCTCAAGCTGGCGGAGATGCGCGGGCGGCTGACGCCGGAGAAGGCGAAGCGCTGGGAGGACATCAAGCAGGGCTTCGCGCGGGTGAAGCGCATGGGGGGCAAGGAGGACGACCCCGTGGCGCGCGTCACCGGCCAGCTCAGCGGCATCGAGGAGCAGCTCGGCGCGGTGCGGGACGCGGTGATGCAGGCGGCGTCCCAGGTGGCCAGCGGCGCGGAGCAGGGCACGGACCCGGCGGCCGAGGTACTGCCCCACCTGGAGGCCCTGCGCGACGCGGTGCTGGAGGTGGCGAAGGTGGGCCGCGAGGCGAAGGCCACGCCGCCGCCGCTCCCGGCCCCGGCCGCGACTCCGGCCACGGACCTGGCGCCGTACCTCAAGCACCTGGCGCAGCTGCTCAAGGCGCTCACGGAGCGGGTCGCGGTGCAGACGCAGCAGCCGGCGGTGGTGGCTGCCCAGACGCCCGCGCCGGACTTCGGGCCTTATATGGAGCAGCTCTCGCGGGCGATTGCCGCGCTGGCGGACCGGCCGGTGAATGTGTCGGCCAGCGTGCCGGCCGAGGCGCTTCAGCGCGCGGCCGTCGCCGGGCCTTCACCGGCGGAGCTGAGCCGGCAGATCGAGCTGGTGGAGGGCGTGCTCCTCCCCTTGGAGCGGGCCTCGCGGCGCGCCATCCAGGGCGAAGGGGAGGGCGTCAAGTCGCTCCAGGTCTGGCAGAACGTGACGGAGGCCCTGGAGCTGCTGCGCAGCATGCTGCGGCGGTAGAGGATGGCCGCAATGTCGGTGATAACGCACCCCAACTTCCTGACCGTCGTCGGCATCGGACTGGTCGTGGCTGTCATCATGGTCACCGTCCGGTGGAAGCGGTGGCAGCGGCGCATCGTGGCCTGGCAGTCCTTCGCGAACCAACGCGGCCTGGAATTCAGCGTAACGCCGGGGGCACTCAAGTACGCGGTGGGGACCCTGACGATGCAGGGCGTCTACCAGGGGCTCCCGCTCCTGCTGTTCACCGAGTACCGGGGGCATGGCGAGTACCGGAACATCTTCACGCTCCTGCAACTGGAGCTCGGAGACGCGCTCCCTCCCGGGTTGAGCCTGAAGCCCGAGCAGCTGGGTGACCTGGCGCTCAAGCTCATCGGCTACAAGGACGAGGAAGTGGGTGACGCGGAGCTCGACGCGGCGCTTCTGCTGAAGAACGTCACGCCCCGGGCCCGGGCCCTGCTCGTCGCCCCGCGTGTGCGCGGGCCCTTGCTGAAGCTGGGGCAGGCGTACTTGGGCTTCTCCCTCGAGGATGGCTTCCTGCGGGTGGAGAGGGTGGGGATGCCGGGAACAGCCACGGAGCTGGATGCCTTCATGGCCCCGGCGCTCCTGTTGGCGAGAGCGGTGCAAGCGACCAAGGAATATACCGGCGCGCGAATGGGCTGAGCGCGGCGCCTTGCCCGCGGCCTGCCTTCACTTCACGATCTTCACTTCCTCGTAGTCGTCGGGATTCAGGCCGAGGCTGCGCAGGGTGTCCAGGTCCATGCGGACGTCGCCGCCGACGTACGTGTGATCCCGCTTGTGCATGAAGTACCGCTGGTAGCTGCTGTCCACCTGGAACGTCTTGCCGCTCGAGCCGACCACCGTGTTCTCCTCGTTGACGTAGTTCAGGAAGTTCCGGTGCTGGGTGTCGCCCGCGGCCATGCGGTCGTAATAGCTCTTCATGCTGGCGTCGCCCTGCGCGTGGATGGCCTCCATCCGCTGCTGGTGGCGCTGGGCGCTCTGCTGGAGCGCGGCCATGTTCCGGTGATGCTGGGCGGTCATCTGACGCCCGAACTCCTGGATCTGCGCCATGCGCTCCTGGTGCTTCCGATTCTGCTCTGCCTGCCAGGCCGGGTTCTGCTGGTAGGAGCGGCCCATGGCTTCAATCATCGGCAGGTACTGCTTCGGGTCGCCCGAGGCGGCAATCCCCGTGACGGTGACGACCCAGAACGAGCCGTTGTCCGTCGTCGAGCCGATGATCAGCGCGTTCATCGGCTTGCCGCCGTCCATGTAGCTGAAGGCGACATTCGCGATGGTCGCCTGCACCCGGAGGCCCGCGTCGGCGAAGCGCTTCCGCAGCTTCTGCTCTGCCTGGGCATCCGCCTCGGTCGAGAGGAGCTTGAAGTCCGGCAGCTTGCCGAACTTCCGCTTCACGTAGCCGGGGAAGTAATCCGTGGCGGGCACGAACGGCTCGATCTTCATCCGGGGGTGGACCCGGGCCATGTCGTAGTGGACAGGCGTCGCCGCGGCTGGGTTCCAGTACTGGGGGATGCTGGGGTCGCCACTGAAGATGAGGACGCTTCCGTCCGGGCTGACCGAGTGGGTCACCATGCTGTGGATGTCGTACACCCGGGCCGAGTAGGTCTGGTTGTGCCAGCCCTTCGGCATCCCCATCGTGTAGGCGTTCTCGACCGGGTCACGCACCGTCACGAGGTCGGTGGTGGGAGGCGTGCTCCGCGGAGCGGTCTTCATGGCGGGCTGCTCCGGTTCGCCGGCCCCGGCGGGGGTGGCCTCTTTGGGTTTGGAGCAGGCTGCCATCAGGGCGAGCGCGAGGAAGGCGAGGTGACGGCTCGAACCCATGACATGAACTCCTGGCAGGCTTCGGGAGCCTGCTGACCGCATCACAGCCGGTGGTGAGCGTGTGTTGATATGTCCTGGCTGGGGACGTTGTCGAGGGGGGCGAAGGCGGTGCCCTCGGACCGCCCATGGCCTGCTTCCCTCGGTTCAGGGCGCCTTCTCCTTGTCGAAGATCCTCGGTCCGGTGGCTTGCAGCGCGGTCATGACCTCGTTCAGACGCGCGGACGCGGCGCCGACCGAGACCACCATGCGGCGCGGGTCGAGGTCGGCAGCCGCCACGGCGGCGACCTCGGCGGGGGTGATCTTGCTGATCGCGAGCGCGAGTTGATCGCTGTGGTCGGCGGGCAGGCCGCGCCGCACGCCGTACTCGAGCCGCTCTGCCCTGGCGGTGACGCCAGCGACGTCCGCCAGCGCGCTGGCCAGCACGCGGCGCCTCGCCCGGACGAAGCCCTCCGCCATGGCGCCGGCTCCGGTACGGAGCGCCTCGAGCTCGGAGACGATGGCGGTCGCGGCCTTCGCCGCCCGCACCGGCTCGAGCTCGCTCTCGATGTAGAGCGCGCCGCCGCCGGTGCCCGCGGTGTACGACACCTGCACGCCGTAGGACGCACCCATTCCCTCGCGGACGATCCGCAGCCTGTCTGTGACCATCTCCCGCAGGACGAGCCGCGCGGCCTGGTCCCGGTCGGGGTCCGAGGCGGTCGCGAACGTCACCGCCAGGCCCACCTGCGTGCGGGAGGCATCCCGCGTCCCGACCCAGCTCGGCCCTGGCGCGGGCCGTGCGGCGGGGAGCGTCGCGGGCGTCGCGGCGGGGTCGTCGGACCAGTACGCGAACAGCGCCCGGACATGCTTTCGCATCGCCTCGACGTCGAAGCCGCCGGTGACGATCAACGTGGCCCCGCGTGGCACGTAGTGAGTCAGGCGATAGCGCTCCAGCTCGTCGCGCGTCAGCCAGCTCCACGCCTCTCCGGTCGGAGGCGGGGTTGCATAGGGATGCCCGTCGCCGAACAGGAGCTCACGGCTCAGCGCCTCCGCCGGATCGACGTCCTTGGCGCTGGCACCCATGGCGTTGGCGCGGAAGGTGCTCACGGCCTCGCCTTGATAGCCACACTGGTCGATGAGCCATGAGAGACGCCACACGTGCCAGTCAGCCAGGTTGGAGGCGCCGCGTGCCCAGAACACGGTGGACGTCTCGGAGACGTCGATATCGAGCTGGGTGCCGATGCTCATCCCCCATCCGAGCAGCAGCACGTCGCTCGCCGGGTAGCGACGGTTCGGGTCGGGCTCCAGCAGGCCGGCGGCGGCGGTGGCCCGGCCGCGGAACTCGGGCGGGTCTGACGCCGCGCCGTACGGGAACACCAACCGCACATCGACCAGTGCGCTGGTGGAGTCCGGAGCCAGGAGCACGCGGAGTCCGTTTTCCAGTTTCAGCTCCTCGACGGTGTCGCGGGCCCGCGCGGGGGGCGCGGGAAGCGGGCGCTGGGCCTCCATGACGTCCACCGGCGCCCGCCAGGGAGCGAGATCGGGCTCGCGGCCCGAGGCCACGGCTTCCCGCGAGGTGGTCGCCGGCTTGCCGCTGGGCTTGACCAGGGCGACGTGGCTCTTGGTTTGTACGAACCTCGCCCGGGCATAGCTGGCAGCGTCCACCATCGAGGTGCGCGCCACGGTCTCCAGCTCGGGCATCATGAAGTTTTCGTGGCGCGTGTAGGTCAGGTAGTCGCCGAGCCACGTGCCGCGAGCCGAGAACGACTCGTACGACGCCACGTAGCCGGTCTGGAGCTGGCCGAGGAGGCTCGCGGCCGCGTACGGACTGACCTCGTCGAACATCGCGGGTGCGCGCTCGAAGACCTCGTCGACGGCGTCGTCGAGGCGCCTGGGGTCGTCGACTTCAACCGTGACGAGGATCAGCCGGGCCCGGCCCGCGCCGTCGGTGGTGACGTCCACGTCGGTAATCCAGTCATGCTCTTCATCGGCCCGAGCCAGGACGCGGTTCATCTGACCGAGCGCCAGCGTGTTCAGCACCGCGTCTTCTCCTCCCCAGGCCGGTGCCTGGAAGAAGACCATCGCGACCGCGTCGTCGATGTCGGCAAGGTGCCGCGACCGGGTGCCCGTGAGCCTGGCTTCCTGGACGGGGGCTCGCGCGGCTTCGCTCTTCCAACCGGCCCGGGCAAAGCGCTTGCCAATCGCCTTGGCGACCGGGGCGGGGTCGAAGTCACCGGTGACGACCAGCATCAGCCGATCGGGTGCGTAGTGTTTGCCGATGAAGCGACAGGCTTCATCCTTGGTCGCATTCGCGACCTCGTGGGTGCCGAGGCCGCGGGCGTACGGATGGTGCTCGCCCCAGACCGCACGCGCGACCTCGCGGTGGAGGTTGCTCCAGGTCGTGCTTCTCTCGGCGTCCTCCTCCAGCACCACGTCGCGTTCGCGGCTGAAGACGGCGTCGTCAAGCTGCTCGCAGGACACCTCGAGGCGCTGCGCTTCCAGCTCGAGCACGTCCGCCAGCCGGCTGGCGAGCGCCGTAGCCGTGTAGTGGGTGACGTCGTGGGTGGTGAACGCGTTGTGCTGGAGGGCGGCCTCGCTCAGGCGGTCCGCGAGAGTGGCTTGATTCGTTCCCGTCCGGGCCTCGAAGGTCAGGTGCTCGACCAGGTGGGCCATGCCGGCACGTCCGGCCGGATCGTCCGAGGCTCCGACGAGATAGCGGGCATCGACCGTGACCAGGTTGGTGCGCTTGTCGGGCAGCAGTGCCACGGTGATTCCGTTCTCGACGGTGTACAGCTGGATGTCGTGACGGAACTGGAGCGGGCGCGAGTCGGTGCGCAGGGCTCCGAAGCGGGGACGGCCGCGCACGCCCAGGCATGCGCTCACGGCGGCGGCCAGGGCCATGAGACAGAGAAGCCGGGCCGTCCTCTGGAAAGTCTTGCTCACGTGTATTCCCCCCTGCAGCCGCGTGTTCAAGTCGTTCGCCAGGGGCTGGCGGCAGCGCCAGCCCCCAGGTGAATCAGCGGAACTGGCCGGCGCCCTCGGCGGTGTCGTCGTCGAGCACGCGCTGAATCGTGTCCTCGACCTGCTGCCCGTCCGAGGCGGTGACGCGGACCTGGAAGCTGCCTTCGCCCATGCCGTCGCCGTTGACGAAGTAGTTGTAGTCCTCGCGGGGGACGTTGTTCCAACCGCCCGTGCCGCGCCGCCACTCCAGCTTCTGGATGGGCAGCCGGTGGTTGCGGACCTGGATGGCCGTCCACCACGGATTGCTGCCGTTCTTGAAGTGGTACTCGAGGTTGCCGGCCACGTCGCAGGACACCGGCGTCCAGGTGATGTTGACGCGACCGGCCTGCATCTCGGCGATCTTCGCGAAGGCCTCGCGGCTCAGGTCCAGGTGGCCGCTCTCGCACTCCGGGCAGCGGTCGACGATGCGCACGCGGACATTGCCCTTGGGTCCCTTGATGTCCACGCACTGCCCGCACGCCGCGCTGGCGGCGTACTGCGGCGTGTTCATGGCCGCCACCATCAGGTCGCCGTTCGGCTCGAAGCTGCAATTGCCGGCGCCGGTGGCGTCATAGTAGGTGGCGATGCCGTCCTGCTCTTCACCCAGCGGCGCGCCGCCGCCGGACGGGTCATCGCTGCACGCACCGCATGCGAACAGCGCGGCGGCGAGGGGGAGGAGGAATCGGGACTGGGAACGGAATGGGCGCATACGCGGGGGATTATACCCGCGAAGACGGGGCCCCGCTGCCGTGGGGTAGCCGCCGTAAAGCTTTGAATCTTTCGTGCCCGCTTGCGTAGATAGGCGGCGGTCGAGGCCGGGTCTTCTGGCCCGCTGCCATCCCAAGGGGAAAAAGACGATATGCACGGCAAGCTCGGAGCGGCGGTGTTCATGGTGGTCGCATGTGTCCTCGGCCCGGTGACGGCGGGGGCACAGGCTGACGACGAGACCTCGATCCAGGTAGGCAAGGACGGCAGCGTCAAGGTGAAGGGGGGCGGCTCGACGGTGGAGACCCGGGGCGGCGGCACGCGCGTCCAGTCGGGCGGCGCGACGGTGGAGACCCGGGGCGGCAGCACGCGCGTCCAGTCGGGGCGCGGCACGACGGTGGTGGAGACGGACGACTCGGACGACTCGGACGACACCGAGGCTGGTGGCGACGAGTCCTCGCTGGAGATCGTCGACTCCGGCCGCAAGGTGACGCTCCAGTGTGGCAAGGGGGGCGAGGCCGAAATCACCGGCTCCAGCAACACTGTCACCCTGAAAGGCGAGTGCAAGAGCGTCGAGGTGAGTGGCAGTGACAACAAGGTGCGGGTGGAGGCCACGAGCCGCATCGAGGTCACCGGCTCCGGTAACACCGTCGCCTGGGAGCGCGGCCCCAGCAAGGGCAAGAAGCCGAAGGTCAGCAACGTCGGCATGAACAATGCCATCAGCCAGGCGCGCTGAGACTCGCGGCGTCGCGCCTCGGCCCGGGTGGCCTACCCCGGGCCTCCTTCGCCGCTCCTACGGCTGGGCGGCGTAGATCTGTCCGCGCATCTCGCCGTAGTAGGTGTGCGCCTTGGTGTGGAGGTTGAAGTAGAGCACGCCCTTCTTCGCCAGGGATTCCAGGCTGGCAAGCGTCTTGGTCTGGGCTGCGAAGCCCAGCTCGGAGGGGCAGCTCTCCGGCAACCCGGGCTTCATGCCCTTCATGTCCTTGATGAAGACGATGTTCTTGTTGGTGAGCTCCAGGGAGAGCTTGCCCGCGGCCAACGTCTTCGACAGGTTGACGGCCTCACCGAGGTCCACGACGACGGGGCCGAGCACGCCCGGCGCACCGCAGTGGATGTGGAACATGAGGATGTCGGCGGCATTCACCCCTTCAATCTGGACGTCGACGTAGGCGCGGCTCAGGTCCTTGGTGAACCGGAGCTGCCCCCAGCCCCTGGATTTCCTGCTCTCGCGCGGCGTCGAGGGCGCCGTGGCCCCGAGGCTCTTCTCCAGCGGCTTCGGAATCTCCGACTCCTCACCGGGCTCCTGCGCGGGGCTGAGGAAGGCCTCGTAGACGGTGAAGGTCGTCGCCCCGAGCGCGGGCTCCTTGGCGTGCGCTGACAGCGTGAACAGGGCGACCGTGAGGGCAAGACGCGTCGGCATGTGCATGGCGGGCTCCAGCTCGGAATGGAAGTCTCAGGCGTAGCCCGAGCCCGCTGCGGGTGATGGCCAAAGGTGGACAGCCGGTGGCCGATATCGCGCAGCGGGTCCGACTCGCCCCCGCCCGATGCGGAGCACCTCCCGTCTGGGAACAGCGCAAGCCTTCGTGCCGTCAGGGCTCACAGCGGTTCGAGGACGCCCTGGATGTGCGAGAGCACGAGCTTGATCTTGGGAATCTCGGAGAGCGCCTCGGGCACGCTGATGCGGAGAGGTCGCTCGCGCCCCACGATGTCGGGCAGCACAGGCACCAGCACGTCGCCGACTCCCGGGTCGGGCAGATCGACGCTGGGGACCAGGCCGATGCCCTGCCCGGCGATGCAGCAGGTGCGGACGAAGTGGATGTCCGTGGCGATGAGGGCTGGCTCCACCCTGAACCTGGGGCCCCGGAGCGAGGGCCAGAGGCGCGCATCTTCTCCCGGTGCTTCCCAGGACAAGAGCTCGTGGTGCCGCAGGTCCTCCAGGGAGCGGGGAACGCCCCGGCGCTCCAGGTACTCGGTGCTGGCAATCAACCCCTCATGGACCCGCAGCACCTCGTGTGACAGCCACGGGCCCCTGGGCAGGGCCTCCCCGAAGTGGACTGCCATGTCCACATCCTCCAGGGCTTCAGTCAGGGGGTCGTCGCTGAAGCTGGCGTGGACGCGCAGCTGCGGGTAGGTGGTCCGCAGCACCCCGAACAGCGGGGTGAGCAGATGCGGTGGAAGCCCGACGGGCAGCACCACGCGCAGCACGCCCGCCGGGGCCTGGCCCACCTCCCGGATGGACGCCAGCAGCGCGCTCGTCTCCTGCATCATGATGCGCCCGCGCTGGGCGAGCACCTCGCCGGCTTCCGTCAGGATGACGCCCGACCGGGTGCTCTTGAAGAGCGGTACGCCGGCGCGGGCCTCGAGCGCCTCGACGCGGCGCCTCAACGTCGTGCGCGACACCCCCAGGGAATCCGCGGCGGCCAGGAACGAGCCCGTCTCCGCGACGTCGAGAAAAGCGCGCAGCTCTTCCAGGTCCATGCTCTTGCCTCGCTGGCGGGAGTCTAGGACATGAGCCGCCGTCGGCGCTGAAGACGGCGGAAGGGGAGCGGGCCGCCGACCGTGGGTGGCACGGCTGCTACGGCGCTCCGCGCATCCGCATGGAGAGGGCGCGGGTCTCCACGTAGTCGAGGAAGGAGGACCACCACTCCCGCTCTCGCGCGGTGTGCTCCAGCTCCTCCCAGGTGTCAAACCCGTGGGCATGGGCGACTTCCTGCCGCGCGAGGTGTCGGTCTCGTGGCCGCACCTCGAGCTTCACTGCTCGCGCTCGCGCAGCGGCTTCGTGAATCGCCCGCCAGCGGAAGACCTCGGCGTCGAGCTCATGGGACAGGCTGAGCTGTTGCCAGAGCCTGGCCGCGAACAGGGCTTCGTGCGTGATGAACAGCCTCCACAGCTCGGCCAACACGAGCCGCAGCGCGAGCAGAGAGCCCAGCCCCTCCTGCTCCTTCTTCGTGGCGGCGAATCGCGCTGGCGCCCCCCGCATCGTGGACAGCAGGAGCGGGGCCGCGAGGACCGAGGCTGCTGACCCGGTCATCCGGAGCCGCTCCGAGAACCCCCATTCCGGGCTTGCCGCTGAGATGACGAGCGCATGGCGGGTGTATCGCCCGCTCACCAGATGCCACCGGGCGAGCTCACGCCGCAGGGTGACAGCGTTCAGCCCGGCGAGTGCGTCGGGGCCTTGCTCTCGCGTGCGTGGCGCAAGGCCAGGCTCCGCGCGCTTGCGCCTGGCGCCACGCGCGCGGCCGGGGGGAGTCGACAACCGCCGCGCGACGTACCGCAGGCCACGCCGCGCATCCTCCGCCTTGAGGTCCCAGCCGGAGAGCCGCCGCTCCAGCTGTTTCCCGTCCTTGAACCCGGCGCGTGCCAGCAACGTCCGCCAGGTCCGCTCCGCGTAGAAGGTCTCCTCCGCCACCCGCACGAGCCGCTCCGCCTCCGAGCGCAGGAGCTGTCCCTGGCGCACCGCGCGGGCCACGGCATGGCGCACGTTCACCAGCGCGATGGAGCCGGGACGCTCGGACTCCGGGTCGAACACGACGGCCACCTCGTCGTCGGAGGTCAGGCTCCCGCGGCGGAACAGGCGGTAGATGGAGCCAACCCCCTGCATGCCCGCCGGCCAGCACTCGGCCGCACGCAGGGCCCCCATGCTGGACGCTCCCACGACCCACGCCCCATCCCGCACCACATCGACAATCTCCCGGGGTGAGATGGCGTGCTGCTGCATGAAGACGCCGTCGACAATCAGGAAGACCGAGCCACCGCTCGCGCGTGCGCGGTAGAGGTCTCCACGCCGGACGGGAGGGCGGAAGTCGGCTCCTGGCAGCAGCGCCTCCGCTTCACCGCGTGACAGGCTGGGCCCGAGAAAGACGATGGGGGGAGGGGAGGCCATGGGCGCGGGGCGCTACAGGAGGTGCCGCAGGCAGCGCCAGTCCACGCGGCGCTGGTTGACGGTGAAGCACGAGAGTCCCGGTACGCGTACGCGCACGACGGGAATCCCGAGGTCCTCGCGCGTCAGGTCCGTCACGATGACCCGGTTGAACCCCAGGGCCCGAAGCCGCCCCAGGAGGAACTCCAGGTCGTCGCGGAGGTCCTGGGACTCGAATGAGGGCGTGCGCTGGAAGGGCTCCACGCGGGGCGGGTCCAGCTCCCGCAGTCGGTGGGCCCTGCTCGTGGCGCTCGAGCCCTCCCACCGGACGTTGAACGAATCGCGTGCGCCCTGGATGAACCCGAGCCGCGCCTGCACGGCCTCGGTGATGGAGCGTAGGAGCGCGGCCTCGGCATGGGGTGCCGTCCCCCAGCCGGTGAACAGCATGGGAACGGGGCCCGCCGCCGTCGGGTAGTCGTAGTCGGCGAGCACCGTCCGGAAGGTGGCGACCCCGAGGTCTCCAGTCGCATCCTGGACCCGCGCATCGAGCCCTGCCTCCGTCAGCCGGTCCAGCCACCCGCGGGCCTCGGTGGGAAGGCTCGCGGGGTCCACGGCCACGAGTGGCGGCAGTGGCATTCCGGCGTCGCCGAACGCGGTCGCGAAGTCGAGCTGGCTCTGGACGTCGCGCTCGATGACCTCGCACAGCCCATGCACGACGGCCTCCAGGAGGGTGTTGCCGGAGGCGAGGCCGTTCGTGTCCACGTCCCACAGGAGGCCTTCCGAGGGAGGGGTGAGCGCGAGGTCGGCCGCCATCAGCACCCGCTCCCCGGAGACGAGGTCCTGGCTGTCGACCCAGGTGAACGCCTTGCTCGGCCCGTAGTGGGTGTCCGCGGGGAGGTGGAGCGTTACCGGGTCGATGGGCCGTGAGGACTTCGCGCGGGAGAGTCGGGTGAAGCTGCCACGTCGCGTGGCACCCCGGGGCGCGCGCTCCGATGACACCCGCTCCACGGCCTCCATCAATGCGCTCACCCGGGCGCTCACCGCGTCCACGCCCTTGCCCAGGTGCGTGGTCAGGTCCAGGGCCAGTGGGGTGACGGCCGAGAACACCGGAAGGCGGAGGGGGTCGAGCGGCGTCAGGTCCGAGATTCGGGTGATGGGAACCCGCGCGCGGATGGCGAGCACCCGGGCCTCCGTTTCCTCGGCGCGGACGACCCGGGACGAGAGCGGGCCGAGTTTCGGGCTGGGCGGGAACGGCAGCATGCGCCGCGTTTCATATCACCTCGCTCGGCCGGACCAGCCGGAGTGAGGTCCACGTCACGGGCCGGTGGAGGCCGAGCAGGGCGCGCAGCAACGCGCAGAGCCCTCCGAGGACGGAGAGGTCGTGCTCATCCGCCTCCAGGCGGTCCGGAAACCAGCGCCCGTGAAGGCGATGGCCAGCCACCAGCAGCCGGCCAGGGCGGAGGGCCTCATGGAGCAGTGCCGGCTCGTGCAGCTCCCGCCCCGCCGTGAGCGCCAGCTCCAGGGCCTCCAGGCACGCGGAGCCTGGCTCCGCCCGCCGGAGCACACGACGGACTTCCGCGAGCACCTCCGTGCGGCCCCGCGCCGCTCCGCTTGCCAGCGCGATGCGTGAGAGCAGCACGCCGGACGTCTCGCTTCCCACCGGCTGCCCTCGCTCGGGTGCGGCCCCGGGCGCCCGCAGCCCGCAGAGCGCGAGGGCGCTGGCGGCGTCCGGCAGTCCCGGGACGTGAAAGGCGGTCAGCGGGGCACCGCGGCCGAGCCTCCGCTCCAGGGCCTTCGCCAGCCGCCGGGCGGGTCCGGTGGCGCGACAGGCTCGCAGCGCGAGCAGCAGTCCCGGAGCCCCCGTCACCAGGTCGAGCGAGGCCTGCTCCGCCAGTCGCTCCACGGGGAGCGTCCGGGCCCGGGCACGCGCCTCGCGGTCAAGCGCAGGCAGCCCGAGCGCGGCGCCGCAGCGGTGCAGGGCGTAGAGCCGCGCGCCGATGCCGCGGAACGCGCCCACCTCGACGGTGCCGTCGGGTGCGCGCGTCCAGGGCCCCTCGCCGTCCTGATTGAGCGAGGCCCTCGCCGGCTCCAGCGCCGCGAGCGCCGCATCCCGGAACCGGGGGAGCCCGCTGGCCGCGGCCAGCTCCGCCAGAGCGATGGCCACGCCCGCCGAGCCCGAGAGCAGGTCCGGTCCGACCACGTCCAACTGGCGGAGGGTGTAGAGCGGCTCGTTCCTCAGCCCGAGCCAGGCGAGCCCGCCGTCCCTCGCGAACGACTCGCGCAGCAGGAAGTCGCCGAGGGAGATGGCCTCAGCGAGCCAGTCCGGGACGCGTCCTCCGCGCCGCAGCGGCGGACGCGGGGGCGGCGCCACCTCATGACGACCGCTGGCCAGCGTGGACCGGAACAGGGCGTCGTGGCGCGCGAGCGGGAAGGTGTCCAGCGTCCGCAGCCGCGCCCGGAGGCGCCCCAGCGCGGTGCCCTCGAAGAAGCGCGCGCGGACCTGCTGTCCTCCAGGCCCCAGGAGCGCGTCATTCCCGGGGTGGCAGGTGAAGTACGGAATCTCCAGCGCGCGCAGGGCCTCCAACTCCTCGCGGGCCACCGCCTTCAGGGCCCGTGCTCGCGGCTGGTCGTCGCCGGAGCGCAGGAGCCCGCCCAGCTCCTCCGCCTGGACCTCCTCGCTCGCGAGCACGCGCGGCTCCGTCAGCACTTCCAGGATGCGGTGGTACGTCCAGGTGTCCCGGTGGACGTAGCGGACCGGCAGGCGGGCCAGCTCGCGCAGGGGACCCGTGTTCGCATCCAGGCCGGCGCGGTTGGCGCGCAGCGTGGCGTGCATCGCCCGGTAGCCCTCGCGCAGCGCCTCCAGGTGTTCCGCCGCCCGCCCCGGACGCCCCTCGAAGTCAGGCGCGTGACGGGCATGGGTCTCCACCGTGTAGCCGTTCCGGCAGGGCCGGCGCAGGCCCTCCAGCGCGTCGCGCACCGGCTCGCACGGGCGGGGAATGAGGAAGGCGCGCGCGGGTGTCAGCGCGCCGAGGTCCTCCGCGGGCACGCCCGGGATGATGCCGAGTGGCGCGGCCAGCAGGCCCAGGGGCGCCACCGACTCGGACAGGAAGTCCTCCGCCGCCCGCCTCGCCGCGCCGGGCGCGCGTCCCGCCCGCCTGGGCTGCAGCACCATCTCCAGGTCGACGAGGACGGGGTGCTCGCCGTGGGCCACCAGGTTGTCGAGCCAGAGGTCCTGCGCCTCCAGCAACTGCATGAGGCGCGCGAGCATGCCCGCGCGCAGGTAGAAGCGCTCCACCCCCTCGGCCGTCCGGCAGGGCTCCGCGGCGACGTACTCTTCCCAGGCATGGCCGCGGCGGCACAGCACGGCGTGCACATGGAGCCCCAGGGGCAGGCCGGCGCCATTCAGCAGGGTGTACAGGTCCAGCACCGCGCGGGTGACGCGCAAGTCTTTGGGCTTGTACACGACGCGGCGGCCGTCCTCGAAGCGCAGCACCGCCACAGAGCGGCCCCCCGCATGCAGGTCTCCCGCGTCGCCTTCCACGTGGGCGAGGGCACCCGGGGCGCGTCCTTCCCACAGGGCCCGGCCCAGCGGTTCCCGGTCCGCCGCGAGCCGGGAGAGCAGCTCCCGGACGTGGGCGCGCCAGCGAAGGAAGGTGCCGCCCATCCGCTCCACCAGGACGGGGTAGGCGCGGAAGCGCTCCCGCCATGAGTCCACGCAGGAGTCCAGCCCACCGCCAAGGCCGAGCGCCTCCTGGCTCCGCCACTCCAGGGCCAGCACCTTCACGCAGGCGCGCAGGAGCCGCCCCGAGAGGAGCAGCACCAGGTCCCGGCGCGCGGAGGGCAGCACCCGGGCCTCGGCGCGAGCGAGGACTCTCCCGAGCTCCGCGTCCGCCGCCGCCAGCAGCCCCGCCATGGCGGACTGGCCGGGGGGACCCTCCCAGGCAGCGAGGGCCGACTCGGAGGCGCGGGCCGCTCCGCGCAGCAGCGTCTCCAGCGCCCGCCGGGAGGCCTCGCCGTGCCCCCACCGCGCCACGTCGCCGCTCACGTCGCGGGGACGCCGGGGACTTCCATGACGACCCATCGCGCCGGGTCGCGGATGCCCGCTGCCCGCAGGATGGCGTCCGCCTCCGCGATGAGCCGTGCTCCCGCCTCACCCCCGGTGAGCTGTCCCCTGCGCCTGCGGGCGGAGGCGGCATGCAGCGGCATCTCCAGGCGCTGGAAGCTGGCCTCGGCGCCGTCCAGGAGCCGGAGCGCGTCCGCCGTCTTCCCGTCCAGCGCCGCCTCCGTCGCCCGCAGGAGCTGCGCCTCGGCCTGTGCGTCCGGCCGGTGCCGCAGCGCCTCGAGCGCCTGGATGTCCTTGCGGGCCGCGGCGCGGAAGGGCTCGCGCCCGGCACGGCGCGACGCGGCCATGGCCAGCGCAGTCCCCGCGCGGACGCGCAGCGCGTAGATGCGGAAGTACATCTGCCCCAGCAGGAAGTGTGACTCCGCCACCGGCCAGACCTTCTTCAGGCGTTCCCAGGCCGTCGCGGGTGCGCCCTGGTACAGCTCGCACCGCGCGCTCTCCAGCGCCGCGTAGAGGTTGTGCGGCGTGAAGCGCCGGTCGGTCCACCCGTTGGCCAGCGCCTCCAGCTTCGCCAGCGCCTCGGCCGGGGCGTCCTCCGCCACCCGCGTGGGGGCCAGGTGGATGTGCATCCACCCGGACGCGTACCGGTTCTGGTTCTGCTCCGCGAAGCGCAGCCAGCGGTTGCCGATGGCCGCCAGCTCCGGCAGCTCGCCCAGCATCCGCAGCACGTACACGCGGCAGGAGTACAGGTTGTCCAGCTCCGAGATGACGCCGGTGGCCTCGTTCTCCAGGATGCGGATGCCCTCCGCGAGGATGGTGTCGGCGCTCCGCCAGTTGCCCGCCATCATCTCCGCGGAGCCGTGAATCCACTTGAGGAAGCCGGTCATGGCGGGGTTGTTCAGGGCCTCGACCCGGCGCGTGCCCTCCTCCAGGAACCGCGTCCCTCGCTTCACGTCGCTCGGCGTTCCCTGGGACAGCGTCACGGCCGCCAGCCCGAGGAGGCCATAGGTCGTGCGCACCTCGTCCCCCGCCTCGGCGGACAGCAGGGCGTTGCGCACGGTGAAGTAGCCCATGCGCAGCATGTCCTGCACGGCCATGCCCCGGGCCGCGCTCCACGTCACATTCACCCGTCGGCGCAGCAGCGGGGACACCTCGCCAGCGGCCACGTTACGGACGCGCTTGCCGAAGAGGACGAACTGCACGCTGCGGAAGAGGATGCCCACCAGCGTCAGCAGGGTGGTGGACGGGTAGGGCAGCCCCACCTCCTTCAAGAGCTGCTTCAGCAGGGCCTCGCCCTCCTCGAGCAGTCCGCTGACGAGGTACTGCTCGGTGCCGCGCCGGCGCAGGTCGAAGGCTCGGTCGCCGCGCACCAACGCCGCCGCCTTCACGTACAGGGGTGCCGCTTCCGCGCCGCGGCCTGCGTTGACGAGGGCGTCCGCCTGCTTCTCCAGCAGGTCCGCGTCGTCAGGGTTGCACTCCAGCGCCTCGGCATAGAGTGCCGCGGCGCGCTCGAAGGCCAGGGCGCTGGCGGCGCGGTCCGCCGCCTTCGCCGCGTACGGGCCCGCCTTCTCCGGCCTGCCGGCGCTCCGGAAGTGCCGCGCCAGCCGATCCGGCTCCGCGCTGCCCGTCTCCTCCAGCAGCTCCGCCAGCCGCAGGTGGTTGGCCTTCAGCGCTTCCGGGGAGAGGCTCGCGTACACGGCCTCGCGGATGCGGTCGTGGTAGCACTCCGCCGAGTCCTCGTCCCGGGGGCCGTGCGTGGTGACGAGGTGCGAGGCCCGGAGCTGCGTCCACGGGGTGTGGGGGTCCATGTCCAGCGCCGCCGCCCGGAACGCGAGCCCCCGCTGCACCGGCTGGCCGGCCACGGCCACCGCGGAGAGGAGCCGCGCCGGCTCCGGCGCGAGCCTGCCCACCCGGGCGAGCACCACCTGCTCCAGCGTCGGCGTCCCGCCCTGGGCGAGCGGCGCCTCGCCCTGCTCCAGCACGTACTGCGTCAGTGCCTCGATGAAGAAGGGATTGCCCCGCGCCTCGTGGGCGAGCGTGCTCGCGCGCGCGTCCGTGGCGTTCGGGCCCAGCAGCGCCGCCGCCAGCTCGCGGCCCTCCGCCTCGGACAGCGGGGCCAGCGCAACCTCCCGGAGGTCGAGCGCGTTGCCGGGGGCCGCGGCGAGCGCGCGGTGCGCCTCCAGCAGCCCGGCGGCGATGCCCTCGCCGGTGCGGTAGCCGCAGATCAGCAGCAGGCGCGGCGTGCCCGGTGCTTCCTGCAGCTCGCTCAGCGCGCGCGCGGTGTCCGCGTCCCCCCACTGGAGGTCGTCCAGGTGCAGCACCAGGGGCGTCGTGCTTCCCAGCCGGGCCAGCAGCTCCTTCAGCGCGCGGAAGGCGCGAAGGCGCAGCTCCTGCTGCTCACGGCCCGCCTCCAGCACCGTGGGCACCACCTTCGAGAAGGCCTCCACCTGCCGCAGCACCGGGAAGATGCGCAACAGCTCCGGCAGGTGCTGGGGGGCCAGCGCCTTCACCGCCTGCGGTGACAGCGTGCGCAGGTAGCGGGTGAGGGCGTCGATGAGGCTGTCGAAGCCCTTGTACGGCACGGACTCGCGCTCGTAGCACCGGCCGCTCAGCACCACGCTGCCCGGCCGCCGCGCGCCGAGCCCCTCGGCGAAGCCGTGCACCAGCGCCGTCTTGCCCATGCCGGAAGGGCCGTGCAGGTGAACCACCACGGTCCGCCCGGAGGCCATGGCGTCGTACGCGGCGAGCAGGGACGCCAGGGGGCCCTCGCGGCCGACGAGGGGCTGGGCCCGCGAGGTGGAGGGGACGCTCGCCGTCATTCCCAGCCGCCGCAGCACCTCCTGGCCCGTGGGCCGGCGCGCGGGCTCCACCTGCACCAGGTCCATGGCCAGCGTCCGGAGGTCCTCGGGCACCAGGGGCGAGGGCTCCAGCGGCGGCGGCGCCTGGTGCGCCTGCTCGCGCAGCTTGCCGCGCCGGAAGGACTGTCCGCCCGCGAGCGCCTCGTAGAGCATCACCCCGAAGGCGTACCAGTCGGTGGCCTCCGAGCTGGGCTGGCCCATGAGCTGCTCCGGGGAGATGTACGCGGGCGTCCCGGCCAGCTCTCCGTTGGACGGCTCGGAGCGGTCGCTCGCGAGACCGAAGTCGAGCAGCACCACGCGCCCGGTCTTCTCCACCATGACGTTGCGGGGCTTGATGTCGCAGTGGAACTTCCGCGAGGCGTGAAGCGCGAAGATGCCGAGCGCGAGCTCGCCGAAGATGCGCCGCAGCTCGTCGATGGGGAGTACGGGCTGGCTGACCCGGAGCGCGGGTCCAGGGGGCGGGGCCACGACGGCGTCCGGCGTGAGCTTCCCGTGCGTCACCGTCACGTCCGTGGGGCTCGTGGC
Source organism: Pyxidicoccus trucidator (assembly GCF_010894435.1). Classification (NCBI taxonomy): domain Bacteria; kingdom Pseudomonadati; phylum Myxococcota; class Myxococcia; order Myxococcales; family Myxococcaceae; genus Pyxidicoccus; species Pyxidicoccus trucidator. Next base: position 46,280 of record NZ_JAAIXZ010000024.1, on the reverse strand, counting down.
CGGCGCGGGCGTCTGGCCCGGCGCGCGATCGGACGTCACGGTGGCGTCCTGGGATGCCCTCTCGCCACGGGTGAGCGTCACGGTGGCGTCGGACTGGGAGCGCGGCTCCAGGGTGGAGCTCGCCGCCTGGGCGCCGCGGTGAAGCAGTGACCAGAGGCTCTCGCCCTCGATGAACTCCATGGTGAAGAACCACTTGTCGTCCGCCTCCATCAGCTCGTGGAGGGAGACGAGGTTGCGGTGCGTGACGTTGGCGACGTAGCGGAACTCGTTCTTGAGCCGCAGCAGGGCGCCCGGCTCCAGGCGATGGAGCGTCTTGAGGGCCACGGTGTGGCCGCGCACGGTGTCCCGCGCCTTGTAGACGACACCCATGCCGCCGGCGCCCACCCGCTCCACCACCTCGTACCGACCCAGGCGCTGCCCTGGTGTGAGCAGCTCCGTGTCAGGCCCCGTGCGGTCCGAGCCCGTGCTGCCTGTCCTCACCGGTTCCATGGTCGGCCTCCCCTTTGAACGGCGGGAGGATAGCGCCGTCAGGCCCCGGGAGGTGAGCGGGCCGTCGGCGCGCTGCCGATGACCAGCTCCGCGACAGACGACTCCTCCTCTCCCAGGGTGAGGGCGGCGCGCTCGAAGGTATCGGGATTGCCCCAACCCACCATGCAGGAGGCAAGGCCCATGGCGGTGGCGGCCAGGGTGAGCGTCTGCAGGAGGACGCCCGCGTCCTTGAGCAGGCAGGCGTAGGCGAAGCCCTCGTATTTGTACGAGACGCGCTGGAAGCGGGCGGCGAGCACGAGCAGCACCTGGACGGGCGAGCGGCCCTGGCGCGCGTCCGCGAGCAGCGCCCGCACGTCCCGGGTCGGCCCCGAGCGAGGCTCCAGGCCGTGAGAGCGCGGCTCATAGCGATAGAGGCCGGGCGCGAGGCCCTCGCATGCCCCCACCACCGCATAGATCTCCAGGGGGTGGAGGGCCCCGGCGGAAGGGGCCGGGCGCCGGGAGCGCTCCTCGGGCCCACCGCGGTGCAGCTCCCGCACGCGGGCGGCGCGGAAGAGCAGCTCGCCGAGCTGGGCGCGGGTGAGGGGTGTGGCGCCATGGCGGCGCTCGCTCCGGCGGCGCTCCAGCACGGCGGTGAAGGACGGGTCCTCGCGGGTGAGCGCGTCCAGGTCCGGCCGGGGCAGGGGGAGGAGGGGAGCGCGGGGAGGGAGGACGGCCGGGAGGGGGGAGACGTGGCCCGCCAGGCGGTGCGTGGCGCCCAGGCGCTGGCCGTGGAGCAGGCGGCGGGTGCGGGTGTGGAAGAGCAGGTCGTGGAACTCCCAGAGCCGCAGCGCGGGGTGGTGCTCCTCGTCGGTGTCCCCCGCCGCGTCCGCCGCCACCAGCAGCCGGGCCCGGGCGAGCAGGGCCACCAGCGCCCTCGCCGCGCGGCCGTTTCCTCGTGCGTGGTGCGCCGCATCGCGTGCCGTCGTGGGAGCGGCGAGCGCCGCGAGGAGGGGAAGGGCCGCGGGGGCGAGGTGGACGCGCGCGCGGACGCGGGGGCTCTCCAGCACGAGCGCCCCGCCGTCCTGGCGGACGTACGCGAAGCGGGACAGGCGCAGCGCCTGCGCTGGCGGCGGCGGCCCAGGCTCCAACTCGAAGAGCTCCGACAGGGGCTCCAGCGTGGCGAGCGCGCCCCCTCGTCCGTGGACGCCGTAGCGCAGCAGCCCCCGTCGCGCGAGCCCCCGAAGCACCAGGTGCAGGTGGGCCGCCGCCTCCGGCCCTCCCAGGCCCGCGCGCTCCAGCACCGCGTCCTCGGGAGCGCCTTGCCCCTTCAGCAGCCGGAGGGCGCTCACGGTGGCAGTGGGCAGGGCGCCGAGGGTGACGTCGCCATCGCTGCTCCTCACCCGCGCGGGCCCTCCCCGTGGCTGGACGAAGGACGCGCCGGGGCGAAGGGCGAGCCAGGGCGAGAGGGCGGCCAGGGCCCGGGCCATCAGAAGAAGACTCCCAGCGGGTTGAGGCGCTCCTCCGGCGTGGAGTGTGGCAGCCACCCGAGCTTCACGGGCACGCGGTACAGCCGCCCCGGCCCGAAGCGCGGCCACAGGTGGCGCAGTCCGGGGACGATGACACGCACCACGTGCAAGCCCACGTCGGGCCGCGTCTGGTCCAGCACCAGCGTCTCCAGGCCTCGCCGCCGTGCCCGCTCCACGCACGCGCGCACGTCGTCGCGCAGGTCGCTCGTGGTGACGCGCGGATACTCACGGGCCTCGAGTGCGGGGACGTCCGCGGGCACGAGGTGGGGCTGGTTCTCCAGCGAGGCGTCCTCCAGCCAGCGCGTGAGCTGCGCGTCGCCGTGCGGACCGTCATGGCGCTCCCTCCCGGCCAGCGGGAGGAACTGGTTCATCTCGGTGATGGCGCGCTGGACGCCCAGGCGGGCCTCCAGGTGCGCGCCGAAGCCCACGCAGAGGCGCTCAGGGCCTCGCGTGCGGCGCGAGATGGCGGCGAAGGCGGGGATGCCGAGGTCCGTGGTGAGGTCCAGCACGTGAAGCTCCCTCCCGAGGCGGTGGTACGCGTCCACGAGCTGCTTCAGGAGCGGGTCCCCGAAGCCCTCCAGCGCCACCCGGGGGCGGCGCGCGCGGTTGTACCACCAGAGGGACACCGCATCGCGCTCCACCAGCTCCAAGAAGCCCTGGAGGATGGCCTCCTCCAGGCTGGTGCCCGCGGCGCATCCGTTGGAGTCGGCCAAGCAGAAGGGCGCCTCCGCTTCCGGGTAGCCGTAGTAGCAGTACGCCGTGGGCACGTAGCGCCGCGCCTCGTGCGTCAGCGACCAGACGGGAGACCAGTCGACAGGGACCGCCGCGTCGAAGGGCTGGGGGATGTGCTCGTGGAGCGGGTGGGTGGCGTTCCAGGCGGCGCGCTCCCGGTACTGGCGCTCGCTGAAGAGGAGCAGGCGGTGCGGCTCCACCGCGGCCTCGCCCAGCGCTCGCAGCCGGGCGCGCCTGCGGGCCTCGTCTCCCTGGAAGACGCCGCAGTAGCGCTCCAGCGCCTCGCCCAGCGCGCTGGCCCGCGCCTGGGGGAGGGTGGCGCCCTTGCCGGTGCTGAGGGCGCGGGTGGTGGTGAGGGGTGAGTCAGGTGTCACGCGGCGCGCGCGGTTGAGGCCCGCGTTGATGACGGGCAGCCGCTCGTCCTCCACGCCGGGCAGCGGCTCCAGCAGGGACACCACGCCCGTCACCGGGCTGACGTGGTGCTGGTAGCGGGCCAGCATCGCCTCGGGGCCCAGCGCGCGGTGGCCGCCGTCGGAGGTGAAGCTCTTGGGACGTGACTGGAGCCGGAGCGGGCGCCGCTGCCCCGAGGCGACGAGCCCCGGTGCTCCACAGGTGGGGCACTGCGGGCGCCGCACGACGGTGTGGTGCTCGGCGCGCAGCCGCGCCGAGTCCAGCGCGACGAGCGTCCCCGCCAGCCCGTCGTCCCCGGTGACGAGCAGTCGTCCCAGGGCGGAGGCCAGCAGGTGGGCCGCGGCACGGACGGGGCCCTCGGGCGCGCCGCGCCGCGCGACGCGTGGGGACGGCGGCAGGTTGGCGCGCAGACGCCAGGCGAGGCACTCCCAGCAGGCGGTGGTGCCCGGGACGAAGCGGGGCCCCAGCCACGCCACCGCTCCACCGGGACGGGCCAGCACCCACGGCGTGCCCGTCCGCAGGGCCTCGCGGTTGAGCCCCTCCAGCGGAGCCTGGAGGTAGTCGTCCACCAGGACGAGCGTCAGGGCAGCACCCCGCCGCGTGGTGCGCAGCCCCTCCGCATGGAGCGCCTCGCGGACGGGGCGCACGGGCACGTCGCCGAGCGTGCGCACCTCCACGGAGGACTTCGCCAGCGCCGCTGTCGCCGCTCGCGCGGACACGCCCAGCGCGTGCCAGTGCGCGGCGAGTCCTCCGGGCACCTCCGGCTCGGCTTCGATCAGGCAGCCCTGGGCCACGAGCTGGTCCAGCGCGTAGTGGACCTCGGCCGCGGAGTGCCGCCGGGTGAGCGCCTGGAGGAGCTGGTCCACGGTGCGTCGCCCGTCGATGAGGCGGGTCAGGTCGAAGTAGAGGCGCCCCCGGAGCCGGAGTCGCTCTCCGCCACCGTCGACCCGGACGCTCTCCGGTGGGAGGGGCTCCACCCGCAGGTGCGCCTTGAAGGCGGGGACCTCCAGGGGACGGGACGCCCGGATGGGAGCACGGGAGTCCCGAGTGGCGGGGGCGCGCTCCACGCGGGCGGCGCGCTCAGAATCCGCAGGTGTTGGTGCAGCTCTGTGGCCGCGAGTTGCCATTCTCGGTGGTGATGTCGCTCACGCTCTCGTACCCGGCGCCGGCCGGACGGGGGGGAACGCTCAGCGTCACCAGGGGCCTGCCCGCGCCAGACTTGATGGCGTACTCGAAGTCGGGGAACAGCGGCAGGCCGTACTCCTCGAAGACCTTCGTGGGCGCGCTCTTGAGCTTGTCCATGAAGGCGGGGTCGCTCCAGGCGCGGGCGACGATGCGCGGCCAGGTCTTCAGCCAGTCGAGGTCGACCACATGCCCGAGGTTGGTCACCAGCTTCGGCCCGCCGCGCAGGGCCGGAGGCTTGCGTGCGGGAGCCTTCTTGCGTGCAGGAGCCTTCTTGCGTGCGGGTGCCTTCTTGCGTGCCGGTGCCTTGAGGGCGGCGGCCTTGCGTGCCAGGGCTTTGAGGGCGGGCGGCTTGCGAGCCGCGGGCCCGCGGGCTGGAGACTTGCGAGCCTTCACCGTGGGGGCTGCGCTACGGCTGCTCTTCTTGGGGGCCATCTCCACTCCTTCGAGGGCGGCGGATGCTAACAGCGGCTTGTCGAAGTCCGCAACGAATCACTCCGCGCGTCGCGGCGCGCCCGGATGGTCCGGTGCTCGCGGCGACGGTATGGTCCGCGCCACGTCATCCGGGTCGGGGGAGCGGCGGTCCGCGAGGAGAAGAGCGACAGTGGGAAGGACGAAGCGACCGAGGATCCTGGACGTCGATGCCCACGTGGTGGAGCCGAGCCATGCGTGGACCCACTCCCTGCCTCGCGGGCTGCGCGAGCGGCTGCGGGTGCGGACTCCCGAGTCCCCCGCGCGCACGTGGGAGGAAGAGGTGGAGTGGCGGGCGCGACTCGTCCTCGCGTGTGAGCGGGAGGGGCTGGACGTGGAGGAGGTGGAGGAGGCCATGGCGCGAGCGGAGCCGGGCCTGCAGTACCTGGAGGTGGATGGGAAGCCGTTGCTCACGGATACGGCGCGCCAGGTCTGGGCACCCCTCGCGGCGGGCGCCTTCACCCGCTACCTGCCGCTCATCCGGGGTGGTTTCGACGGCGCCTCCTACGTCGAGGTGATGCGGGGCATGGGCGTCGAGCGGGCCTTTTTCTATCCCACCGTGTTCCTCTTCCTGCTGGGAGTGGACGAGATGGAGCCGCGGCTCGCGGTGGCCCTGATGCGCGCCTACAACGACTGGCTGCACGGCTTCTGCGCGGCGGACCCGGACTTCCTGCGCGGCGTGGGCGCGCTGTGCCGGCATGAGCCGGCGGCCATGGTGCGCGAGGTGGAGCGCATCGCGGAGTGGGGCTGGAAGGCGGTGACGGTGCACCCGCAGAAGGTCAAGGGGCGGCTGCTGAGCGACCCCGCCTTCGAGCCCTTCTGGACGCGGTGCGAGGAGCTGGGCATCACGGTGGGGCTCCATGGCGGCGCGCACATCCGCCTGCCCGACGCCGGAGGGGCGCATGCCCGCACGCAGTTCGGCATCCATGCCACGGCCAATCCGCTGCAGCTGACCCTCGCGCTGTTGACCCTGCTGGAGGGGGGCGTGCTGGAGCGGCACCCCAACCTGCGCGTGGGCCTGCTGGAGGGGGGCTGTGGCTGGCTGCCCTTCTGGCTCTGGCGACTGGACTCGGCCTGGCAGCGCGACGGGTGGACGGTGTCAGAGCACGTGCGGCGCAAGCCCTCGGAGTACTTCGCCCGGCAGTGCTTCATCACCTGTGAGCCGTCGGAGCCGGGCCTCGAGCAGGTCATCGACGCGGTGGGGGAGGGCTGCATGCTGTACGCGTCCGACTTCCCCCACCTCGACCACCCTCCGCACATCCAGGAGGACGCCGCCCTGCTGGTCGAGCGGTTGGGCTCGCGGGTGGCGGGGAAGATACTCTGGGACAATGGGTGCCGGTTCTACGGCGTGCGCGGCTAGGCACGCCTCCTCGAATCAAAGCCAGACAGCGAGCCTGCCATGATGAAGAAGCCTCCCGCCCCCGGGCGCAAGCCGAAGCTCCGCTCCATCATCCCCCCGGAGGCGAAGCTCCGCCTCCGGCCAAACCTGCGGGCGGTCCTGGAGAAGTCGAAGCAGGCACCGCCCCTCGCCCGGCCCCGGAGGGCGCCTGTCCCTGTCCCCAGGACGCAGGCGGCCCCGCAGGAGGATACCGAACGCATCACCGCCACCCTGGCGCTGCGGCGCCAGCGGGCCGTCCCTTCCGCCGAGGCCCTGGCGAAGCTGCCCCCCGCCCGGCGCAAGCACCTGGGCGCGGAAGACCTGGAGGCCTTCGGGGTCTCCCAGGAGGACCTGGAGGCGGTGGAGGCGTTCGTCGCCCAGAAGGGGCTGGACATCGAGCGGGTGTTCCCGGCCGCGGCGATGGTGGTGGTGAGCGGGACGCCGGAGACGGTGGCCGCGGCCTTCCTTCCCCCGGGCAAGGTGGGGGACTTCGTCGACGCCTCCGTGCCTCCCGCGCTGGCCGGGAAGGTGCGCTGGATCTTCGGGCTGGACGACCGTGAGCTGTCGCGCCCCCATGCCTTCATGCGCAGCGGCAGGGAGCCCCTTCCGAAGCTGCTCAAGAAGGCTCCCCACCTGAAGGAGCTGCTGGTGCCCCGAGGGCACTTCGCCCCTGACGTCGCGCGGTTCTATGGCTACCCGGAGCTGAAGGGCGAGGGGCAGTGCGTGGGGCTGCTCCAACTCGGAGGGGCGGCCATCGAGAGGGACCTGAGTCAGTACTTCGAGGCCCTGGAGCTTCCGTACCCGGAGGTCGTCTACGTCGGTGAGAACATCCCCGGGTACGGCCGCTTCAACGTGGAGGTGACGTTCGACGTCGCCCTGGTGGGCGCGGTGTGCCCCCGAGCGAGAATCGCCGTCTACAACTCGCGGGACGTCAGCGTGAACGGCATCCTCGTCGCGCTGTGCATGGCCATCTTCGACGAGGTGAACAAGCCCTCGGTGCTGTCGATGAGCTGGTCCTTCCCGGAGATCGCCGGCCAGGGGCCCACGCAGCTCGAGGCCGACATCATCAACGAGCTGCTCGCCCTGGCGGCGTGGCGGGGCATCTCGGTGTGCATGTCGAGCGGTGACAGCGGGGCGCTCACGCCCATCACCTACTCCGACGGCCGGCCCACGGCGGTGCCGGCGGCCAACTTCCCCGCCAGCAGCCCGTACGTCCTGGCCTGTGGAGGAACGACGCTCCTGGTGAAGGACGACGCCATCCACTCGGAGGTCGTCTGGAACTCGCTGACCCGGCCCATGCTGTTCCTGGACTTCCCGGACGCGGAGACGGCCTTCCCGTACCCGATGGCGACCGGCGGCGGCATCAGCCGTCTCTACACGCGCCCGGCCTGGCAGGACGCGGCGAGAGTCCCTCCGCTGGTGGACTGCTACTGGTACATCGGGATGCTCCAGCGGGTGGACACGTTCCACGGGCGGGGCACGCCGGACGTGGCGGCCAGCGCGGATTGGATGACGGGCTATGAGTTCATCTTCCAGGGGAAGTGGAACACCATGGGCGGCACCAGCGCGGCGGCCCCGATGTGGGCGGCGTTGCTGGCGCTGATGAACGAGGGACTGGAAGCCAACCACGGGCCAGGGACTCGCGTGGGGTGGATCAACCCGTACCTGTACCGGCTCTGCCTGGAGGAGGGCACGGAGGTGTGCCGGCCCATCTCCCAGGGAAACAACGGCGGCTTCCAGGCCAACCCGGAGCGGAGCTGGAACCCGTGCACCGGGCTGGGGTCGCCGGATGGCAAGAAGCTCGCGGCGGCACTGGGGGCCTGGCCGGTGAAGCCCGCGCAGCTGCGCGCGGCGGCTGGCACGAGGGTGGGGCCCCGGGGCCGTCGGAGGTAGGTCAGCGCTGTCCGGCCCGCGCCCGCTTGGGCAGGGTGATGATGAACTCCGCGAACTCACCAGGGGTCGATTCCATCCGGAACGTCCCCTGGTGTCCCTGCACCACGATTTCATGGGCGAGCGACAGCCCCAGCCCCGTGCCCTGGCCCGGGGGCTTGGTGGTGAAGAACGGCTCGAAGACCTTCTCGGCGAGCTCCCTGGGAATGCCCGGCCCGTTGTCACGGATGCGCACCTCGGCCTGGGCCCCACGGCTCACGGTGCGGACGCGCAGCGTCGGCGTGTACTCGGCGCCTGGCTGCTGGCGCTTCTGCCGCATGGCGTAGAGGGCGTTGTCCACCACGTTGATGAACACCCGCGAGAGGTCCGTGGCCACCATCTCCACGCGGCCCATGTCCGCGTCGTACTCCGCCTCCACCCTCACCTCGAGCGGCTGGCCTCGCACGCCGCCCTGTCCCAGGCCCACGCTCTCCGCCACGAGCGCATTCAGGTCCCGCTCCTCCCGGACTCCGGCGGGCCGGCGGGCGTGCAGCAGCATGCCGTGGATGAGCGAGTCGGCCCGCTGGCCGTGCTCATGGATTTTCGTCGTGCTCTCGCGGAGGCCGGAGAGCGCGTCGTCCACTTCCTCGGCCGCCCCGGCCGGCAGCACCGCCCGTTGTGCGCCCAGCAGCTCTGACAACTCGCCCACCCGCGCCACCGACAGCCGGGCGAAGTTGTTGATGAAGTTGAGGGGGTTGCGCAGCTCGTGCGCCAGCCCACCCACCAGCGCCGCCAGCGAGGCCAGCTTGGCGTCCATGGTGAGCTGCATGCGCTCCACCGTCTCCCGCTCGATGCGCCGGTAGAGGGCCGCGTTCTCCAGCGCGAGCGCCGCCTGGCTGGCGAAGGCCACCAGGAACTCGAGGTCCTCCTCCGAGTAGCGATTGGGGAGCGAGAGGTTGTCGACGTACAGCACGCCGATGATGTCGTCCTTGGGCTTGAGCGGGACGCACATCGAGGCGCGAATCCTGTGGATGATGACGGACTGCGCATCATCGAGGCGTGGGTCCTGCGTCGCGTCCGAGAAGAGGGCCGCCACGCTCTGGCGCATGACGTACTCGACGATGTTCTGGCTGTAGATCTGCCCATGCACGGGAGTGCCCTGCGTCGTCTTGACGACGCGAGGCTCCAGCTCTCCCGTGGCCTCGTTGACGAGCAAGACGGCGCCGCGGTCCACGTGGAGGATCTGGAACGCCAGGTCGAGAATCCTGCCGAGCACCACGTCGATGTTGTCGGAGGCGGAGAAGAGCTTCGCCACCTCGAGGAGGATGCGCAGCTTGTCGCGCGTCCGCTTCTCCGTGGCGTCCGATGCACTCGGGCGCTCTTCGCCGGAAGGCACGTCCCGCACCAGCTCCTGGAGGGGCACGCGGGTGACCGCGCGGACCACCTGGGGGCGCAGCGCCGCCAGCGGGCCCGTGCCATCCGCGCTGGAGTCCGCGGCCAGGACGGACGGGCTCTTGTCCATGAAGAGGAAATGCAGGTCGCCCAGCCGGAGTGTGTCTCCGAAACGGAGTTCCTGGCGGCGGACCTGCGAGCCGTTCACGAACGTGCCGTTCTTGCTCTGCAGGTCCACGACGAAGTAGCGCCCGTCGCTGCACTCGATGAGCGCGTGCTGGCGCGACAGGCTGGCGTGGGGGATGCAGATGGGCTGCGAGTCGGCCCTGCCGATGGTGACGGGCTCCGTCCCAAAGGGAAACATCACCTCGTTGGGCTGACCCAGGTTGTAGACGAGCATCGGCATGATGGCCTCACAACTCCAGGAAGGCTGTCAGGCAGGCTCAGTGACGAGGGGGGCGCTGTCAACTCCCCCCGCCAGTTTCCAGCTCGGAGCCCCTGAGCCAGCCGCGGGAAAAGGGTTGCACCGCACGCTCAGGCCGCGCGAGCGTGCCGCCTCTCAACGCGGGGAACCGCGTCCATGGAGGCTTCTCGCGCGTGTCGTCTCTCTCTCCGCGTATCTCTCGTCTGGCAATGGCCCCGTTCCGGGTCCTGCTCCCCTGGCTCGCAATGCAGGGTTGCGCGACGGCGCCGTCCCCGGCCCCTGCCGCGAGACCCGCTCTCCCCTCGGCTGCGAGACCCGCTCGCTCCTGGGCCGAGAGACCCGCTCCCTCCTGGGCCGCGGACCCCACACCCTCCACGGCAGCGAAGGTCTCGAATGAGGTCTTCCCCAGTGGAATGCGGCTGGTGGTACGGGAGGACCCCCGAGCGAAGCAGGTGACGGTGTACCTGTCCTACCGCGTCGGGGCCACGGACGAGCCCGCCGGCAAGACAGGACTGGCCGAGCTCGCGGCCCGCCTCTCGTTGATGGCGCGACACGGGGGGGCTGGCGCCCAGACGCTGGAGGCACGGCTGGAGGCCGCGGACGTGACGTCGAGGAACACGGTGACGTATGACGATACGGAGCTGTGGAGCACGCTGGCGCAGGCCCGCTTTGCCAGGGCGGTGGAGCTGGAGGCCCAGAGGATGTCCGAGCCCCTCGCGCACGTCACCGAGGAGGACTTCCGCAGGGTGCGCGCACGGCAGATGGACGACCTGTGGGCGCGCTACGAGGCTCAGGGCACGGGGCCTTCCCGTCGGTGGCTCCACGAGAAGCTGCTGGCAGGCCATCCCTACGGCCGCCCCGTGGGGGGAACGCCCGAGTCGCTCGAGCACCTCACCCTGGAAGACGTGCAGTCCTTCGTGAAGGCGAACTACACCCCGGCCCATGCGGTGCTGGTGGTGTCCGGGCCCGTGCCGCTGGCGGATGCGAAGTTCGAGGTGGCCAGGGCCTTCTCCGGCGCCCTGGGCGTGGGCTCCGACAAGCGCATTCCTCCCGTCGCGCGCATCCCTCCGCCCGCCCCGGAGGAAGCTCCAGGGGACTCGCCCATGGAGGTCGTGCGCGGGTCCGTGAAGGTGCCGCGGCTTCATTTCCTGCTGACGGTGCCGGGCCGCTATTCGGGGAAGCACGCCGAGGGGATGTTCGCGATGGAGGCCATCAAGTCGTGGATGGGGGCGAACCTCAAGCGGGACGAGTACGCGCTCGGCAATTCCTACACGACCACCTACCAGGAGCTGGATGGCTTGACGGTGATCGACTGTGCCGTCGACCTGATGCGGCACGTCCGTGAGGAGGAAGCGCGAGGGCTGGCCACCAACATGCGAGGGACGCTCGAGTCTTTTGGCGAGCGGATGCTCGAGGGCATGTCGGGTAGGGAGGCGGGCCCCAGCGCGTCGTTCCAGGCAGAGCAGGGCGGGCGGGTCAGCTACAACCACACCACCGCCGACCAGCTGCGGAGGCAGATGGATCAGGAACTCCGCACGCAGTCGCGCCTGGGCTCGGCCGTGAACATCGCGCGGACGTTACGTGCCACGGGCCGGGTAGACATCCTTCGCTTCCAGGAGGAGCAGGTGAATCGGGCGCTCACCTACGGCGTCATGTCGCCCTACCTGCGCCAGTACTTCCGCGCCGAGCGGGTGCGGACGATGTTGGTCCTCCCGTGAGCGCGGGCGCCGTCTCGGACCTGCCGCTAAGGGCCCTCTCCTCCCTGCGCCTTCTGTGGCTTGGGTGTGATTGCGCGCAGGGGCGCGTCGCTCCCCAGGGCGATGAAGGGGGCCCAGTGGTGGGGATGGGGCCGGGAAGCCCGCAGCGAGCGCATGGCCCCGCGTAGGGCGGAAGCGCGACCCTGGCCGGCCAACAGGTTGCGGTAGTAGGTGTCCATGAGGAGGCGGGTGGAGTCGTCGTTCACCTTCCACAGGCTCATGACGACTGTTTCGGCGCCGGCCACGACCAGGGAGCGGCGCAGGCCGGAGACTCCCTGGCCCAGCTTGACGTCGCCTCGGCCGGTGTCGCAGGCGGAGAGGACGACGAGCTGGGTCCCCCAGAGGTCGAGGCCGGCCAGCTCGAGCGCGGTGACGAGCGCGGCGTCGGGCCGGGGCTGGGACTCCTGGGATGCATCAGCCGCCGGGGCGTGTGCGCCCGCGAGGGCAAGGCCCGAGCGCAGCATGGGATCTGGCGGGCGAAGGGCCAGCGGATCGTGGCCGAGTGCACCGAACTGGACCACGGCGCGTGTGCCCGCGGGAGTGGGGGCGTCCTCGAGGAAGAAGCCGTGAGTGGCGAGGTGGAGGATGCCAGGGGTGGGCAGGCCGAGCAGTCGCTCCTTGGTGGCGTCGGCTCCGAGGAAGAGCTGGGCCTGGGGCAGCAGGCGCTGAATGCTCTCGGCCTCCTGGCGAGAGCCCGGCAGCGGCGCCCAGCCGCTGGCGACGCGGTCCGCGCGCAGGGTGGAGAAGAAGCGCTCCAGGGAGGCGGAGCTCCGCGTCGGCGTGGAGGTGTTTCCGGCGGCGGAGGGCGCGGCTCGCGGTGAGGCCTCGAAGTCCGGGTCGGCGAGGACGAAGACGGAGGCGGTGGGGAGGGTGTCCTGGGGACGAGGGAGCAGCTCCCTGCCGGAGGTCAGGTAGGTGAAGTCGACGGAGTCGAGGAGGAAGCGGCGGCCGTCGTGGAGCGCGGCGAAGGGGACGAGGCCGAGCTGTCCGTCGGGAGAGAACAACAGGCGATGGGTGGTCCCCAACAGGGGGCGCAGGGGCTGGAAGGCGAGCCGGTGGAGTTCCTGGGCCGCGACCTGGAAGGAGACATCGCGGTTGGCCAGGGCATCGCGCAGGCGCGTGGCGGCGAGGTCGATGGGGTCCGCGGGGCCAAGGTCCAGGGCGCGGGTGGAAGCATCTGGGAAGAGCACCAGCGCCAGGTAGCGGAGCGGGTCAGGAACCTTCGCGCGTGGCGTGCCGGGTTTGAAGCCGAGGCGACTGTCCCTGTAGGCGACGAGCTCGACCAGGGCGCCATCCTTGGGGAGGGAGGCGGCGACCCGGTCGACGATGTCGGCGGGGGAGGGCAGGGTGGTGAGGGCCCGGAGGGGCGCGGAGCGTTTGGCGAGGTCTGCTTCGAGAGTGTCGCCCTCGCCGGCCAGCGTCTTGAGGCGCTGTTGGTAGTCTGCCGGGGTCAGCGAGCCGGGGCCCGCGAGCGAGAGGGCGGCCAGTTGGGTGCGCAGGCCTCGCAGGCGCTCGAAGGCGTCGCGGTCCTCGGCGCCCAGGCGCTGGTAGACGGTTCGGGAGATGTTGGCGGTCTCCTCGACGGAGCGCCCCTTGCGCAGGAGCACGGCGCTGAGGGCCAGGCGTTGCACACGGGCGTCCTTGGGGTGTGCGCGCAACAGGGAGTAGAGCGCCTGCTCGTCCTCGCGCAGATGTTGGAGGAAGCCGGCCAGGCGCGACTCGGAGAAGTCGAGTGCCTCCTGGCGCAGGCGCTGCTCGGAGTTGGCGAAGGCACGCGTGAGGAGCGGCAGGGCACTGGCGAGGCCCTGCCGGGTCAAGCGGAGCCGCGCTAGGGTGTTGAGCGTTTCAGAGACGAGGATGTGGTTGGTGCCGAGGGTCGCCTCCTGGATGGAAAGTGCGCGCTGGAGCAGTGGCTCGGCCCGGCCGTACCACCCTTGCTCTGCGTAGGTGGTCGCGAGGTTGGCGAGCGAGCTGGCGACGACGGGGTGCTTGTTGCCGAGGGTCGCCTCCTGGATGGAGAGTGCGCGCTGGAGGAGTGGCCCGGCCCGGCCGTACAACCCCTGCTTCACGTAGAGGATGGCGAGGTTGTTGAGCGTCCTGCCGACGTCGGGGTGGTTGTTGCCAAGGGCCGCTTCCTGAATGGCGAGCGTGCGCTGGAGGAGGGGCTCGGCCCGGCCGTACAACCCCTGCTCCATGTAGAGGAGGGCGAGGTTGGCGAGCGAGGTGCCGAAGTCGGGGTGTTTGTCGCCGAGGTCCGCTTCGAGGATGGCGAGCGCGCGCTGGTAGAGGGGCTCGGCCCGGCCGTACAGCCCCTGGTCCATGTAGAGGAGGGCGAGGTTTTGGAGCGGCCTGGCAATCTCGCGGTGGTTGTTGCCGAGAGTCGCTTCCCGGATGGTGAGCGCGCGCTGATAGAGCGGCTCGGCCTGTCCGTACAACCCCTGGTCCGCGTAGAGGCTGGCGAGGTTGTTGAGCGATTTGGCGACGGCGGGATGGCTGTTGCCGAAGGCCGCTTCCCGCGTGGCGAGCGCGCGCTGGTAGAGGGGCTCGGCCCGGCCATACAACCCCTGCGCGTAGTAGAGGACGCCGAGGTTGTCGAGCAAGCTGGCGACGTCAGGGTGGCTCTTGCCGAGGGCCACTTCGAGGATGGCGAGCGCGCGCTGGTGGAGGGGCTCGGCCCGGCCGTACAACCCCTGGTCTTTGTAGAGGGTTGCGAGGTTGGCGAGCGACCTGGCGACGTCGGGGTGGTTGTTGCCCAGGGCCGCCTCGCGGATGGCGAGCGCGCGCTGGTAGAGGGGTTCGGCCCGGCTGTACAACCCCTGGTCCCCGTAGAGGTTGGCGAGGTTGTTGAGCGTGTTGGCGAGGTCGGGGTGGTTGTTGCCGAGGGCCACTTCGCGGATGGCGAGCGCGCGCTGGTAGAGGGGCTCGGCCCGGCTATACAACCCCTGGTCCAGGTAGAGGTTGGCGAGTCTGTGGAGCGTTCGGGCGAGGTCGGGGTGGTCCTTGTCGAGGGCCGCTTCCCGGATGGCGAGCGTACGTTGAAGCAGTGGCTCGGCGAGGGCCAGCTCCCCTTGCCGCACATGCAGCTCACCCACCAACTCCAGACAGCTGGCGACGTCTGGATGCGTGCCGCCGAGAACGGCCTCCCTCAGCGCGAGCGCATGCCTGGCCCGTGCGAGGGCTTTGGCATGCTCGCCCGCGTCTTTGAGCTTCGTCGCCTCGCCAAAGGCAGACTGTGCCTCTACCAGCCGCCCGTCTGGCGTCTCCTCGCCGGCGTCGCCTCCTGCCGCGCAGCAGAGAACCACCACCGTCATCCATCCGAAAATCTGTCGCATCACCCCCACTGAATCATGAAGTCGGCCAGTCCGCGTCCCGCCTCGTCAAAGGGCCCTCGTTCCTCGCGCCTTTCAAAGAGGCCACGGACGAGGGGGGCAGTGACACCACGGAACGGAGCCTGACGGCGGAAGGGCTGTTCGCCGTCGAAGGGTCCGACTCGCTGCGAGTCCGGTTCACGCCCAGGGCCCTGGAGACCCTGTGGCGGGGAGACCCGGCTCCGAGAGTGTTCCCTCGGAGCTGAAGGCCGTGCCTCAGTTCCCCCGGGCGGACGCGCCCATCAGCGCGCGGGCCTGGGTGACCAGCCGGACGAACTCGTTGCGGTCGGCGTCACCGGCGGCGGAGCCCTCGGCGAGCTTCTGGGCGGTGGCGAGGCTCCAGCTCTCGGCGGCCGGGTTGCCGCGGAGGATGTCCGCGGTGGAGGCCACGGCCACGGCGAAGCGGAAGTCCGCAGACGCGGCCTCCAGCGACTGGCGCAGCAGGGAGCGCTCGAAGGGGAACGCCTGCTCGGCGGCCTCGGTGCCATTGGGCGCCTTGGCGCGCACGCGCACGGTGGCGAGCGCCTCCTGGGTGTCTCCGGTCAGCTCCACCTCGTACACGGCGGTGACGTTGTGGCCGGCGCCAATCTCGCCCGCGTCCACCTTGTCATTGCGGAAGTCGTTGTCGGCCACGTCGCGGTTCTCATACCCGAGCAGGCGGTAGCGGCGGACGGCGGCGGGGTTGAACTCCACCTGGAGCTTCACGTCCTTGGCGATGACCTCCAGCGTGCCGGTGAGCTGCGTCTCGAAGACCTTCTTCGCCTCCTTGTAGCTGTCGATGTAGAAGCAGTTGCCGTTGCCCTTGTCCGCGAGCTTCTCCATCAGGTCATCGCGGTAGTTGCCCATGCCGAAGCCGATGGCGGAGAGGGTGACGCCCTCGGCCACGTACTTGTGGATGCTCTCCAGCATCGACTGCGGGCCCATGTTGGGGCCGATGTTGGCGTCGCCATCGGTGAGGACGACGACGCGGGACACCACGCTACCGGAGGCCTTCTTCACGGCGTGCTTGTAGGCCAGCTCCATGCCCGAGCCCATGGCGGTGCCACCGCCGGACTGGAGCGTGTCGAGCGCGTCGTGGATGCGCTTCACGTCGGTGGCCGGCGTGGGCGGCAGCACGTCACGGGTGGAGCCCGCGTAGGTGACGATGGCGACGGTGTCGTTCTCGTTGAGGTTCTTGACGGCGATCTTGATGGCCTCCTTCGCGAGCGGCAGCTTGTCCTGCGAGTTCATCGAGCCGCTGGTGTCCACGAGGAAGACCAGGTGCGCGGGCTTGCGCTGCGAGCGCGAGACGACCTTGCCCTGCACGCCCACGCGCACGAAGTGGCGCTTGGAGTCGAAGGGGGAGGGCGCGCCCTCCAGGTGGACGGTGAAGGCGCCCTTCTCCGGGGCGGCGTAGCGGTACTTGAAGTAGTTGACGAACTCCTCCACGCGCACGGCCGAGGAAGGCGGCAGGGTGCCCTGGACGAGGTAGCGGCGCGCCACCGTGTAGGACGCGGTGTCCACGTCCGCGGCGAAGGTGGACAGCGGGTCCTTCACCGTGTCGATGAAGAGGTTGGGCTTCCACGCCTCGAAGGTGTTGCCGCGCGCGGCCGTGGCGAGGTCGGCCTCGTCCATGCCGTCCTTCGGTTTCGACTTGTCCGCGAGGGGCTGTCCAGCCATGAGCTTCCCGGGCGCCTCGCGGCGCTTCATCTCCGGGGCGGGCGTGGACGGAGGCGGGGGGCGCGCGGCCATGGGCTCGGCCATGGCCTCCATGGGGGCGAGGCTCGCGCCACTGGCAGCGCCCACCATGACCCCGGCGGGGGCGGGCGCGCTCCGGGACTTCTCCTTGGCATCGAACCTGGCGACTTCCTCACCCTCGAGGGCGTCGTCCTGATCCACGGCGGACTCGGTCTTCGTGCTCCGGGAGGGCTGCGACTCCGGCGTGCCCTGGGCCTGCTGGGGGCTGACGCGATAGTCGGCGCTCGCGTCGGGGGACATGCTGCGCGTGCAGCCGGGCAGTGTGCAGGTGACGAGAAGGGCACTTCCCCACACGGACAGGCGGCGCTTCAGCGAGGTCGGCGTCATGCGGTCTCCAAGGGCGACAAGTAGGTCGTCGGCTCGAAACGCATGACCTGCGAAAATGGGTCTATTCCCGTGAATTTTTCCCACCCCCGCCCGTGGAGGCGCGCCGGTGTCCTTGTCTGGGCCGGGCCTGTTTGGCAGGGTGCCGCCCCATGCAGACCGAGAGACCGTTCCGCATCCTGGGAGTGCAGCAGATTGCCATCGGCGGGGCCGACAAGGGCCCGCTGCGCAAGCTCTGGGTGGACCTGTTGGGGCTGACGCCCCACGGCACCTACCGCAGCGAGCGTGAAAACGTGGACGAGGACATCGTCGTCGCGGGCGCGGGCCCCTTCAAGGTGGAGGTGGACCTGATGCAGCCCATCAACCCCGAGGGGAAGCCCCGGGTCCACGAGACACCGCTCAACCATGTGGGCCTATGGGTGGACGACCTGCCCGGGGCCGTGAAGTGGCTGGAGTCGCAGGGCCTGCGCTTCGCCCCGGGGGGCATCCGCAAGGGCGCCGCCGGCTTCGACATCTGCTTCGTGCACCCCAAGGGGAACGACCAGTTCCCGTTCAGTGGCGAGGGCGTGCTCATCGAACTGGTGCAGGCCCCCCCGGAGGTCATCGCCGCGTTCGAGCAACTGTCGGCTGGCAATCACTGAGGGGCACGCCGCGCCCGTGCCACCAGCCGCGCGAGCGCGGGCCGCACCACGCGCACCACGCGGTCCGTGATGATGCAGAGCAGGAACGTGAGCCCGATGAGGGCGGCGAGCAGCAGCCAGAATTGCGGCCAGCCGCTGCGGTCTCCCCAGAAGCGCTGGAACGAGAAGACGCCACCGAGGCGGTAGAACAGCAGCATTTCGTGGAAGAAGTACGCGGAGAGCGACGAGGTGCCGAACACCTCGATGAAGCGCCGGGTCCGTGAGGCCTTCGCGCCCGCGGGCACGCGGCCCTCCAGCCACATCAACCCGAGCAGCACGGTGCACACCCAGGCGAAGCGCACCGCCGAGTTGGAGGGGTTGGCGACGAAGAATCGGTGCGGCGGATACAGGCTGTAGAGGAAGTCCCCGGCCATCATCCCCGCGAAGCCCAGGGCCATCAGCGCCACCATCGCCCGCGCGAGCCCCGCCCGGCCCCACGCGCCGGCCACCGTCCCCGAGAAGGCCCCGAGCCACGCGAAGCCCAGCCAGGGCAGCAGCGGGAACGGCGCGAAGGAGGACTTGTTCGTCAGCGTGGCCCACGGCCCCTGCACCAGCTCTCCCAGCGGGGCCACGGCGAAGACGGCCATGGCCAGGACGAACGCCACCACGGCCAGCGCGCGCGGGCGCGAGGCCAGCAGGGCGGCCACCGGCAGCACGATGAGCAGGCACACGCCGACGCATTGGAGGATGTCCATGCGGAAGATCCACACCGGCTCACGGAGCAGGGGGAACCACGCCCAGTTGACCAGCGTGGCGACGACAAGCACCTCGCCGATGCGGCGGAGGTTGCGGCCCACGCGCTCGCGGAGGACGCCGCCGGCCGCGCTGCGCACCATCAGCAGCGCCGTCGCGAACCCCGCGGAGAAGATGAACGCGGGGGCCACCAGCCCGTCCACCTTCAGCAGGCGGCCCACCCACAGGCTCTTGCGCAGCTCCGGCGTGAGCAGGGCGAGCGCGTGGGTCTGGATCATGAACAGCACCGCGATGCCGCGCAGCCAGTCGATGGCGCGAACACGGTCCCTGGACACGGGAGCGGAGGGGGAGGGCGTCACGGCCGGCCACTTTTTTTCAACGTCCTACCGCAACCTTTTCTGTCCGGTGCTGTTCCTGGGTCCATGCGGATGACCGGCGCATCGCGCCCACGAGGAGGTCTCGTGCTTCGACGACTCATGGTGGGGGCGGCAGTCTGCCTGTCGGGAGGCGCGCTGGCAAAGCCTCCCGCGACGGGCGACGGGGCGGAACACGGATTCCGCCTCGCCGCTTCGGCCAGGCGGGCTAGCGAACCCAGGAGACGTTGCTGATGGTGAACTTCGAGCCGTCCGTCTTCTCCGCGTTCGTGTAGGGCGAGTACACGCGCGTGGAGAAGGTGTTGGCGGCGGTGTCGATCTCGATCAGCCGCGTCGGGTTCGTCGAGCTGTCATGGTACGTGGTGAGGAGCTGGTAGATCTTGTTGCCCTGGGTGCCGGTGGTCTCACGGTAGGCCGAGCTGCCCACGTGGCCGGAGAAGATGAACCGCACGTTGGGGTACAGCTTGAGCGCGTTGTCGTACACGTACTGGGGGCTGTTGTTGCCATAGCCGCCGTTGCTCTGCTCGATGCCGCCGCTGCTGGTCTGGTGCGAGTGGGTGATGACGATGACGTTGTGGCGGGGGTGGGCCGCGAGGACCGTCCGCACCCAGTCGACCACTCCCGTGCGGGCCCACAGCTCCAGGTTGATCACGAGCCAGCTCAGGCCGCCCGCGGTGAACGTGTGATAGGCATTGTCGCACTTGCCCGTCTCGTACACGCCCGCGAGCGCCTTGAACCGCGACACCGGGAAGTACGTGTTGAACGTGGTGGTGTTGCGCAGGTTGGCATTCACGTTGCCGGGGCAGGCGCTGCCGCCCGGGCAGGTGGCCGCGGTGTCATGGTTGCCAATGGCGAGCGCGTAGGGAATGCCGGCGTCGTCCAGCTTCTTGAGGGCATTGCTGGCGCGCACGTACTGGATGTGGTCGGGCGTGTCCCAGTTCATCATGTCGCCCGTCTGGGTGACGAAGCGGAGGTCGAGCGCGGCCCGGTTGTCGACGAGCCACTGCATGCGGTGGTCGATGAGGGTGGAGCTGCTGACCACCTCGTTCTGCGTGTCCGGGATGACGACGAAGGTGAACTTCGTGTCGACAGGCTGGGCGGTGGTGGGCGCGGCGTAGAGCTTGATGCCCTCGTCGACCCACCCGGCGGCGCTCAGGCTGTCGCGCTCGGCCTGGGTGGTGGCGAAGCGGTGCTTCCGGAGCGTCGTGTTGGAGTAGCGGTACACGGGGACCAGGCACGTGTCCGCCGTCGTCGAGGCGTAGAAGCCGATGCCCTCGTCGGTGGTGAAGCCCCCCGTGCTGACGAGGTTCTGCTTCTCCGCCGCGTCGATGGTCCAGAAGTGCTCGCCCCGGCTCGGGCTGTAGATGCGGTAGACGGGGGACAGGCCGGTGCCCGTGGTGGTGGCGGCGCGGAAGGCCACGCCCCGGTCATCGGTGTAGCCGTACGTCGTGGCGGCGTTGGCAGCCTCGTTCGCGTTGAGCGTGTAGAGGCTGTCGCCCGTGCTCACCCTGATGCGGTGATACACGGGGGCACTCAGGGCGGCGCAGTCCAGCGCGGACCCGGTGGAGGCGAGCTCGGGGGCCTCGGCCGTCAGGTTCTCGCCGCAGGCGGAAAGCGCGCCTGCCACTACCAGGGATGCAACGAAGCTCAGGAGCCTCAAGGGTGGTTCCTTCCAGGATGGGGCGGCACGAGGCTGTGAGCCCTGCGCCGCGTCTGACCGGTTTCTCAGCTAAAGACGGTATTGCGCGCTTCCGATACCATCCGGCCTGAGGTCGGGAAAGACCCATTTTCTGGAAAAAGCCGCCGCATCCTTCCCATGACAGTGGGGGATGCGACGGCGCGAGGTCGGCCCTGCTTTCAGCGTGCGGCGGCGTTCTTGAGCGAGGCCATGTCGATGACGAAGCGGTAGCGCACGTCACTCTTGAGCATGCGCTCGTAGGCCTCGTTGATCTTCTGGATGGGGATGATCTCGATGTCGGAGACGATCTGGTGCTGGGCGCAGTAGTCGAGCATCTCCTGCGTCTCGGCGATGCCGCCGATGCTGGAGCCGGCCAGCCGCTTGTTCCCGTTGATGAGCGCGAAGGCGGCCACGGGGGTCGGCTCGGGCGGGACGCCGACGAGCACCATGGCTCCCTTGGGACGCAGCATCTTCAGGTACTGGTTGTAGTCGTGCGGGGCGGAGATGGTGTCGATAATGAGGTCGAAGCGGCCCGCCAGCTTCGTGAAGGTGCCTTCCTCCTTGGTCACCTCGAAGCCCTGTGCGCCGAGCCGGCGCGCGTCGGCCTCCTTCGAGCGCGACGTGCTGAGCACCGTCACCTCGGCGCCCATGGACGCGGCGAGCTTCACCGCCATGTGGCCCAGCCCGCCCAGGCCGACGACGCCCACGCGGTCACCCTTCTTGCAGTTCCACTGGCGCAGCGGCGAGTAGGTGGTGATGCCGGCGCACAGCAGCGGCGCGGCGGCGGCGGGGTCGAGTCCCGCGGGGACCTTCACCGCGAAGTGCTCGGTGATGACGAGCTGGGTCGAGTAGCCACCGTAGGTCGGCGTCTTCCGGTCCATCTGCGTGCCGTTGTACGTGTAGGCAGGGTGCTTCTCGCAGAACTGCTCCAGGTCCTGGCGGCACGGCTGGCAGTCCCGGCACGAGTCCACCATGCAGCCGACGCCGGCCATGTCGCCCACCTTGAGCTTCGTGACCTTGTCGCCGACCTTGCTGACGCGGCCGACGATTTCGTGACCGGGGACCATGGGGAAGATGGAGCCGCCCCACTCGTCGCGGGCCTGGTGGATGTCGGAGTGGCAGACTCCGCAGTAGAGGATGTCGATGAGCACGTCATGGGGACCGGGCTCGCGCTGCTCGAACGAGAACGGCGCCAGTGGCTTTCCAGCGGCGGCGGCGGCGTAGGCGTGAGTGGTGGACATGGTTTTTTTCCTCGGGGGTGGTTTGAAGGCCTCCTGATATGCACCCCGCGCATCGCATCCGAAACTGGCGGGATGTGGATGGGGCGTTTAGAAATTCTTCACGATGGCCAATACCCCCCTGAATGCCCTGAATGCGTTCCTCTCGGTGGCTCGCCGACGCAGCTTCACGGCGGCGGCCGTCGAGCTGGGCATCTCGGCTTCCGCGCTCAGCCAGTCCGTCCGCCAGTTGGAGGAGCGCCTGGGCGTTGCCCTGCTCACCCGCACCTCGCGCAGCGTGGCGTTGACGGAGGCGGGACGCCGGCTGCTGGAGAACGCCGGGCCGGGGGTGGACCAGGCGCTCGAGGCGCTGAAGACGGCCTCGGCGCAGCCGGGGGAGGTGACGGGCAAGGTGCGGCTGACGGTGCCGTCCATCTCCGTGCCGTTCATCATCAAGCCCGTGCTGCCTCGGTTGCTCGCGCGGCACCCGAAGGTGGAGGTGGACGTCACCGTCGAAAACCGGTTCGTGGACATCGTGGCGGAGGGGTTCGACGCCGGCATCCGGCTGTCGGAGTCCATCGAACGCGACATGGTGCAGGTCCGCCTGTACGGGGCGTGCCGGTTCGTCGTGGTGGCCTCTCCCGCGTACCTCGAACGGAGGGGGACGCCGGAGACGCCGAAGGATTTGCTGTCGCACGACTGCATCGGTATCCGCTCGACGACGACCGGCGGGCTCTATCACTGGGAGCTGGATCGCGGGAAGCAGAGCTGGCGCATCCCGGTGCACGGGCCGATTGTCAGCAACGACGGGGCGGTGATTCGCGAGATGGCCGAGGCGGGGATGGGGCTCGCGTATCTCTTCGAGCCGCAGCTGGAGGCTGAGCTGCGCCGCGGCTCCCTGCGTGTGGTCCTCGAACCCTACGCGGGCCTGGTGCAGGGGCTCTTCCTCTACTTCCCCAGCAGGGCCCAGGTCTCGCCCGCGTTGAGGGCCTTCGTGGACGTGGCGCGGGAAGTCGCGGCGGAGCGGCGACAGGACGCGTCGGTGGACCGTCCGAAAAGGCGCTGACCTGGCGCCCGCCCTCTCCGGAAGAGAGGGCGGGGCGGGGGACTACCAGGAGATGCCGTCGAGATGGACGGTGCCCGTCCAGCTTCCGCTGGTGGTGAGCTCCACGCCCAACTGGAACAGCGGCGTCGTGCTCGCGGACGGCAGGGTCAGTGTCACCGTGTTCCAGGCATTGGTCTTGAGGCTGCTGATGCCAGTCCACCGGCCCGTGTAGCGCCAGCCACCCGCCGCCCCTTCGAGGGCAAAGGGCTGGATGGCGGTGATGCGGCTGCCCGAGGGAATCCACACGCGGAATGTCACCGTCGCACCGCGAGGGACTGTCGCGGTGGAGACCACCGCCATGCCCGTGCCCGCCGTGCCGCTGAAGGGAACCGCGAGCGAGCGCTTCCCCTCGTAGGCCCGCGTCGTGGAGGTGCTCACAGTCTTGAGCGGAGCGCCCGAAGCGGTCCACTGCTCGGTGCTGGACTCGAAGCCATAGCCACGCGTCGAGCCGCCAGTCCCTCCGTCGGTTCCGCCCGTGCCCGCATCGGTGCCACCCGTTCCCGCATCACCGCGAGTGCCCGCGTCGGTGCCACCCGTGCCCGCATCAACGCCGCCACCCGTACCGGCATCGGTGCCGCTGGTACCACCATCCCCCGAGCCCGTGCCCGCATCCGTCCCACCCGGCGTGCCACCATCCGTCCCGGAGCCCGGTGGGGGCAGCGTGGTGCCCGTAGCGGGGAGCGTCAGTCCACCCGCGCGCAGGAAGGTCCCCGCACGGCTCTTCACGTACGGCTGGCCGTCACCCGCCTGGTCATTCTGGTACGAGCTCTGCCCGCCAGCGCCGGCACCAAAGAGGAGCGCGATGACGCCCGAGTTGGCGAACTTCCTCCGGTGCAAATCACCCAGCGCCCCGAAGAAGTACTCCGTCCGGTTGTCGCGATAGCCCGCGCGCGCGGTGCCGTCGTTGTTGATGTTGCGGTGGTTGGCGTTGCCGAGCGGAATCTGCCACAGCACCCAGCGCTTGCCGCTGGTCACGTTCATCAACCGCAGCCACTCCGCGTAGCGGTTGAAGGACCGTGAGGAGATGGACGCGGTGTCGCTCATGTCCCACCAGACGTCCTGCGCGCGCGTCAGCTTGTAGAAGTCCGCATCGCGGTCGAGCGGGTCACCCACCAGCACGTCGTAGGTGGCGCCCGTGGTGTTGGGGCCCAGGCCCATGGGCTTGAGGAAGTTGACGACCTTGTCCACCTCGGGCTGGAGCGGGTCCGTCACCGAGCAGCAGGAGATGTCCTTGCCGCTGGCCCAGGCGGACACGTGGATGCCGAGGATGACGTTGTTCGCGCCCACGGCCTTGCGCATCTGGAGGAACGCCTGGCCCCAGCCCGCCACGGTGTTGGGCAGGTTCGCCAGCTCGGGCAGGCCGGTGGCCGCCACCGCGGCGTAGGCATTCGGGTTGGAGTTCGTCTGGAACTGGAGCAGACCGAACGCGTCCGGCTCGATGAGCACGAGCACGGGCTTGCCGTGCTCCTTCGCGCGCTGCATCAGCAACCGCACGTCGCTGAAGTAGCTGCGCATGGTGGTGGCGTTCTGCACCTTGGCGAGCGACTCGCCCTCGCCACCGCCGGGCTCGGAGAAGAGCTGGTAGAAGACGGGAGCCGCGATGTAGCCCTGGGTGAACGACTCCTGCATGAAGGTCGCACCCCAGCTGCCGTCGTACGGGCCCCAGCCCCAGTTATCCACCCAGCCCTTGGTGAAGTAGCGGTAGCGCACGTCCCAGGGCACGCCGCTGTCGCGCATCCAATTCTGCCCGGCCTCTTCGAACAGCCCGATGAGCAGTCGGTTGGGAAGTCCTATGGGCACGGGCCCCTGCACGCCGGGAACTGACTGGGCGGAGGCGGGGAGCGTGGTGGCGACGGAGAAGGTCAGCAGCAGCGCCGTGAGGGCGCGTTGGAGGGTCGTTCTCATGGCCACCTGGATACAATCGGCAGGCGCTCCGCACGCCGCCCGCCGGGGCAGGTGCCGACATTCCAACCGTGCCGACTGCCCCCTGAGCCCGCGTTCGAACACCTGCTCGTGACGTCCCGAGGCAAGCGGACATTCATCCGCCTGTTCGGGCACTCCCTCCCACCTTTACGGAGAGGAGGAGTGCTCCGGCTGGAGGCGAGGGCAGGTGTTCAGCGGGAGATGTCGGCTCAGGAGCCAGGGCACGACAGCCCCGGCTCGGGGGCCTCGGTGTCCTGAAGCTTCAGCAGGCACCGCAGCGCCTCGGGGTCCGCGGAGTCCGTCACGTACGCGCGGCGCCAGAGCAGCGCGGCCACGCGGTTGGGCATGAGCGGGTCCTGCGCCACCAGCGACCGGCGCACCCCGTTGGCGCCCGCCGGCACGGAGCTCGCCGCCGCTTCGAGCTTCGCCACCTCGTCCGGGCAGCCGTCGGGGCAGTTGTAGAGGAACACCGCGTGCCCGTGCTCCAGGTTGTGGATGTAGAGGCAGCGCGAGACGGGCTCGGTGTACACGCCACAGCGGGCCACGCTGCCGCAGTGCAGGCCGGAGCTCGGTGGGTTCTCCGACTCGGTCGCCCCGGAGCCACAGGCGCTGTTGCTGCACGAGGAGAGGTGGCGGGCCTCGGTCTGGGGCGACTGCGGGAAGTCGAACTGCTCGCAGCCCTGGGTGTCCGGGTCCGGCGTGGAGCTGGAGTCGCAGGCGCTGAGCGAGAGGAGGGCGAGGAGTGAGGGGACGATGAGCGGACGTGGCATCACGCGGCAGTCATACCGCATCAGCCGGGGAACGCGCCCCGGCGCTCCACGTCGAAGGTGCGCAGCCCCCGGAAGCCCGCCGCGTCGGCGAAGCGGATGAAGTCCTCCTGGGACAGGCTGCCTCCCGTGGCGCGCGCGTGGCCGTTGGCGAACTCCTCGCCCATGGGGGGCAGGTCCAGGCCCTTGAGGAAGGCAATCAGGTCCACCGGGGCCCGGCTGCGCATGGCGAAGTTCACCCGGCCCGGCAGGTAGCCCGCGTTGGCGGCGATGACGATGTGCTCGGGCAGCCGCTGCGCCCAGCGCACCGCCACCAGCGGGTGCACCTGCGCCTCGGAGCTGAACAGCAGCAGCGCCACGTTGCCGGCGAAGCGCGGCGGAGTCCTGGCGCACCGGGCCACCTCGCGCTGCACCTCCAGGCGGCAGTCGTGCAGCACGTCCACGCCGGGCACGCGCCCTTCGGAGATGTCCGCCGCGCTCCCGGCGCGCAGCAGCACCTCCAGCGCCAGCGGGGCGGCGAACCGCGACGAGCGCCGTGCCGCGTTCAGCAGCGCCACCGACTCCGTCACCGCCTTGCGTCCCGCGCGCTTGAGCGCGTCCTTGAGGAACGGCATCGGCGCCGTCGCGCCCAGGTCCGCCACCGTCCCCATCACCGCCAGCCACTCCAGCGGCCCGGGCACCACCAGCGGAGACACCAGCACGTACGTCAGCAGGCTGCTGTTGGCGATGGGCTCACGCCCGTTCGCCGTGAGCACCTGGGCGCCAGGCGGGAACTCCTCGGAGCGGTGGTGGTCCACCACGAGCGTCGGCAATTCGGGAACGATGGGCGCCCCCCGGCTGCCCATGTCGAGCACCACCAGCGCGTCGTGAGCGCCGGCGCGCAGTCGCTCCTGGAAGGCCGGCGAGTGGGCGTGCTCTCCCTTGCCGGGCACGCGTGCCAGCGGGCGGGCGCCTACCGCCTCCAGGGCGCGCAGCGCCAGCACACCCGAGGTGAGGCCATCCACGTCCGTGTGCGGCGCCACCAGCACGCGCCGGCCCCGCTGCTCGCGCAGGAAGAGGCGGGCATCCTCGAGGGCCTCTTCGGGCGCGGGCCAGAGCGGGTCCTGCGTGTGTCCCAGCAGCATGGTGGAAAGCTGTAACGCGGAGTGCGCTCGGAGGAGGGCGGGGCCGGAGTGCTCGCACGGTGCCCGGCCGGGCCCGCGTGCGAGGCCGGCCCCGTCGCCCGCTGCGCCATGGTGTCCGCGCTGGTGGGCCCCGGACTTCATTGCTGGAGGCGAAGGAGAAGGACCGTGCCCTTTTCGCGCTGCGTCAGCTCGGCGTGAAGCGACAGCCAGCGACAGGGCAGGACGCGGTGACTCCCTGACGGAGCCCATTTTTCGGGGTGTCATCGGACGGCGGTTCTTCTACGGTCCGCCCCCATGACCCGGAAACCCTTCCTACACCCCCTGCTGCGCACGGCCCTCGTGGCCGTGGCGCTGCCCGCCTTCCTGGGCTGTGCCCAGGACTCGCAAGCGACGCGTGAGACCTCGGCCGCTGGCGAGTCCGCGCCCCAGGCCAGCGCCCAGGCGTCCACTCCCGCCCAGGCCACGCCGGACGAGGCGAAGCAGTTCGCCGAGAAGGTGAACGCGGACCTCAAGCGGCTGTGGACGAAGCAGGCCACCGCCGAGTGGATCAAGAACACGTACATCACCGACGACACCGAGCGGAACGCCGCCTACGTCAACGAGGAGGTGCTCGGCTACGTCAACGGCGCCATCAAGGGTGCGCGCCGCTTCGACGGCTTGCAGCTCGACGCGGACACCGCGCGCATGCTGCACCTGCTCAAGGTGTCCCAGTCCCTGCCTGCCCCGTCGGACGCGCAGAAGCGCGCCGAGCTGGCCGCCACGGCGGCGAAGCTCGAGGGCCTCTACGGCAAGGGCAAGTACTGCGGCAAGGACGGCAAGGGGAAGTGCAGGGATCTCGGCGAGCTGTCGGACGTCATCGCGGACAGCCGCAACTACGACGAGCTGCTGGACGCGTGGCAGGGCTGGCACCAGGTGTCGCGCCCCATGCGCCCGCTGTACCAGCGCCTCGTCTCCATCTCCAACGAGGGCGCGAAGGACATCGGCGTCGACGACCTGGGCACGCTCTGGCGCTCGGCGTACGACATGCCGCCCGCCGAGTTCGAGAAGGAGGCCCAGCGCCTCTGGGGCCAGGTGAAGCCCCTGTACGACGAGCTGCACTGCTACGTGCGCGGTCGCCTGGCGAAGCAGTACGGCGAGGCGAAGGTGCCCGCCGGCAAGCCCATTCCCGCGCACCTGCTCGGCAACATGTGGGCGCAGGAGTGGAACAATATCTACCCGCTGGTGGAGCCCTTCCCCGGCCAGGCCAGCCTGGACGTGAACGCCGAGCTGAAGAAGCAGGGCTACGACCCCATGCGCATGGTGAAGCTGGGTGAGAAGTTCTTCACCTCGCTGGGCCTCAAGGAGCTGCCGCAGACCTTCTTCGAGCGCTCGCAGTTCACCAAGCCGAAGGATCGCGAGGTCGTCTGCCACGCCAGCGCGTGGGACGTCACCTACGAGAACGACCTGCGCATCAAGATGTGCATCAAGCCCACCGAGGAGGACCTCATCACCATCCACCACGAGCTGGGCCACAACTACTACTACACGTACTACTACAACCTGCCCGTGCTCTATCAGGCCGGCGCCAACGACGGCTTCCACGAGGCCATCGGCGACGCGCTCACGCTGAGCATCACCCCCGCGTACCTCCAGCAGGTGGGCCTGCTGAAGTCCGTGCCGAAGAACGACAAGAACCTCATCAACCTCCAGCTCAAGGACGCGCTGGAGAAGGTGGCCTTCCTGCCCTTCGGCCTGCTGGTGGACCAGTGGCGCTGGGAGGTCTTCTCCGGCCGCGTGCAGCCGGCGGACTACAACAAGTCCTGGTGGACGCTGCGCGAGAAGTACCAGGGCGTGGCCGCGCCGGTGGCGCGCACCGAGGAGGACTTCGACCCGGGCGCCAAGT
The DNA here is from genome assembly GCF_010894435.1 of Pyxidicoccus trucidator. Lineage (NCBI taxonomy): Bacteria > Pseudomonadati > Myxococcota > Myxococcia > Myxococcales > Myxococcaceae > Pyxidicoccus > Pyxidicoccus trucidator. The sequence continues at coordinate 17,798 of NZ_JAAIXZ010000024.1, read as the reverse complement.
ACCACGTGCCCGCCAACGTCCCGTACACGCGCTACTTCCTCGCCCGCATCCTCCAGTTCCAGTTCCACAAGTCCATGTGCGAGGCCGCCGGCTACAAGGGCCCGCTCCACGAGTGCTCCATCTATGGGAACAAGGAGGCCGGCAAGCGCCTCCAGGCCATGCTGGAGATGGGCGCCAGCAAGCCGTGGCCGGACGCGCTCCAGGCCATGACGGGCACCCGGCAGATGGATGCCACCCCGCTGCTCGACTACTTCAGCCCGCTGCGCACCTGGCTCCAGGCGCAGAACAAGGGCCAGAAGTGCGGTTGGTAGTGCTCCCGGTTGGACTCGCCGGACGGTCGCGATAAAATCGCGCCCGTCTTGGCGGGTTCGTTCCGTAGGACCGGACGGCGGATCTCCGCGTCCGTGACCCAAAGAAGAGAAGAGCGAAATGGCTATTGGTACCGTGAAGTGGTTCAACGATGCGAAGGGCTTCGGCTTCATCACCCAGGACGGCGGTGGCGATGACGTGTTCTGCCACCACACCGCCATCAACATGGATGGCTTCCGCACCCTGCAGGAAGGCCAGAAGGTGGAGTTCGAGGTCGCCAAGGGCCCCAAGGGTCTGCAGGCGCAGAACGTCCGCGCGGCCTGAGCCGGGCGTCGTTCGAATGATTTCCTGATGCACCGGAAGGGTCCGGCCCCACCAGGGTCGGGCCCTTCGTATTTCGGTGGCCGCGCGCAGCCCCCCGAGAGTGAAAGAGGAGTCCCCGCCATGTCGTCGAAGAAGCCCCGGGCCTCGCGTGCCCGCCTGTTGCCCCTGCTGGCCGCGCTCGGCTGCTCCACCCCGCAGCCCCTGACGGAGCCGCCGCCCTCCAGCAGGGTGATGACGCCCCAGTCCATGCGCGAGCCGCTCCCCGCGGCCGAGGCCGCCGCCCCCGAGGAGCCCGCCATGAAGCAGCCCGCGTTCGACACCGCCGCGCTGAAGGCGGAGCTGGTCGCGAAGCACGGCGAGGCGCAGCGGGCGCGCATCGAGCGCGGCGTGGAGCAGGTGCTGGCGCAGTGGCGCGAGGAGGACGGGGACGCGGCGGCCTTCATCCGCGAGCAGTTCCTGTCGGACCCGAAGGCGCTGGACGCCACCTTCACGCGGCTGGAGAAGCTGTTCGAGCAGTTCGACGGCCACATGAACGAGCTGGGGCGCGAGCTGCAGTGGTACTCGGACCTGGACCTGGGGCCGCTGCTGCCGGTGGAGCCGCTGCTGGCGTCGTATGACCCGAGCTCCAACGTCACGTCGGACCTGTTCCGGGCGAAGGTTGGCTTCGTGGTGCTGCTCAACTTCCCGCTCACCACGCTGGCCGAGCGCGTGGAGCAGGGGCCGAAGTGGACGCGGCGGCAGTGGGCGGAGGCGCGGCTGGCGTCGCGCTTCAACCGGCGGGTGCCGGCGGAGATCGAACAGGAGTCGTCGAAGGCCATCGCCGCGGCCAACCTCTACATCGCCGAGTACAACGTCTGGATGCACCACCTGGTGGACGAGCGGGGGCAGCGGCCCTTCCCCAAGGGGCTGCGCCTCATCAGCCACTGGAACCTGCGCGACGAGCTGAAGGGCGACTACACGGACCCGAACGGCCCGGCGAAGCAGCGGATGATCCTCCAGGTGATGGAGCGCATCGTCACGCAGACGATTCCGGTGGCCGTCATCGACAACCCGAGGCTGGACTGGAACCCCTTCACCAACGCGGTGACGGTGGCGCCGCCGGAGACGGTGGAGGAGGACGCCCCCGCGCGCGAGGCGAAGCCGGACCCCGCGCCGGAGCCGGCCACGCGCTATGCGCACCTGCTCGCCACCTTCCAGGCGGCGCGCAAGGTGGACCCGTACTCGCCGGTGGCACCCACGCGGATTGCCCGGAGCTTCGAGCTGACGCGCGAGCTGCCGGAGGAGCGGGTGAGGGCGCTGCTCACGCAGGTGCTGGAGTCGCCGGTGGTGCCCCGGGTGGCGAAGGAAATCGAGGCGCGGCTGGGGCGGAAGCTGGGGCCGCAGGACTTGTGGTACCCGGGCTTCAAGCCCGGAGGGAAGCGGCCGGAGTCGGAGCTGGATGCACTGACGCGCAAGCGCTACCCCACGGCGCAGGCCTTCGCGAAGGACCTGCCGCGCATCCTCAAGGGCATGGGCTTCACGAAGGCGAAGGCGGACTGGCTGGCGGCGCGCATCCAGGTGGACGCGTCACGCGGAGCGGGCCACGCGCAGCAGGCGATGCGGCGGGGTGACTTCCCCCGGCTGCGCACGCGCGTGGAGAAGGGGGGCATGGACTACAAGGGCTACAACATCGCGGTGCACGAGCTGGGGCACAACGTGGAGCAGGTGTTCAGCCTCTACCTGGTGGACCACACGCTGCTGACAGGCGTGCCCAACAACGCCTTCACGGAGGCGCTGGCCTTCGTGTTCCAGGCGCGAGACCTGGAGCTGCTGGGGCTGGGCAAGCCGGACGCGGCGGCCGAGCGCGAGCGGGTGCTGAACGACTTCTGGCAGACGTGGGAGATCGCCGGCGTGGCGCTGGTGGACATGGCGGTGTGGCACTGGATGTACGAGCACCCGGACGCGAAGCCGGAGGAGCTGCGCGACGCGGTGGTGGGCATCTCCCGGGACGTCTGGAACCGGTACTACGCGCCGGTGCTGGGCGCGGAGGGCACGCCGCTGCTGGGCATCTACAGCCACATGATCAGCTACCCCATCTACCTGCCGGACTATCCGCTCGGGCACCTCATCGCGTTCCAGATTGAGGAGCACCTGAAGCGCAAGGGCCCGCTGGGCGCGGAGTTCGAGCGGATGGCCACGTACGGCCAGGTGACGCCGGACCAGTGGATGGTCCACGCCACGGGGGCGCCGGTGAGCGCGGAGCCGCTGCTCCGCGCCACCGAGGCCGCGCTGAAGCCGTAGCCCCCTCGCGACCTACTGCTTCGAGGTGTCGCCGGGGATGTCCACCAGCTCCACGTCGAAGACGAGGACGGCGTTGGGCGGGATGCGCGAGCCCGGGGGCGGGCGCTCGCCGTAGGCCGTGCTTCCGGGGCAGGTGAGCTTCGCCTTGCCGCCGATCTTCATCTTCGCGACACCCTGGGTCCAGCAGGGGATGACGCCGTTGAGGGGGAACTCCACGGGGATGCCACGCCGGGCCGAGCTGTCGAACACGGTGCCATCCACCAGCCGGCCCTCGTAGTGGACCTTGACGGTGTCCGTGGGGCGCGGGCTGCGGCCGGTGCCGGCCTGCACCTCGTGGTAGATGACGCCGGACGGGAGCTTCACCGCACCGGACTCCTTCTCGGCGCGCACCAGCATGGCCGCGCTGGCCTGCGCCTGCCTGCCCTTCCCGAGTGCCTGGATCTTCGGCCCGTACTCCTTCGGGTCCACCGCGGGCGCGGTGCCGGCGATGCTGTCGGCGATGCCTTTCTGGAGGATCTGGACCTCCTCGGGGGTCAGGGCGAAGCTGGAGAGGTCCCGGCCGACGGACACGCCGAGCGCGTAGATGGTCTTCGCATCGTCGGACGTGAGGTCAGGGGGCGCCTTGGCCGCGGGCCCGGGCTGCTTCGCCGGCTTGGAGGTCTGTGCGTGGGCCGCGGGGGCGCCGAGCGCCAGCACCAGGGCCGCCATCCACATCGATCGCATGCTTCCGCCTTTCAAAAGAACAGTTGGGTTGGACTATACGGAGCGCCGGTCGTTTTCTTGCGAGTTCATCGCGCGCCTCTACCCTGAATCCAGGTTGCTTCACCCCCGAAGCGGCCTGTTGCACTACCGGAGGCGACGGAGCAATGAGCGACAAGCGGAAGGCCAGACGGGCGCCCCTCGACATCTACCTCAACAAGTACATGGGTGGCGTGCCGTACATGTCGCGGGCTGCCGACATCAGCCAGGAAGGGGTGAGCCTCGCTCGCCTGCTCGAGCCTCAGCACGAGGCGAAGCGCGTCGGCCTCCAGTTCCAGCTCCCCGGCTCCGAGGAGATCATCTACGCCGAGGGTGAAGTGGTGCGTGAGTGGGTGGAGGCGGCGACCGCGAAGCGTGAGCGCTCCGGTGTCCGCTTCACGCTCCTCACCGAGCGGCACCGCCGGATGATCGACGCCTACGTCGACCGACACGGCAACGAGAACTGACGCAGCGCGGCGCCCTCCGAGGGGCGCCTTGACTTCCCTCGAAGCGGCCTCTTTGAATGGTGGATCATTCTGTCCTGTGGCTACCCGAGAAGTCGGGTGAGGACTGGAGGATTTCCCGTGAGGCGTTCGCTGTGGGGCATGTTGCTGGCGGTGCCGTTGACGGCGCTGGGCCAGGGCAAGGAAGCGAAGGCCCCGGCACCCGCCGCCGCGGCTGAAGCGGCGCGGCCCACGAGTCCCGGCGTCAACTGGGAGGGGCAGGTGCTGCGCGCCACGGGTTCCGGTGCACCGGACCTGAAGGCGGCCAACCCCGCGCAGGCGCGACTGGGCGCGGAGCGGGCCGCGAAGCTGGATGCGCTCCGCAACCTTCTCGAGCAGGCCCGAGGCATCCAGCTCAACGCTGGCCGCACCGTGGCGGACGAGATGTCCCGCGAAGAGGTGCGGGGCCGCGTGGAGGGCGCCATCCGCGGCTACAAGGTGGTGGCCAAGCGGTACTTCTCGGACAGCGGTGTCGAGGTGGACGTGGAGGTGCCGCTGGCGGCCATCACCGCGTCGCTGGTGATGGCTGCTCCGGACTCGGCCATCTTGCTCAACGCCGAGGGTGCGAAGAAGTACACGGGCCTGGTGGTGGATGCGCGCGGCCTGGGCATGAAGCCCGTGCTGGCGCCCCGGCTGCTGGATGGCTCCGGCAAGGCGCTCTACGGCGCGGCGGCGCTCTCCGACGAGAGCCGCGCCACCTCCGGCGTGGCGGCTTGGTTCAACAGCCTGGAGGCGGCGAAGAAGGCCACGCTCGTGGGTGAGAAGCCGCTGGTGGTGAAGGCCACGGGGCTGAAGGGCTCGGACCTGGTGCTCGCCTCGGACGACGCGAAGGCGCTGGGCGAGGTCAACACGCGCTTCCTGGCCGAGGGCCGGGTCGTCATCGTCACCCAGTAGCCCTCCAGGAGGGTCCGCCCATGTCCTTGAAGCTGACCGCGCTGTCCCTGCTGCTGGCGTCGGTGACGCTCGCCGCGGCCCCGCAGCCCGCCACCGTGACGAAGGAAGTCCAGGGTGAGGCGGCCATCGTCGACGGCAACCGGGACAGGGCCTTCTCCGAGGCGAAGCGCGCTGCCCTTCGCGAGGCGGTGGAGCAGGTGGCCGGGGTGCTGGTGTCCTCGGACACGCTCACGGCCAACAGCCAGCTCCTGAGTGACCGCATCTTCACCCAGAGCGCCGGCTACGTGCGGACGCACGAGGTGCTGGAGCGCAAGGAGGAGGGCGGGGTGGTGAAGGTGAAGGTCCGCGCCGAGGTGGGCACTGCCGAGCTCGACAAGGACCTGCGGGCCGTACAGGCGCTGATCCAGCGCATGAGCAACAGCCGGCTGCTCATCGTCCTGAACGAGCAGGCCATCAGCCCGGACAACGTCATCGTCAGCAGTGGCGTGTTGTCGCAGGTGCTCACCCAGACGTTCCAGAAGGATGGCTGGCGGATCATCGACCCGTCCTTCGCTTCCGGGAAGCTGGAGGTGGCCCCGGGCGTCTCGTTGACCACTCCGGACACGAAGGTCATCCAGAAGCTGACGGAGGCGGACTACGTCATCTACGGCACCGTGACGTTCCAGCAGCAGAAGATGACGCAGACCCCGGGCGCGGCGTTGACGGGCTACGGCCACTACTACGCGGTGACGGGCAGCTGGGAGCTGGCGGTCTTCGCGACGGACTCGGGGACGCAGCTCACCCGGATGGCGGACAAGTTCGACAGCGGGGTGGAGGGCCGGGGCACGAAGGTGAGTCCCCTCGTGTCGTACCAGCACACCGCGACGGAGATTGCGCAGTACCGGGGGAAGAAGGTCGTCGCTGGCGTGCGCCAGGCGGTGGTCGACTACCTCGCCCAGTCCGAGCAGCGCGGCACCTCGGTGGTGATGACGGTGCAGGGGCTGGCGGACTTCAAGGCGGTGAAGGCGTTCAAGGACGTGCTGTCGCGGACCCTCACCGGCGTCAGCGACGTGAAGCAGGGCAACTTCCAGAAGGGCCAGATTCAGTTCGACCTGCGCTACCTGGGCAGCACGGAGGCGCTGGCCGAGGCGCTGGGTGAAGCGGGCTTCCAGCAGAAGCTGACGGAGGCGTTCGGCGCGAAGGCCGCGACGAAGGCCAGTGTGACGGGTGTGACGAGCAACACCGTCGAGCTGACGTTGGCTCGCTGATGAGGGCAGTCTGGCTGGCGGTGGCGGTAGCGGCGTCCGGGTGTGCGGGACGCCAGGAGCCGGAGTCCGTGGCGAAGGCGCGCGCGCTGATGGCGGGTGCCGAGACGCCGAGCGGGAACCTGGCGCTGCGCTGCGAGCCGGAGGACGCGGAGGTGTACCTGGACGGCGTCCTCCAAGGGCTGTGCAGCGACTTCACGGGCTCGCCGAAGTCGCTCCGGGTTGGCGCGGGGCTGCACCAAATCGAAGTGAAGAAGCAGGGCTTCTGGCCGTACACGACGTACTACGAGCCCAGCGGAGCCCGGGCGAGGCTGACCATCCAGCTCCGGTCCGCGGTGGCCCCTGGCGGAGGTGCTCCGTGATGCGACGGGACAGGTGGTTTCCGACGGCGGTGGTGGCGGCGCTGGTGCTGCTGTGCGCGCCGGGGCTCGCGGCGGCGGCGGTGGGCCGCGTGGTGACGGTGCAGGGGACGGCCTGGCGCACCCCCGAGGGCGCCGAGCGGCAGCCGCTCACGCCCGACGTGGAAATCGAACAGAAGGACACGCTGGAGGTGGAGTCGGAGTCCGGCGTGAAGCTGCTCCTCAATGACGGCAGCGTGTTGCTGCTGAGCGCGGACAGCCACCTGGTCATCACCGAGGCGGAGTTCGCGGGCCAGGAGCGCAAGGGCTTCGTGGGCTACCTCAAGCTGGGCAAGGTGTGGGCGGAGGTGAAGAAGGCGCTGTCCGGCTCGGAGGCGAAGTTCGAGGTGAAGACGGACCGGGCGGTGGCGGGCGTGCGAGGCACCACCCTGCGCGTGGACGTGGCGCCGCCCGTCAGCTCCGGCGCGCTCTCGCCGAGCACCGTGGTGCAGGTGTATTCGGGGCTGGTGAAGGTGGCGGTTCGCGTGCCGAAGGCCAAGGCCCCCCCAGTGACGGCGCCCAGGCCCGGCGAGCGCAAGGAGGTCCCCGGCCCCCGGGAAGTCACGGTGGAGGAGTGGGAGGAAATCGTCCGCGACCTGCGGAAGAACAAGCAGATCGAGGTCGGCGAGCGAGTAGGCCCGGTGACGGACCTGGACACGAAGCGACGCGACGACGCATTCGGTGCTTTCATCCAGAGCAATCGCGGCTTGAAGAGGCCGTAGCCCGGATCAGAAGAGGAGAACGCCATCGGACGCCGCAGGAAACCCAGTGCCCGCGCCGCGGTAGCCCCCGCCGCCAGCGCTTCCGCTCCGCCCGCCCCGGTGCTCCACGCGGTCGCGACCCCGAAGGCGTCCGCCGCCGTCCCGGGAGCGACCGGGCCGTCAAGCGCTCCACCGCTGAGAGGCCCTGCCGACCCGCCACCGCTGGCGGAGGTCGGGCTGTCCGAGGTGGAAGCGCGGCGCATCGACCTGTGGTGGTCCGCGGTGATGGTGGGCTCGCTGGGGTTGGTGTTCGCGCTGCTCTCCGTGTTCGGCGGGGTGGCGGTGCCGGTGCTGCTGGCGCTGGCGGGGGCCTACATCTTCAACCCCCTGGTGACGGCCCTGGAGAAGCGGGGGCTGGACCGGACGTGGGGGACGACCATCGTCTTCGTCGGCGGCACGCTGCTGATGGCGGGGGCGGTGCTGTACCTGGTGCCGGTGTTCCGCGAGGAGGCGGCGAAGCTGCCGGACTTCTTCCGCCGGGGGAGCACGCAGGTGGTGCCCCGCGTGGAGGCGCTCGTGGGCCGCTCGCTGCCGGACCTGGTGCGACAGCGCACCGCGGAGCTGGGGCAGCAGGCGTCGGACCTGGCGCAGAGCGCGGGCCCCGCGGCGGCGAAGATCCTCGCCAGCTTCGCGGGCAACACGGCGCGCTTCGTGGCCACGCTGCTGGGCCTCTCGGTGGTGCCGGTGCTGGCCTTCTTCTTCCTGCAGGATTACCCGCGGCTGACGAGCATGGTGAAGGACCTGCTGCCCCGGCGCACCGTGGCGCTGGTGGCCCGTCGCTTCGCGGAGGTGGACGAGGTGCTCTCCGCCTTCGTGCGCGGGCAGCTCACCGTGGGCGCGGTGCTGTCGGTCATCTACGCGGCCGGGCTGTCGGCCGGGCGTATCGACATGGCCATCGTCATCGGCGTGATTGCCGGCTTTGGCAACATGGTGCCGTACCTGGGCACGGGCGTGGGCATCCTGCTGTCGCTGGTGGGGTTGGCGCTGTCGTGGCAGGGGCCCTGGCAGCTCGCGGTGGTGGCGGGCACCTTCGTCATCGGGCAGCTGCTGGAGGGGCTCGTCATCACCCCGCGCATCGTCGGGGAGAAGGTGGGCCTGGCGCCGGTGGCCGTCATCATCGCCATCCTCGCGTTCGGCGAGCTGTTCGGCTTCGTGGGCATCCTCCTGGCGGTGCCGGTGGCGGCCATCCTCAAGGTGGTGCTGCGCGTGGTGGTGCAGCGCTACCGGCGCACGTCGCTATATACGGGGACGGCCCCCCCACCGTGAGGCGGAGGGCAGGAGGCCACGGGAGCCCGGAGTGACGAAGCTGGAGAAGCTGCACAGGGAGATTGTCGCGTGCACGGCCTGTCCGCGACTGGTGGAGTGGCGCGAGGAGGTGGCCCGGGTGAAGCGCCGGGCCTACCGCGACTGGAACTACTGGGGGCGGCCGGTGCCGGGCTTTGGCGACCCCTGGGCACGGCTGGTCATCGTGGGGCTGGCGCCGGCGGCGCATGGGGCCAACCGGACGGGGAGGATGTTCACCGGGGACCGCTCGGGGGACTTCCTGTTCGCCGGGCTGCACCGCGCCGGGTTCGCCAACCAGCCAAGGAGCGAGCACCGGGACGACGGGCTCACCTTGAAGGACGCCTTCATCGTGGCCGCGGCCCGCTGCGCTCCGCCGGACAACAAGCCCCTGCCCGAGGAGCTGGCCCGCTGCGCTCCGTTCCTGGACCGGGAGATGGCCCTGCTGCCCGCCCGGGTGCTGCTCGCGCTGGGGGCCATCGGCTGGAACGCCGCGCTCGCCTCCTTGGAGCGGACCGGGGTGTCCCTCGGTTCGCCCCGGCCGGCCTTCGGCCATGGGGCGGAGGTGGCGCTGCCGGGCGGGCGGACGCTCATGGGCTGCTACCACGTCAGCCAGCAGAACACGCAGACGGGCCGGCTCACCCCGGCCATGTTCGACGCGGTCATGAACCGGGTCCACGCACTGTTGGACGGGAAGACGTGAGGGCCTCGCGGTGTTTCCTTGACAGCCGCGGGAGCCCGCTGCTATTCCCGCCGCGCAACAGCACGACGGGTCGTTAGCTCAGCGGTAGAGCACTACCTTGACACGGTAGGGGTCAGTGGTTCGATCCCACTACGACCCAACACAGTAGAGGTTTCATCCAGCGGGCGGCATGGCTTCTCAAGAGCCTGCCGCCCGCAGTTTTTCCTGAGGTCTCGCATGTCCGAAATGATCACGGTGACCCTCCCCGACGGCAGCCAGAAGCAGACCGCCCGGGGTACCACCATCGCGGACTTCGTGCGTGAGAGCATCGGTGCGGGCCTGGCGAAGGCCGCCCTCTTCGCCCGCGTCAACGGCCAGGACGTGGACCTGGCCCGGAAGCTGGAAGAGGACGCGAAGCTCCAGATCTTCACGCCGAAGAGCCCCGAGTCCCTGGAGCTCATCCGCCACGACGCCGCCCACGTGGTGGCCAGCGCCGTGCAGCACCTCTTCCCCGGCACGCAGGTGACCATCGGTCCCGCGACGGAGGAGGGCTTCTACTACGACTTCTTCCGCGAGAAGCCCTTCACGCCGGAGGAGCTGGAGAAGATTGAAGCCGCGGCCAACGCCGAGCTGAAGCAGGACATGCCCTTCGTCCGCACTGAAATCTCCATGGACGAGGCGGTGCGCCTCTTCGAGGAGAAGGGCGAGAAGTTCAAGGTGGAGATCGTCAAGGACATCGCCGCCAAGGGCGCCAAGACGCTCACCCTCTACACGCACGGCGACTGGGTGGACTTCTGCCTGGGGCCCCACGCCCCGAGCACCGGGAAGATCGGCGTCATCAAGATCCTCTCGTCCAGCGGCGCCTACTGGCGCGGCGACCACCGCAACCCGATGCTCCAGCGCGTCTACGGCACGGCCTTCTTCGACAAGAAGGCGCTGACGGAGTACCTGACGCGGATTGAAGAGTCGAAGAAGCGTGACCACCGCAAGCTGGGCAAGGAGCTGGACCTCTTCCACTTCCACCCGTACGCGCCGGGCGCCGCCTTCTGGACGCCCAAGGGCACCGCGCTCTACCAGACGCTCTCCGACTGGATGCGCCACCTCACCGCCGAGGATGGCTACGTGGAGATCAAGACGCCCCTGATGTTCAACAAGGGGCTCTGGGAGACCAGCGGCCACTGGGGCAAGTACAAGGAGAACATGTTCCTGGTGCTCGACAGCGAGTCCGGCGAGCACGACTTCTCCCTCAAGCCGATGAACTGCCCGTCGCACCACCTGTTCTACGGCTTCAAGAAGCACAGCTACCGGGACTTGCCCCTGCGCTTCCACACGCAGGACGTGCTGCACCGCAACGAGGCGGCGGGCGCGCTCGGCGGCCTCACCCGCGTGCGCCAGTTCGCCCAGGACGACGCGCACATCTACTGCATGGAGAGCCAGATCACCGACGAGGTGCGGCGCTTCGTGAAGCTGTTGGACCGTGTCTACAAGGCGGTGGGGCTCACCTACGCGGTGAAGCTGTCCACGCGCCCCGAGCAGCGGCTGGGTGACGACTCGCTGTGGGACCGCGCCGAGGAGGGCCTCAAGGCGGCGCTGGAGTCGCTGAACCTCGAGTACGAGCTGGCCCCGGGCGACGGCGCCTTCTACGGCCCGAAGATCGACTTCGCGGTGTCGGACAGCATCGGCCGCCGCTGGCAGCTGGGCACCATGCAGCTGGACTACCTGGCCCCGGAGCGCTTCGACCTCACCTACATCGGCGAGGACAACGCCCCGCACCGACCGGTGGTGCTCCACCGCGCCATCTTCGGCTCCTTCGAGCGGTTCACCGCCATCCTCATCGAGCACTTCGCGGGGGCCTTCCCCGCGTGGCTGGCGCCGGTGCAGGCAGTGCTCGTCACCGTGGCGGACCGGCAGGCGGACTACGCCCGCAAGGTGCGCGACACCCTCCGGGCCAAGGGCTACCGGGTGGAGTTCGACGAGCGCGGCATGACGCTCAACGCGAAGATTCGCGAGGCGCAGCTCCAGAAGGTGCCCTTCACCCTGGTGGTGGGCGACAACGAAGTCTCCGCGGAGGGCGTGGCGCCGCGCCGGTACGGGGGCGAGGACCTGAAGTCCATGAAGTTGGAGGACTTCGAGGCCCTCCTGGCGAAGGAGGGGGCCCTCCCGTAGGGGTTCCGTCAGCGGCGGCACGCAAGTTGCGGACGGGTCTTGACTCCCCGTCCCTCCTGGATATCGTGCCGCGCTTTCTGAGGATTCTCCTGCCGGAGCGTGCCTGGAACGGGGTGGGTGGACGGGGTGAGGCCGGAGGGCGCGAGTCGCCCGGCCGGAGGGCAGGGTGGGGGACGACCTGAGGGGCCATGGCCTCCCAGGCGGTTGTCGCTACCGAGGCGACAGCTTCCCCACCCGGCGGGACGAAATAGTGGTACAGGCTGGCGGCTCTTGCTGCGGCCCGGATGGACAACGCCCGAAGCCGCACGCTGACGGCACTGAGTGAGGAAGGATCAGGACGATGCCGAAGTTGAAGACCCGCAGTGGTGCGAAGAAGCGGTTCCAGGTGAAGAAGAGCGGGAAGGTGAAGCACGGCAAGGCCTTCGGCAAGCACCTCTTCACGCACGCGAAGACGCCGAAGCAGAAGCGCGGCAACCGCGGCACCGGCCATCTCCGCGATATGGACGCGAAGAAGGTCATCAAGGAGCTGTTCCCCTACGGGGCTTGAGAGTCGGAAGTACGCAGTTCGCGTGGCCTCGTTGGTGGGGCGGTATGCCTTCGTCGGGAGGCTTCAAACTACGCAGTCGGGAGTAAGTCATGCGCGTCAAAAAGGGTGTAAAGGCTCGTCGCCGTCGCAATAGGATTTTGAAGCTGGCCAAGGGTTACCGCGGCCGTCGGAAGAACTGCTACAAGCGCGCCAACCAGGCCGTTGAGCGGGCGCTGGACTACGCCAGCCGCGACCGCATGCAGCGCAAGCGGGACTTCCGTCGCCTGTGGATCGTCCGCATCAACGCGGCCGCCCGTACGGTGGGGCTCTCCTATTCGAAGCTGATCGCCGGCCTGAGCAAGGCGGGCATCGGCCTGGACCGCAAGGTCCTGTCCGACATGGCCATCGCGGACCCGTCCGGGTTTGCGGCCGTCGCCAACATCGCGAAGGCGGCCTGAGACAAGCACCGGCCCGGTAGGGCTGGTGACAGAACGGGTGGAGCGGAGGCCCCGGCCTTCGCCCCTTCCGGGTGAGTGAACGGGCTGCCTCTTCCAGGGCGGCCCTTTTTTTTGCCCCGAGCCCATGGGCTCACGGGGCGTTGGAACGGAGGCGGAAGTCCATGCGAGATCGGTTGCTGGCGCTGGCGGAGGCCGCGCGGCGGGAGATCGGCGTCGCGTCCGAGGTGTCCGCGGTGGAGGCGCTTCGGGTCCGTTACCTGGGCAAGAAGGGCGAGCTGTCCGGAGTGCTGGGCGGCATGGGCAAGCTGCCCCCGGACGAGCGGCGGGCGCTGGGCGAGGTGGCGAACACCGTCAAGGCGGAGCTGGAGAAGCTGCTCGCGGAGGCGGTGCAGCGCGCGGAGGACGCGGCGCTGGAGGCGCAGCTGAAGGGCCCCGGCCTGGACGTGACGCTGCCGGGGCGGACGGTGGCGCCGGGCAGCCGGCACCCGGTGTCCCGGACGATGGAGGAAATCGTCCGCACCTTCGCGCGGCTCGGCTTCGACGTGGCCAGTGGCCCGGAAATCGAGCTGGACTACTTCAACTTCGAGGCGCTGAACCTGCCGAAGGACCACCCCGCGCGGGACATGCAGGACACCTTCTACGTGGAGGAGTCCTCGCTGGGCCACGCGAAGAAGTCCGACAGCCCGGTGCTGCTGCGCACGCACACGTCGCCGGTGCAGGTGCGGTACATGCTCAACCGCAAGCCGCCCATCCGCGCGGTGATGCCGGGGCGGGTGTACCGGCGCGACTCGGACATCACCCACACGCCGATGTTCCACCAGGTGGAAGGCCTGCTGGTGGACAAGGACGTGACGTTCGCCGAGCTGAAGGGCTCGCTGGACGCGTTCGTGAAGGCGTTCTTCGGCTCGGACACGCGCACGCGCTTCCGCCCGTCCTTCTTCCCGTTCACCGAGCCCTCCGCGGAGGTGGACATCTCCTGCACCTCGTGCGGCGGGAAGGGCTGCCGGGTGTGCAAGCAGACGGGGTGGCTGGAGGTGCTGGGCAGCGGCATGGTGCACCCCAACGTCTTCACCTCGGCGGGGTATGACCCGGGCGAGGTGACGGGCTACGCGTTCGGCATGGGCGTGGAGCGCATCGCCATGCTGCGCTACCGCATCGACGACCTGCGGATGATGTTCGAGAACGACGCGCGCTTCCTCGAGCAGTTCTGAGTCCCGTGGGGGCTCGGGCCGTGGCCCGGGCCTCCGTGTTCCAGCCGGTAGGCAAGAGGGTGGACCTGTGAAGATTTCGGTGAAGTGGCTGGGCGATTACGTGGCGCTGCCGCCGTCGGTGGACGAGCTGGCGCGCAAGCTGACCGCCGCGGGCCTGGAGATTGAGGGGCAGGAGCGTCCTGCCGAGGGCCTGCGCGGCGTGGTGGTGGCGCAGATCAAGGAGTCCGTGCAGCACCCCAACGCGGACAAGCTGTCCGTCACGCAGGTGGACATCGGCGGGACGGCGCTCGTGCAGGTGGTGTGCGGCGCGAAGAACTACAAGGTCGGCGACAAGGTGCCGCTGGCCACGGTGGGCACGAAGCTGCCCAACGGCATGGAGATCAAACAGGCGGCGCTGCGCGGCGTGGACAGCTCCGGCATGCTCTGCTCGTCCAAGGAGCTGGGGCTGAGCGAGGAGTCCAGCGGCCTGCTCATCCTGCCGGCGGACCTGAAGGCGGGCACGCCCATCGCCGAGGCGCTGGGGCTGGATGACGTGGTGCTGGAGGTGAACGTCACGCCGAACCGGCCGGACGCGCTCAGTCACCTGGGCGTGGCGCGCGAGGTGGGCGTGGTGACAGGGGCCGCGCTGAAGGTGCCCCAGCCGAAGCCCTCGGAGTCCGGCACGCCCGCGTCCGCGCAGGTGAAGGTGCGCGTGGACGCGCCGGAGCGCTGCCCGAGGTACGTGGCGCGCGTGGTGGAGAACGTCACCATCCAGCCCTCTCCCCAGTGGATGCAGGACCGGCTGAAGGCGTGCGGCGTGCGCGCCATCAACAACGTGGTGGACGTCACCAACTACGTGAATCTGGAGTACGGCCAGCCGCTGCACGCGTTCGATCTGGACAAGCTGGGCGGGCAGGAAATCGTCGTCCGCACGGCGGCCAAGGGCGAGAAGCTGACCACGCTGGACGGCAAGGAGCGCACGCTGGACGCGGATGACCTGGTCATCGCGGACGGGAAGCAGGCGCAGGCGCTCGCGGGCGTGATGGGCGGCGGGGACAGCGAGGTGACGCCGGGGACGAAGCGGCTGGTGCTGGAGTCGGCGAACTTCCAGGGCTCGGGCGTGCGGCGGACGGCGAAGCGGCACGTGCTGCACACGGAGGCGTCGCACCGCTTCGAGCGCGGGGCGGACCTGGACGCGGTGGTGCCTGCGATTGACCGCGCGGCGCAGCTCATCGCGGAGCTGTCCGGCGGCACCGTGGCTCCAGGGCGCGTGGACGTGTACCCGGCGCCGAAGCCGCCGCGGAAGGTGACGCTGCGCTTCGCCCGGGTGGAGAAGGTGCTGGGCGTGGCGGTGGCGGAGCCGGAGGTGCGGCGCATCCTCGCGGCGCTGGGCTTCAAGGCGGTGGAGGAGGGGACGGGGCAGGTGACGTACGAGGTGCCCCGGGCGCGCGTGGACGTGGAGCGCGAGGAGGACCTGCTGGAGGAGGTCGCCCGCGTCTTCGGCTACGACAACATCCCGGCGAAGCTGCCTCGCGGTCTGGCCGAGCTGGCGCCGGAGCCCGCGCACGCGGAGGCGGAGCGGCGGATGCGGTCCGCGCTGGCGGGTGCGGGGATGGACGAGGTGGTGAACTACTCGTTCGTCGCGCCGAAGAACCTGGAGGTGCTGGGTGGGAAGGAGCCGGCGGTGGCGCTGCTCAACCCGCTGAGCGCGGAGCAGTCGGTGATGCGCACCAGCCTGCTGCCGGGCCTGCTGGAGAACTTGTCCCGCAGCGTGCGGCACCAGGTGGAGTCGGTGGCCATCTACGAGACGGGCCGGGCGTACTTCCGGGACGCCGAGGGTGGCCAGGGACAGCGGCCCGCGGCGCGCGAGGTGCACCGCGTGGGCGGCCTGGTGTGGGGCCTGCGCGGTGGCCGGAGCTGGACGCAGAAGGACGCGCGGGCCGACTTCTACGACGCGAAGGGCGCGGTGGAAGGGGTGCTGGCGGCGCTGCGAGTGGAGGGCGTCACCTTCTCGCCGGCCGAGCATGCGGCGTACCACCCGCGTGCCTGCGCGCAGGTGAAGACGGCGGACGGCACGGTGCTGGGACACGTGGGCGAGCTGCACCCGCGCGTGGTGAAGGCACTGGGACTGCCAGAGGGGGTGTTCGCCTTCGAGTTGGACACGGAGCCGCTGTACGCGGCGGCGCGGCTGGTGCCGGCGTATCAGCCGCTGCCTCGGTTCCCGGCGGTGCTGAGAGATCTGGCGGTGGTGGTGCCGGTGGAGCTGGCGAACGACGAGGTGCGGCGGGTCATCCTGGAGGTGGGGAAGCCGCTGGTCGAGGAGGCGCAGGTGTTCGACGTGTACACGGGCAAGCCCATCCCCGAGGGGCAGAAGAACCTGGCGTACGCGTTGCGCTACCGCTCGCCCGAGCGGACGCTGACCGACGTGGAGGTCAGCGAGGCGCACCAGCGCATCGTCGAGCAGGTGAAGCAGCGGCTGGGTGCCGCGCTGCGCGCCTGAATTCCTGAATGAAGTCAGAGGGTTGACACGTCTCCGGGAAGGCTGCAACAGTGCCTTCGCGTTCATCGCACCGAGGGCATCCCGAGGAATCGCATGACGAAGGCGGACATCATCGAGGGCGTCTACGAGAAGGTCGGCTTCTCGAAGAAGGAGTCGGCCGAGATCGTGGAGCTCGTGTTCGACACCCTGAAGGAGACGCTGGAGCGCGGGGACAAGATCAAGATCTCCGGGTTCGGCAACTTCCAGGTGCGTCAGAAGAAGGCGCGCGTGGGCCGCAATCCGCAGACCGGCAAGGAGATCGAGATCTCGGCCCGTCGGGTGCTGACCTTCCGGCCGAGCCAGGTGCTGAAGAGCGCGCTGAACGGCGAGGCGGTGCCGGAGAACCACGCGGAGATCGACGCGCGCGAAGAGGCGGCGGCGGACGCGGCGGAAGCCCGGGGCGAGGACTTCGACGAAGAGGGAATGGAAGACTCGGAAGCGTGAGTTTTCCCACGGCGCCGTGCTGCTCTTGCTTGACCTGACCGTCATGTGGGGGCATAAGGGCGCGCACCGTTTCACGACGGTGGCAGCAGCAGTGCCGGGGCGTAGCGCAGCCTGGTAGCGCACTTGCTTGGGGTGCAAGTGGTCGCAGGTTCAAATCCTGTCGCCCCGACCAACTGAAGGCCCTGGAGTTCTCAGCGAAAGCTGAGGATTCCAGGGCCTTCGACTTTGCGGGCTCCCGGGGTCCTGCAGCAAACTAGCAGCAAGCGGAGTGGGCTCGGCGCCAGCGGCACGCAGGGCCTCGGCGGGGCCCGGAACCGCAGGCCCGAACGCGAGACGGTTGAGCCCCTTGCGCATGTCCTCCACGCCGAGGTGGCCGTACACCTTCGAGGTGATGGCCGGGGCCGAGTGGCGGAGGATGCGCTGCACGGTGGCCAGCGGGACGCCCGCCTTGAGCAGCAGGGTAGCGGTCGTGTGCCGCGGGTCGTGGAAGCGCAGCGAGCGGGCAGCGGCTTGGGCCAGAGCCTCATGCCGCAGCGGGGGCACGGTTCGGGGACGGTGTGGCTCTTCTTCACCGTGTAGCTGCAGCCCTTGCGCCGGCAGACGTGGTTGTAGGCCTCCACCAGCCCCGCGCGTCCCAGGGCCCGGCGCAACACCTTGTGCAGCGCGGTGTCCGCGGAACGCTGCGAGCCATCCTTGGCGGGAAACAGCAGCTCCGAGGTGGACGTGGCCATGGCCTTGCGCCGAAAGAGCACCAGTCCCTCTGCAACGGGAAGCAGGTCCGCGTGACCGCCCTTCGTCGTGTCGCCCGCGTGCGACCGGGCCACCACGAGGGTGCCCGCCGTGAGGTCCACGTCCGACTTGCGGAGCGCCAGCAGCTCGCCCTTGCGCCTCCCGGTGTAGACCGCCGTGGCGAACAGCGGGCGCCAGCGACGCTCTAGAGCGCCGATCAGGTTAGGGCGAGGGAGCAGGCAAGGGACAGGGGATCGACGTCGGCCCAGAGAGTGCGCAGGTAGGTCCGAGGACACGGCAGGAGCGCACATGGACCGGTGGACGCCTGAGGT